>CAJVZZ010000022.1 GCA_913020435.1 uncultured Flavobacteriales bacterium | reverse complement strand
GAAACGGTTACCGTTAGCGGAACCAATTTTGATCCAACTCCTGCTAACAATATTGTAAAGTTTAGAGGTGTTGCTGCTACAGTTTTAACTGCTACAGCTACAACACTTACAGTGGAGGTTCCTGAAACTGCAAACGGACTTATCTCTGTTGAGGTTACAGTTGGTGGAACAGTAAAAAAAGGCGAATCAGCAACTGCATTTGTTTATGATGGATGTGATGCAACTGAGCCAGGTGTAGGAATCTATGAAATCAACAATGCATTCGGAAAGGTTTATTATGCGAACAACAGTTTAAATGTTGTTGCTAATCAAACAGGACTTAAAATGATACAAATTGTAAACATTACAGGCCAAATTATTTTTCAAGAAGTAAGAGATCTTCAAGAAAATAGTGTTGAGATTATCGATTTATCGTCTTCTCCAAGTGGAATGTATGTAGTAAATATTGAAGGATATTCTACGACATTTGTTAAATAAAATTTTTAACATAAAAGCTAAAATCCTCGTAAACAGTTTGTTTGCGGGGATTTTTTTTGTTCCGTTGATCCTCCAATAGTTCTGGTTATCAATTTTTTATATTAAATGATGTCGGAAATAATGATATATTGCGTAACATTGTGAATCAAATTTTAAAATACTGTTAGAAATGAAAAAACTTTTATTTATTGCGATTGGTGCTATCTTCTCTTCAGGGCTTTCCGCTCAAGACTTAGCAAGTAGAACTTCAGAAAAGAAAAATGTCGTATTAGAGGAATTCACAGGTAAAACATGTGGTTATTGTCCAGATGGACACAAGAACGCAGATGAGTTTTCAGCTGATAAACCTGGTGATGTTGTTTTGATTAATATCCATTGTGGAGGTTACGCGAGAGGAATTCCTAATTATAACACAATGCTTGGAGCTGTAAATTATGGTGACGTAGTTTATAAGCACCCGGATGTAAAGTTGACAGGTTTTCCTTCTGGAACTGTAAACAGAACTAAATTTGGTACAAACTCAGGAACAGCTGCTAATAGAGGTCAATGGGCTGGATTTGGAGCCGATGTTTTGACTGAAGATTCACCTGTTAATGTTGGAATTAAGGGTGTTTATGATCCAGCAAAATTTAAATTGTATGTGCTTGTTGAAGCCTATTACACTGCTGATGAGTTAAACCCTACTAACATGATAAATGTTGGAATTACTCAAAATGGCGTTTATGGTCCTCAAAGTGGGGCTTCTAGTTTTTATCCAGAAAAAATTAACGCTGCTGGTGAATATCGTCACGATCACATGTTAAGAGCAGTTTTAACTGGTCAGTGGGGAGAATCTATTAGCGAAACAACTAAGGGTTCATTATTTACAAAAATGTACACATACGACGTACCAGAAAAATTAAATGATATTCCTGTTGTTCCTGCAGATCTTGTTGTTTATGCATTTGTAGCTAAAGATCAGCAAACGATTCTTTCAGGTAATTCCATTGCAGTTGTTGAAGGAACTGATCCAAGTATTGTAGATGTAAGCTCTGTTTTGGATTTAAATAGTTCAGTTTCTGCAGTAAACATTTATCCAAATCCTACAACAGGTAATACTACTTTAAGAGTAAACAGCGATAATTCATTCGAAGCTACTATTAAAGTTGTTTCTGTAACTGGAGCAGTTGTTTCTAATTCTTCAGCTAGCGTTGCAGCTGGAAGTAATGAAATCGCTATCGATATGAATTCTCTTGAAGAGGGAATGTATTTCGTAGAGGTTTCTAGCCAAGTTGGTATTGTTGTAAGACAATCAATAGTTAAAAAATAATTTAATTAAAAGCACCAACACACTTGACTATATGGTTAAGTGTGTTGGTGCTTTTTTTATTTAACCAATATGAACATGAATTTAAACAAGGTTTTCTTACCTTTTTTATTGAGTATTTATTTCTTACCAGCAGTTGCTCAGTTAAGTACAGTTAAGGACACGGTGATCTGTGATTTATATCCAAATGAAAGAAATGAATTCAGTGCTTATATCGCGAATTCCAGCAGTGATTCGATAAATTATAAGTATGAATTGGTTTCAGAAAACGTTACTCAACTTACTTCATGGGATATTGAATTTTGTGATTGTTTTGAGTGTTTAATAGGATTAATTCAAAGCGGTGATTGTACAATACAGCCTAGTGAATCTTTTTCCTTCAAATATTACGTTACACTGCCTGCCGATGTTAAAGAATATACAGAGACATACGTAACTTATAAAGTGACGAGTAAAACTGATAGTACAAACGTAGATACATTTACATACATAACTCGAAAGGCGCCAGATGCTCCAGAAGTTTCGGTAAATGAATTTCAGGTGGAAGAAACTTCGGTAAGTATTTATCCAAACCCTACAGAGGGAGTTATAAATATTTCATTTAAAGCTATATCAAAAGATCATTATACATTGTCAGTAATGAATGTTTTAGGAGAGTTGGTGTATTCTAATGTTTTAGAATCAAATTCAGCAAATAATAATGTTGAAACTCAATTAGATTTTAGAGACTTTCAAAAAGGAACTTATTTTTTAACCCTATCTGATGGAGAAGAAGTTAAAACAGAACGATTGACCATTAATTAGAAAATTACAACTATAGATTTTAAAAAACCGCTGTAAGCGGTTTTTTTTTGCTTTAAACTGTAAGTGTAAAATCCCCTCAAAACTTCATTGATTGTACAATTTTAGGGAGATACTGATTATGGTATACCTTGAATTTTAAAGATTATTTTCGATAAATTACAACGAATCCTGCAAAGAAGAACGTCCACATTTGTTTTAGGTCAACTGCTAGATATTTCAGAAAACAGAAAAATGAACTGAGTAAAATTAACAGTTATCCTAATCCAACGCTGGGCATTGTGTATATATCCTTCATTGCTTTATCGGATAATTTCAGTAAAGGTTCATTAATAAACTAACTGGAATAAATCATTAATTATAATGTTTAGAGCCCCGTTCGAGTGCTAATAACCTTAGAGTTTCAATTGGATTTTGGAGATTTACAAAAAGGCGCGGACTTCCTAAACGCGACCAATGGAGAGAAACTTGAAACGGAGCGATTGATTTTTAAATAAAAATTTCGTATTCAATGAATTAAGAAAACTGCTTTTAGTGTTTTTTTTGCGTCAAATAGTAGCTTTGTAGCAAATGATTCCAAAACACAAAGTTGATGAAATATTAATGACTGCTCAAATTGAGGATGTCATTGCTGACTTTGTAAATATCAAAAAATCAGGAAGGCAGTATAAAGGTTTGAGTCCTTTTGCTAATGAAAAGACACCTTCGTTTTATGTTGTCCCCGAAAAACAAATCTTTAAAGATTTTAGTTCGGGTAAAGGAGGTAACGTAGCTACCTTTCTAATGGAACACGAACACTTCACCTTCCCTGAAGCGCTTCGTTTTTTAGCCAAACGCTACAACATTGAACTGGAAGAGGAGGAGCAATCCGACGAGCAAAAACAAGCCGAAAGCGAGCGCGAGAGTCTTTACATAGTTACTGAATACGGTCAAAAGCATTTTCAAGAAAATTTGCACGATTCTGACGAAGGAAAGTCAATTGGGCTTGGGTACTTTAAGGAGCGAGGCTTTACTGAAGAGACAATAGATAAATTTAAGCTGGGTTATGCTAAGAATGATTGGGAGTATTTTTATAAAACAGCAATAGATAATGGATATCAGGAGCAATTCCTGGAGTCAAGTGGCCTTATAAAAAAATCTCCTAAGGGAGATCATAAGTACTATGATGGATTCAAAGGCAGAGTAATATTTCCGATTCATAATCTATCAGGAAGGCCTCTTGGTTTTGGTGCTAGGACATTACTTACGGATAAAAAAGTTCCGAAATATCTAAATAGTCCTGAGTCTCTTATCTACAATAAGAGCGCCGTGCTCTATGGAATTTATTTCGCCAAGGGAGAAATAATAAAAGAGGACAATTGTTATTTAGTTGAGGGTTATACTGACGTTATTCAACTGTATCAATCCGGAATTAAGAATGTGGTTTCTTCTTCTGGAACTGCATTGACTCAAGATCAGATAAAGCTTATAAAGCGATATACAAATAGTATTACGTTGTTATATGATGGTGATGCTGCGGGTATTCGCGCTTCTTTTCGAGGAATTGATATGATTCTTGAAGAAGGGATGAATGTGAAAATGGTGACCTTTCCAGAAGGAGAAGATCCAGATTCATTTGCCAAAGCAAATGATATTGAAGACATTCAATCGTATTTAAATGATAATGCCAAGGATTTTATTGTTACTAAAACGAGCCTATTACTTTCTGACACCGGAAACGACCCTATAAAGCGCGCTGGGCTAATAAAAGACATTGTATCTACCATTGCCCTGATTCCAGAAGAGATATCTCGCTCAGTGTATATTAAAGAGTGTTCTACTCTTCTTGATGTGCCAGAAAAGGTTCTGATCAATGAATTGAATAAAATTCGGAGGAAGAACCATGCGGATAAGAATAAAGGCTATGGTGCTCCTTCGGAAATGCCACCTGAAGAAGCTGGCTATGACTTCGAAGGAGACCAACAAGACAAAAAGGTTGGACTTGGCGATAATATTGACGATCAAGAAAAGGATCTACTTCGAATTTTACTCAATTATGGAGATAAGAATATCACATTTTTGAACGAAGCGAAGGAGGAAGTAGAGGTAAATGTTGCCCAGTTTATTGTGCATGAAATTCAACGCGATGAAATGGAGTTTTCAAAACCTGAGTTTGCTATTCTTCTAGAAAAGATTGAAGCTATGTTAGGAGATGATAATTGGAACATTTCCGATATCATTAACCATTCAGATGTTAACGTAAGCGGAATCACGGCAGAATTACTGGCTTCTCGATATGAATTGCACGCCTGGGACAAGCACCAGATTATTGTTCCTTCGGAAGAGGATAAATTAAAAAGAGCAGTTGAAGGTTCGATATATGCCTTTAAGCTTAAAAACGTAGCGAAAATGATTTTCGATAACCAAAAGGAAATGAAAACGGCTCAAGAGTCTGGAGATATCGATAAGGCTATGCTATTACAAAAAGAACAAATAACACTCAATCAGATTGTTAGTTCACTTTCAAAGCCATCGGGTCGAATTATAATTAACTAATCTACTCCTTGGTAGAAGTCTTTTAATCGTTTTCTATATTCAGAATACAACCTAGATTTAGAAACAAAACCGATATACTTTCCTTGCTGTACCACAGGTAAATTCCATGCACCGCTTGACTCAAACTTTTCCATTACTTTACGCATGCCATCGGTGGTTTCGATGTGCTCAGGAGCCATCTGCATGAGTTCGTGCACTAGGGTGGTTTCGTATTTAGCTCTATCAAACATGATTTCTCGAATTTCGTCTAATGTAACAACTCCTAAAAACAGACCATCCTTATCGACTACAGGAAAGAGGTTTCTTTTACTCTTAGTTACTTCCTTAACCAAGTTCCCTAGTGTATCGTAGGGTTTAACCTTTCTGAAATTGCGCTCAATTTCCTCTTTCAAATCCATTAAAGTAAGCACTGCCTGATCTTTATCGTGGGTAATGAGATCACCGCGTTTGGCTAGTTGAGCAGTATATATTGAGTGCTCGGTAAAATATTTGACGGTCAAATAGCTAATTGATGTGGCTAGCATAAGGGGAATGAATAACTCATAGCCACCAGTAATTTCCGCAATTAAGAAAATGGCTGTAAGCGGAGCTTGAAGAATTCCAGCCATAAGTGCTGCCATTCCGACCAATGAAAAATTAGCCTCTGAAAGTTTACTTAAACCTATTAGGTTAATAAATTTTGAAAAAACAAAACCCATAATACTTCCCATGAATAATGTAGGCGCAAAAATCCCACCCACACCCCCAGCGCTAAATGTTATTGAAGTGGCAAAAGCTTTGAAAAATATTACCAAGCTAAGGAATCCAAGAATCACCCAAATATTGTCTGTAAGACCCTCTAGTTGACTATTCTCAAGAACCATTGAGGTGTTTCCACTTATTAAATGATAAACGGTAGTATAACCTTCACCGTACAACGGAGGGAAAAGGAAAATGAGTAATCCAAGCATTAACCCACCGATCAGCAGTTTTATGGGTTGCTTTTTCATTTTACCAAAAATCCTTGAGACTAAGAAGTTCACTTTGGTAAAATAGACACCTACAAACCCGCCTAGCAAACCAAGAAGAATGTAAAAAGGCATATCTATAAACTGTATGCTTTCTTGTATTTGAAACTGAAAAAGAAGGTCATTTCCAAAGAAAAGCCTAGAAAACATTGCTGCAGTGACACTGGCAAGTAATAAAGGGATTAAACTGAAAGTGGTAATGTCTAGGAGAATTACTTCCATTGCAAATACAATGGCTGCAACGGGTGCTTTAAAAATTGCTGAAAGTGCTGCTGCTGCGCCACAACCGATTAATAGTTTTCGTGTTTTTTGGTTAAGTCTTAATGCTTTACTCAAATTAGAACCAATAGCAGAGGTAGTGCCAACTGCAGGACCCTCTAGTCCACATGAACCACCAAACCCAACCGTAAAAGCGGCCGTAAGTACTGAGGAGTAGGTTTTCTTTTTGGAAATCATTCCGTTACCTTTACTTAAAGCATAAAGGGTATTTGGAATACCGTGCCCAACCTCTTCTTTGATAACGTACTTGATAAGAAGACGGGCAATTGCGATTCCTACAATAGGCAGCAAAAAATATAGGGCATATCCGCTTTGCTTGATAACATTATCTACAAAGAAGGATTCTACGAAGTGGACACTTTGTTTTAAGCAATAGGCTCCAACAGCACTTAAAAACCCCATTAAGACACTCAAAATAAGCACAAAAGGTTTATTCTTAATGTTATGGCTTCTCCACAACAAGAACGCTTTCAGGTATTTATTCCAATTTTTTAGGTAGTGCAACATTGAGCCGCAAAGGTTGGTTTTTTGCTTAAATAAGTAGCAATTCTTTTAGTTCAAATATTTGCTTTTAAAATCATTTTATATTACCCATTCCGCCGTCAATTCCCCATATTTGACCCGTAATATTTGAGGCGTTATCAGAAAGTAAAAAGCTGGCTAATTGAGCCACCTCTTCTGCTGAACCTATTCGCTTTAGTGGGTGGTTATTTCCTAACGCTTCTTTACGTTCTTCATTTTTGAGCAGATTTGCCGCTAATGGCGTGTCCGTAATACTCGGAGCAATACAGTTTACACGAATTGCCGGAGCAAATTCTGCCGCTAGAGACTTTACTAAACCCTCAACACCAGCTTTCGCAGCAGCAACTGATGCATGAAATGCCATTCCGCGAGAAACGGCCACAGTGCTGAATAGTACAATACTTGGATTATGACCTTTTTTTAATTTCCTAAAATAGTTTTGAATTACTCGAACGGCACCAAGCACATTTACTTCAAAATCAGTTTTGAAATCTTCTAACTTCAATGATCCGAGTGGTTTTAAATTAATACTACCTGGACAATAAACGATTCCGTCGATTTCTTCAATATTGGGTAAATCGTCAATTAAAACATCCAATCCATAATGAGTGAGATTGGGGTGCTCAAATTCAGGAGCTGTGCGGCTAATGTTAACCACTTTTCGGTTTTCAACTTCTAATTTTAATAAAGCATTTCCAATTCCTTTACTTCCTCCAATAATTAATAAAGCGCCCATGTCCTTTCGTTTCTAGTAAAACAATCCAGTAAAAAAAAGGTGGACTATAAATAACATTTAATTATATAATTTGTCTTATTTAATATGCTACGTAACGTTTCTTACAATAACAAAAGGATTAATGCCGAGATTCAAAAGACAGTAGGATCTTCCTATTCTTTTTGGACTCGATTTAAAATGGGTGGAATTGGATCTCCAAGAATGAATATTAAATCTTGTTCTATTGACATTAGGACTGAACTGGAAAAAGATAATTACCCAGATAAAGCATACATTGAGTTGAGGCCTAAAGGGGTTTGCATTTACTTCAGAAGTTTGCTAGAGACCTTTTCGCTTACTATTCCATATTATCAATTAACCCTATACAATAATAGTGGATTGGTAAAATTATATGGTAATTCTAGCTGGATAGAATTTGATCACTCAGCTAAAGCAAAAACCTTTTTCGACAAGCTTATTCAATATCGATTGGATTACCTTTCTAAGTATGCGCCAAGGGTGGATTAGAACCTGAATGAAAGCGGAGTTAAATTCTAACTTTGTATCCTAATTCATTTCTATGTTCAAACTTCAGAATTACATCAATGGAGAATTGGTAGCTCCAAATTCCAACGATTACATCGATAACTATAATCCTTCTACAGGAAAGATCTATTCTTTGATTCCAGATTCGGATTCGAGTGATGTAAAAGCAGCCGTTAAAGCAGCTAAAGATGCTTTTCCAAAATGGTCATTAACACCAAAGGAAAAGCGATCGGCAATAATGCTTAAGATTGTAGAATTAATCAACAAAAACTACGATAAACTTGCTGAAGCTGAGGCTATTGATAACGGAAAGCCAATGTGGTTAGCTCAAAAAGTTGACATAGCTCGAGCAGCTTCAAACTTTGAGTTTTTTGCTACTGCGATTCTTCATTTTGCTTCTGAATCGCACATGATGGAAGATAAATATGTGAATTACACACGCCGCGATCCATTAGGAGTGGTAGGATGTATTTCACCTTGGAATTTACCCTTGTATTTATTTACTTGGAAAATTGCTCCAGCCATTGCTGCAGGAAATTGTGTTGTTGCAAAACCATCAGAAGTTACACCGATGACGGCTTACCTACTTTCTGAAATATGCATTGAGGCAGGATTGCCCGCTGGTGTTTTGAATATTGTGCACGGTTTAGGCCCAAAAGTGGGTGCAGAAATATCTGAAAACGATGCTATCTGTGCAGTTTCCTTTACGGGTGGAACATCTACTGGCGCTCAGATTGCTAGAGTTGCGGCTCCAAAATTCAAAAAACTTTCACTGGAGTTAGGCGGTAAAAATCCAAACATCATTTTTGACGATTGCGATTTTGATAAGATGCTAGCTACAACTATGGCATCGTCATTCGCCAATCAAGGTCAGATATGCCTTTGTGGATCTCGAATATTTGTGCAAAGAGGGATTTACGATAAGTTTAAAACGGCATTTGTAGAAAAAGTAAGCAAACGAAGAGTGAGTTATTCACTGGATCCTAATGCTCAACTGGGTGCGATAGTTTCTAAGTCGCACATGGAAAAAGTACTGTCTTATGTCGAACTCGCAAAAGAAGAGGGAGGAACTGTGCTTACAGGAGGCACCCAGGTGCATTTAGAAGGCGAATATGCGGATGGGTATTACATTCGACCTACGGTTATAGAAGGTTTGAGTTTTGATTGCCGTACGAATCAAGAAGAGATTTTTGGTCCAGTTGTTACCATTATGCCTTTCGATACCGAAGAAGAGGTGCTGATGATGGCAAATTCGACTGAATATGGCTTAGCGGCTACTGTTTGGACAGAGAACTTAACCCGTGCTCACCGAGTTGCCAATGAATTGGATTCAGGAATAGTTTGGATTAACTGTTGGTTAGTCCGCGATCTTAGAACTCCTTTTGGAGGAACTAAAAACTCAGGTGTTGGACGTGAAGGTGGCTTCGAGGCTCTAAAGTTTTTTACAGAACCAAAGAATGTTTGTATTGCTGTAGGATAAGTTACCCTATAAAAACTTCAAATCTTTTACCATCAATTGCAGGGTAACATTGCCTTGCCATTCATTTTCTTCAATGGTATAAACCAAGTCAAAAGGTTTTTTGGCCTTGATTTCTTTTTCCAAATGGCCAAGATTAAAAGCAATTCCGCTAATCTTAACTCCCGGGTTTTCTTGTTGAACTACGTCTAATTTCAAGTGCGTTTTTTCACCACCAACGGCCTTGCTCCAGCCGCCATCAATGCAACCTCGCGTAACAAACACAGGTTTCATATTATCTGGTCCAAAGGGGGCAAATTGTTTGACCAATCTCCAGAATTTATCGTTGATATCTGAAAGATTGATTTCTAAGTCAATATCCATTTTGGGAATCAGTAATTCTGGGTCGATTGTCCTAGAAACAACCTCTTCAAACCTTGCTTGAAGCTTTGGAACGTTCTCAATATTTAAGGTCATTCCTGCAGCAAATTGGTGTCCGCCAAATTGTTCCAAGACATCAGCACATTGATTCAAAGCTTCGTGAATATCATAGCCCTTTACCGAACGCGCAGATCCAACGGCCTTGCCATTAGATTCAGTCAAAACAATGGTCGGGCGGTAGTAGTTTTCAATAAGTCGGGAAGCCACAATTCCAACAACACCTTTATGCCAGTTTTTATCATAAAGTACCGTCGACATTCTGTCTTCCAGTTTATTATTGATAACTTGATCTAGCGCTTCTTGAGTTATGCTTTTATCTAGCTCTTTTCGCTCAACATTTCTTTTTTCCAATAAAACACTGGATTTTTCAGCGATATCGTTGGTGTCTGAAAGCAGTAATTCCACTGCTTTTTTTGCGTGATCAATTCGTCCCGCGGCATTTATTCTTGGGCCAATAATGAATACAACATCAGTAACTGAAAACTGGCTTTTTCTGCCCGAAAGTTCAATCATGCTCTTTATTCCTCTTCTGGGATTAGAGTTGATTTGCTCCATTCCCAAATGCACCAACACGCGATTTTCTCCTGTTAGCGGAACAATATCACAAGCACTAGAAATAGCAACTAAATCCAATAAATCTTGCCAAGTATGGTCTTCGAGGTTTAATACTTGCGCCAAAGCTTGACACAATTTAAATCCGATTCCACAGCCAGAAAGTTCTTTGTATGGATATTCACAGTCCGGTCGTTTATGGTCTAAAATGGCAACTGCTTTTGGGATATCTCCGTGCGGTAAATGGTGATCGCAAATAATAAAATCAACGCCTTTTTCTGTGGCGTAATCGACTTTTTCGTGTGCCCGAATTCCACAGTCAAGAGCAATGATTAATGAACAGTCATTTTCTTTTGCATAATCCACTCCTTGAAAGGACACGCCATAACCTTCCGTATACCGATCGGGAATGTAATAGTCAATATTTTCCGCATAAAAATGATTCAAAAAGGTAACCATTAACGCCACGGAAGTTGTTCCATCCACATCGTAATCTCCGTAAATGAGAATTTTCTGCCCCTCTTCTAATGCGGTCTGAATGCGCTCGACGGCTTTGTCCATATCCTTCATCAAAAAAGGATCGTGTAAATAATCTAAAGAAGGTCTAAAGAATTGTTTTGCTTCATCAAATGAAGTAATGCCGCGTTGAATTAAAAGCCGCGCGACAGTTTCATTAACTCCTAAAGAAGTCTGAAGAATTTCTAATGATGTTGAGTCGGGTTTCGGGGCTAGTTCCCATCGGTATTCCATAGCCCGAATTTAAGGAAATCTACTCAGGCTTATTGACATCGTCGTCTGATTCTTCCAAATCAGGATCTTCGTCTTTTGTTGAGCCAAGTTTCTGAGCCTCTTCGTCCAAAATCTTAAAGAGCTGATCTAGATTTGGAGTAAGAATAATTTCTATCCTTCTGTTTTTTGCTTTTGCAGCAGCAGTTTTTGCTGGATCAAGAGGTACAAACTGACCTCTTCCAGCTGCAGTTAATAAGGAAGCGTCAATCTTGGAATTATTCAACATTAGCCTCACAACCGAAGTTGATCGCATAACAGATAAATCCCAGTTGTCTTTAATTAAACCCGTTCCGCTCATTGGGTCAATATCCGTGTGACCTTCTACTAAGATGGTGATATCCGATTGCTTTTCCAACACTTTAGACAATTGAACCAAAGCACTTTTCCCTTCTGCATTTACGACGGTGCTGCCACTTGGGAATAGCAACTTCGCTTCCATTGAAACGTAGATTCTTCCATTTTTCTGAGTAACCGTAAGACCCTTATCTTTAAAGTTTAGAAGTGCGTTTGTTATTTTGTCTTTTAAAGCTCTAACAGCAGCATCCTTATCAGCAATCATTTGCTCTAACTCATTAATACGCTTGCTTCTTGAGTCTAAGTCTTTCTCCAGTTTTTGAAGGTCAGCTTTATAACCGTCCAATTGAGCTGCTACTTTATTTAATTCCGCTTCTTTACGATTTAGTTCATCTTCCTTTTTCTGAAGATCTTCTTGAGCGCGTATCATTTCTTTCAAGAGTTTTTGATTCTCTTTTTGATTAACTGCGCTTGATTTTTCTTGGTTGGCGAGCAATTGTTGTTTAAACACTTCCAGTTTTTGGTATCTACCTTTCAGCACATCATGATCTTGTTTGGTGTCATCGTATTCTCTAGAAAGGTTATCGAAGTCTTTTGTCAATTTTTCAACCTGAGCTTTTAGTTCATTTCTTTCTGTCTCATGGTCTTTTACGGCACCTGAAAGATATCCGCGTTCAGATTCGCTCTTTTCATAGTTCTTTTGAAGTTCCGCATATTTTTTCTGAGGCACACAACTTCCTAAAAAGGCGATAGTTAATCCAACAACGATAAAAATTTTTATAAATCTAGACATAGTCAAGTGTTTGTAGAAAAACAAAGATGTCTAAAGCCTTACTGCTAGTTTTTAGAAGTTTCGGATTTTATAAACAGTGAGTAGTTATAACGCTGAGTATCGCAAAGAATTCGCAGAGCTTCGCAATGGTTTTTTATGCTCTTAGAAATCGCGGAATTTAAAATATTAAATCGTTAGGTTAACGTTATTTTGGAAGCGTAATTGAACTTGAAAAGCAGAGCTTTTGATGTGAAAGAACTATTCAGAATCTCAAGCCTACTTTGTATTTGAAGAGATGCTGAGCTATATTAAATGCAAGTACAAAAATCTTTACCCACCAATCAAAATCATGCTACGATTAGCCTGATTCTTTTTTGGATCAGAGAACTCTTCTAGAGTATCCATTCCGCCGCGCATTCGGTGTTTCTTTCCAAGCGCCATTTTGACTACAGGCATTATTGGCTCATTTTTTCGAAAGACTTTAAGAATATTTACTTCATCCTCAGAAAACAAGCAGTTTTTAATGGTTCCGTTTGCTGTTAACCGAATTCTATTACACGAATCACAAAACGGATTTGTTACAGTGCTTATAATGGAAAAGCTCCCAATGAAACCTTTAATTCGGTAGTTTTTGGAAGTATCGTTTGGTTTATCTTGAATGCGTTCAATTTTATTTCCTTCAAAATGTTCAGCAACGTTTTGAAGGATACTTGCCATAGGAACCAGTTTTTCGGTCTTCCATTCATTTCCTTCAAACGGCATGAATTCAATAAACCGAACAACTAAAGGCAAATCTTTTGTTAGCTCAATAAAATCGTTGATTTCATTTTCATTAAAATCCCGGAGCAACACAACATTAATTCTTGGCTGAATACCAGCATTTAATGAAGCGTAAATATTTTTCATTACTCGATCAAATTGATCTCGTCGAGTAACATCAGAAAACTTTTTTTTGTTCAGAGTATCCAAACTTATGTTGATGCTCTTCATCCCTTTCTCTTTAAATAGAGACAGGTATTTATCTAAAAGAACAGCGTTTGTAGTAATGCCAATTTCAGCGGGAAGTTCGGCTAAGCCTTTGTATATAAGTTCAAAGTCTTTTCTTAATAGTGGCTCCCCACCAGTTAATCGGATTTTAGTTACACCAGAATTTACAAACGTTTTGGCAATTTCAAGGACTTCATTTGCACTCATTATTGAATCGGGAGGAGACAAGCCTACTCCTTCTGCAGGCATACAATAAGTGCATCGCAAGTTGCATTTTTCAATTAATGAAATGCGCAAATAGGTGTGTTCTCGGTTAAAAGAATCAGTTAGGTTATTCGCTGAAGTGTTCTCTAAAGTAGAATATGTTTCGAGCTCATTGTGCATCCTGCAAATATAAGTACTGGAAATGGTCATAATACGAGTAAAAACAAGCGGTATTTATGTATTTCTAACAATAAAACCAGAAGATTCAACACACTTTTGTGTCCAATTATGAATGGCAGGTTAATGGGCTTTTTTGTGTTTTTAGCGTTTTACATTTTTTTGAATGTAATTAGCTATTTGAGGCTAAGGCAATGGTATAGTAAAAAGCAATATTGGTCTAAAATCAATTTAACGGTTCTTTTTTCAGAGCTATTCATAATAGCCGGAATAGCATTTATGTTTTATCGATTCCGAAATCCTTTGGAATTTCCAAGTGCTGTTCAAAATTGGCTTATTGGTGCATGGTTTTCTATGCTAGTGGGAAAACTAATTTTTGGATTAGTTGTGCTTATAGACAGTATTTTAGCGCTACCATTTTTGGGCGTTAGGGCGATTCAAAAAAAGGATTTATCTTATAATCCTACCCGCAGAAAGTTTGTAAAAAACGCTAGCCTTGTAATTGCAGGAATTCCCTTCATTTCAATGATCAACGGCATTACATTCGGAAAATACGCCTATCAAGTTCGCCGAGTAACTTTAAAATTTTCCAACCTGCCAAAATCATTTCATGGGTTTACTATTGCGCAGCTATCAGACATTCACTCAGGAAGCTTCGATAACATTGATGAAGTAAAGCGTGGGGTGAAAATGGTGAATGAGCTAAAAGCTGATTTGATTGCATTTACGGGCGACCTAGTAAATAATAGAACTAAAGAAGTGCTACCTTTTTTGGACATCTTCTCCGAATTGAGTGCTAAAGAGGGGGTATACTCAATCAAAGGAAATCACGATTACGGAATGTACCGACCTTGGGCAAGTAATGATGATTTTTTAGCAGACCAACAACAAATGGATGATGTTCATGCCCAAATGGGTTTCAAATTATTGAAAAATGAACACGCTATCATCAAAAAAGGAAGTGAAGAGATTCAATTAGTAGGGGTTGAAAATTGGGGTTTACCGCCATTTCCTCAAGTTGGAGACTTAGAAAAGGCTACCGGAAATGTAGATGCACCTTTTAGAGTATTGCTTTCTCACGACCCTAGTCATTGGGATGAAAAGGTTCGGCCTAACGCCAAAAACTATGATCTAACGTTGAGTGGTCACACGCATGGAATGCAATTTGGGGTTGAGATACCGGGTGTAATAAAGTGGAGTCCAGTCAAATATAGATACCCAAGGTGGGCCGGCTTGTATCAAGAAGGTAAAGAGTACTTGTATGTAAATAGAGGCTTTGGGTTTTTAGGATTTCCAGGTCGAGTTGGAATTATGCCGGAGATAACTTTAATAACATTAGAAACTGCATAGGCTACTGAGGCTAGCATAATGAAATTGCTATTTTTGCCGCCGCTCAGTTATGATTGAACAACTACAAAAATATAAAGAGGAACTAGAGAAGGTTGCTGTAATGTCTGCTGAAGAAGTAGAACAGTTACGCATCAAGTTTCTAGGTCAAAAAGGTATATTAAAAGATCTTTTTGGTGCCTTTAAGTCTGTTCCAAATGAGCAAAAAAAAGAGTTTGGGAGGCAATTGAACGAACTCAAAAACCTTGCACAAGAAAAAATTTCGGATCTTAAATCTGCTGTTTCAGATCAAGAGGAAGAGGATGGGTCTATAAATGACCTTACACTTCCTGGCAATTATAAAGAGTTGGGTGCGCGTCACCCAATTTCGTTAGTTCGCCAAGAGATCATTGATATTTTTGCGGGAATTGGATTTTCAATTTCTGAAGGTCCAGAGGTGGAAGATGATTGGCACAACTTTACGGCCCTTAATTTTCCAGAAGAACATCCAGCAAGAGATATGCAGGACACTTTTTTTGTTGAAAACAAGAATGGTGAAGAGGATTTGGTTTTGCGAACCCATACCAGTTCAGTTCAGGTTAGGATAATGGAAGCAGGAAACCCTCCAATTCGAACAATTTCACCTGGTAAAGTATTTCGAAATGAAGCTATATCAGCGCGTTCTCACTGTATTTTTCATCAAGTCGAAGGACTTTATATCGACAAAGGAGTAAGTTTTGCAGATTTAATGCAGACTTTACAGTATTTTGCGAGTGAATTGTTTGGGCCAAAAGCTAAAATTAGAATGCGGCCCTCTTACTTCCCCTTTACAGAGCCAAGTGCAGAAGTGGACGTTTGGTGGGGATTAGAAAACGAATCAGATTACAGAATAACAAAAGGTACTGGTTGGTTGGAGATAATGGGTTGCGGAATGGTTGACCCAAATGTTCTTATAAATTGTGGAATAGACCCAAATGAATATTCGGGGTATGCCTTCGGGATGGGAATTGAAAGAATTGCCATGAATCGATACGGAATAGACGATATTCGTATGTTTTTTGAAAATGATATTCGTTTTTTAAGGCAATTTAAAAGCGCTTTTTAGCCTTAAAAATCTGGTTATCAGGCAACAAAAAAAACATTGACTATACTTAAATAAATATTTTTCTTTGCATATAATTTTTAAAATTTAAAATTGGATTAAAATGTCAGACGTTTCAAACAAAGTGATCGCAATAATTGTAGATAAATTAGGAGTTGAAGAATCAGAAGTAACGCAAGAAGCGAGCTTTACAAATGATTTAGGAGCTGATTCTCTTGATACTGTAGAACTCATAATGGAGTTCGAAAAAGAATTTAACATTGCTATTCCGGACGATCATGCCGAGAATATCGGTACCGTAGGTGATGCTGTGAAGTACATAAGCGAAAACGTAAAGTAATCGTCTCTTTTTTATTGAATTTATAACTTTATCGTTTATCAGCGTATGGAATTAAAACGTGTAGTAGTAACAGGTATAGGTGCTCTAACAGCTATTGGAAACAATGCTGATGAGTATTGGAATGGTTTAGTTAACGGCGTAAGTGGCGCCGCACCTATTACGCGATTTGATGCATCTCAATTCAAAACACAATTTGCTTGTGAATTGAAAAACTTTGATGTCAGTGATTTTATTGATCGAAAGTCTCAAAGAAAGATGGATCCATTTACTCAGTATGCTATGGTAGCAGCTGATGAGGCTATAAAAGATGCAGGTATTAGTATAGAAACTCAAGACCCCGATCGTATCGGGGTCATTTGGGCTTCTGGAATTGGAGGGATTCAAACCTTTCAAAACGAAGTTCAAGGTTTTGTTGAGGGTGATGGAACTCCACGTTTCAATCCGTTTTTTATTCCAAAAATGATTGCTGATATTGCTAGTGGTCAAATTTCGATGAAACATGGGTTTAGGGGTCCTAATTATTCGACAGTTTCGGCTTGTGCTTCTTCTACAAATTCAATAATTGATGCTTACAATTACATTCGACTAGGAAAAGCAGATGCTTTTGTTACTGGTGGTTCTGAAGCTGCAGTTATTGAAGCAGGAATCGGGGGTTTCAATGCTCTGAAAGCGCTATCAACTCGTAATGATTCTCCAGAAACAGCTTCTCGCCCATTTGATAGGGATAGAGAGGGTTTTGTTTTAGGTGAAGGTGCGGGTGGTCTGATTCTAGAAGAATTAGAACACGCTAAAGCTAGAGGAGCAAAAATATACGCCGAGGTAATAGGTGGAGGCATGTCCGCTGACGCTCATCATATCACAGCTCCACATCCAGAAGGTCTAGGTGCACTTAACGTAATGAGAAGCACGTTAGCTGATGCTTATATGAATCCGGAGGATGTAGACTACATTAATGTGCACGGAACATCAACTCCACTAGGAGATATTGCTGAAACCAAGGCGATTCAAGGGGTGTTTAAAGACCATGCTTACAAACTAAATATTTCATCAACCAAATCAATGACAGGACATTTATTGGGAGCTGCAGGTGCAATTGAAACTATTGCTTCAATATTTGCGGTTTATCACAATATCGTTCCTCCTACGATTAATCACTTTACAGATGATCCTGAACTAGATTCAAAATTGAATTTCACATTCAATGAGGCTCAAGAGCGGGTGGTGAATACAGCATTGAGTAATACTTTCGGGTTTGGAGGTCACAATGCTTCAGTATTGGTGAAAAAGTTTAAAGACTAAGTGGGACTTTTCGGGTTCTTTTTTAAAAAGGAAAAGCCTAAACAATATTCTTCATTTTCAACTTCAATATTTCAATTATTAGGATTTTATCCTAACGATGAATCTATCTATCAAGATGCGCTAGTACACAGTTCTGTTACACGAAATAAAAATGTCCAAAGCAATAATGAAAGACTTGAATTCCTCGGTGATAGTGTAATTGATGTAGTTGTTGCTCAATGGTTGATGGAGGAGTTTAAAACTGAACAAGAAGGTGTTTTGACACAGTTAAGAGCGAAGATTGTAAATCGTAAAAACCTGAATCACTGTGCCTTTAAAATGGGCCTAGACAAGCATATTCTAACCGATGGAAAGATTATTCTTAAAAACACGTCTATACCAGGAAACTGTCTGGAAGCAATAATTGGTGCCGTATATTGGGATTTTAATTTAGCAACAGCATCGAAAGTAATTCAGAACGTAATTATAGCGCATTTGAAATCAGAAGATTTAATCGCAAACACGACGAATTTTAAGAGTACCTTGTTAGAGTGGTCACAACAAGAAAAAAATCAAATTGAGTTTGTTATCTCTGAAATATTTGAGGAAGAAAAAAAATTATTCCAAGCGGAAGTTGTTGTTGACGGAAAGAGTGTTTCAAAGGCTAGTGGAAAAAACAAAAAGGATGCAAGCCAAAGGGCTAGTAAACTGGCAACTGAGTTATTGAACATTGGATAAACTACAATAGTTTCTAGAGTGAGTTTTACTTTGCTATTTGAAATTACAAATACTATAATATTGCAGTATGGCAACTCTCAGTTTTGAATACGATTACGATTTTCAGCTTATAGGGTTGTACTGCCATTTTAAAGATTATAGATTAGCGTGGGCATTGAATAAAATGTTCGAGTTTGATTTTGTAAAGCAAGACCCTTATAGTATTAAAAATAAGGAAGATACGCAAGAGTTTTCTTGTTATACGTTTTTGATCGAACACCAAGAACTGTATTATTACTTGCTCGCGAACAGAAGTGAACACGGGTTATTAATTCCCGAACGAAAGGATATCGATTATTTCATAATTATTGATGGTATATATGAACGATCGAAAAAGAAGGAATTCATTTCACAGTTAAGTGCTTTAAATGAGGTGCTATCTGCAGTTGAGGTTAACCCAAAAGGGTTGCGCTCCAAACAAAATTTATTAATGGAATAATGAAATATTTAGATAATAAAACAAAGATAATAGCGACTATTGGTCCGGCAACGAGTTCCCGTGAGATGCTTAAAAAGATTATTGAGACTGGGGTTAATGTGTGTCGCCTAAACTTTTCGCACGGAACTCACGCGGATCACCAGGAAGTTTTAGAGCGGATTCGCAGTATTGACAAAGAATTAGAGATTCACACAGGAATTTTAGCTGATTTACAGGGACCGAAAATCCGAATTGGTGATATGGGTGAAGGAAGAGAGGTTATCGCGGGAGACCTTCTTCAGATTACCACAAATAAAGATAACCTAGATGCAATCTGGATTAACTATAAAGATTTTCCTCGGGATGTTCAACAAGGGGAAAATATTTTATTGGATGATGGAAAACTCAAGTTCGAAATTGTTTCTACTGATAGAAAAGAGAACGTCGAAGTCAAAGTAATTTTTGGTGGTATTTTGAAGTCAAGAAAAGGTGTAAACTTGCCAGATACAAAAATTTCAATGCCCTGTCTGACTGAAAAGGATTTAATTGATCTAGAATTCGTTTTAAAGTACGATATCCCTTGGATAGGCCTTTCGTTCGTACGAAGTGCAGACGATGTATTGGAATTAAAATCTAGAATAGCAAAAGCTGATAAGACAAGCTTAGTAGTTGCGAAAATTGAAAAGCCAGAAGCAGTACAAAACTTGGATGCAATTATTGACGAAGCTGATGCACTTATGGTTGCTCGTGGAGATTTAGGAGTGGAGATTCCGCTGCAAGAGGTGCCTTTGATTCAAAAAAGCATTGTAAAACAATGTCGGAATAAAGCAAAACCAGTAATTATAGCAACTCAAATGATGGAGTCTATGATTGATAGTTTTGCGCCAAGTAGAGCAGAAGTAAACGATGTTGCTAATGCTGTTTTAGATGGCGCAGATGCAGTAATGCTGAGTGGTGAAACCTCTGTAGGTAAGTATCCTGTTGAAGTTGTGAGCACTATGATGAAAATTGTAATGCGAATCGAACAATCCGATCAGATATACAACACTGAAATTTTCCCTGAAGATGTACCAGCGCGTTTTATTACTGATAGTATTTGTGATAGCGCAGCTCAACTTGCAAAAACGGCTCATGCAAAGGGCATAGTAACCATGACTTTTTCGGGTTATACTGCTTTCAAAACCGCGAGCTACCGTCCTAATGGATTCATATTCGTATTTACAGCGAATCGTAAAATATTAGATATGTTAAGTTTGGTTTGGGGGGTTAAGTCGTTCTATTATAATGAGTTTGTGAGTACAGATCACACAATTGACGAAATCAAATTATTTTTGAAAGAATATAAATACGCTGAAGTAGGTGATTATGTAATTCATATTGCGAGCATGCCAATTGCTAGAAAAGGAATGTCAAATATGTTGCGTATTTCTCATATTAAATAGACAAGAAACTTTAACGATTTCACGTTACCTTTAAGGACTAGTTTTGTAAAAATTAAAAACGAAAATTATGTATCCTCCAGAATTAGTGGCACCAATGAAAGAAGACCTAACAAATGTTGGGTTTGAGCAGTTAACCGCTCCAAGCGATGTTGATTCTGTTTTAAATAATAACGAAGGAACCGTTTTAGTTGTGGTGAATTCAGTTTGCGGTTGTGCGGCAGCGAATGCTCGTCCAGCGGTGAAAATGGCTGTTTTAAATGATAAGAAGCCAGGAAAATTAACAACAGTATTTGCTGGTGTTGATGCTGATGCAACTAATCAAGCAAGAAAATACATGCTTCCATATCCTGCAAGTTCGCCAAGTATGGGTTTGTTCAAAGATGGTAAGCTTGTTCACTTTATTGAAAGACATCATATTGAAGGCAGACCAGCTGAAATGATTGCTGAGAATTTAACTGCAGCGTTTAACGAGTATTGCTAGAATTTTAATAGATAATAAAAAAGGCTTCGAATTTCGAAGCCTTTTTTATTTGTTTTGATTCAGGGCATTTAATATAGTAGTGAATCAGCAATAAGGCTAGTATTGTCGGCTCCATATTGCAGAGAAGAATCAGCAAGAAAGACTGAGTTTTCTTGAAAGTTAAGGACAGTACGAAGCATAAACAACACAATAAACACAGCTGCAATTGATGCTAGGGCCGCCCAATTGACAGGAGGAGCCCAAAGTTGTCGGACCTTATTAGGAAAAGGAATTACGTTATTTTGTTGAATATTAATGAATTGATTATCGCTTCCAAATTTCTTTTCAAACGCAGCATCTAGTTTAACTTTTACGTGCAATCGGGTCGAATTTATTTCACCATTACGTAGTGTATTTTCAATTTTATTTTCATTCATAATTCCTAGGTTTAAAGTCTTCCATTCTTCTATTTCAATATTTCCAATTGTATCGGTTAGAACTTTTCTTTCTAACTAAAAATATCGATCCAAATTCTTTTCTATAAATCTATTTTTTGGATGAAATATTTCTAGTTTTTCAGAAAGAACCTGCTTAGCGTAAAATAACTTTGACTTGACGGTTCCTTCTTTAATATTCAATGCTTTGACAATTTCCTCAATGCTATAACTTTCATGATAAACGCTGCACTAGAGTCCTGATTCAAATGACTCAGTTCTATAAACAAATGCTGTTTAAATAACTGCTCTTCTGTACATTGCATCAAGTTCCCTATTTACGATCTGGGTCGTATCCGATTCGGTATCCATAACCTTTCGGACTTCTATTTTCTTGTATTCGTTTTTCACCATGTTATGAGCCACGCTATAAAACCAGGGCGAAAAAGATTTTGAAGTGTCAAATGTTTCTGGCTTTTCGATAATTTTAATGAATAAATCGTGTAAAAAATCTTCCGACTTTTCCTGATTATTATTCAGCTTACGAAAAAAGAAATAAAACATTTTTTTTCCTAGCGAGCATACAATAGATCGAATGCCTTTTTGTCTCCATTTGCAATGGAAACCATAATTTGCTCCTCGTTGTAATTTGATATTTCCAATGTATTTTTTATCGTAATCCTAATCCTATACAACAGTCAACTTTAAAAGCTCATTTTGCATTTCATTTGATATGTTAACTGGGGTTAAAGCAGTGCAAATACTATTAATTCAATTTCATTAATCACATTACCTTTGCCACTCAATGGCAGATCACCCCCATAAGCATAAAGAAGGCTGTTCGCACGACAATGATCACGGTCATCATCAATCAGGAGTGCATGTCCACCCGATCACCAAAAACCTTAAAGTCGCCTTTTTTCTTAACCTTAGTTTTACGATCATTGAAATTATTGGGGGGTTAATGACCAATTCAATCGCAATTCTATCCGATGCAATCCATGACCTTGGAGATACCTTAGCTATTGGTGCAGCATATTATTTTGAAAAACTTTCGGATAAAAAACGCGATAATCAATTCAGTTATGGATATCGCAGATTATCGACACTAGCGGCATTGCTAAATGTGGTTATTTTAACTACCGGGTCTGTAGTGATAATTACCCAAACTATTCCCAGGCTTTTGGCGCCGGAAGAGGTAAATGGTTTAGGAATGATTGGCTTTGCTATATTGGGTGTGATTATGAATGGAATAGCTGTTTTGCGTTTACGCAGTAATTCAAAATCATTGAATCAACGGACTGTAATGCTTCATTTGCTTGAGGATGTGCTGGGATGGGGTGCGGTTTTAGTTGCTTCGATCATTATTTATTTTACCAATTGGTACATTCTTGACCCTATTCTTTCAATGCTGATTGCTGGTTACATTTTGTTTAATGCGCTTAAGAATTTAAAATCTATTATGCATATTTTTTTGCAAGCGATTCCAAACGATGTCAATGTTCACGAGATTCAAAATTTGGCTCTTAAAATTGAAGGTGTTAGAGAAGTAAATGATTTACATGTTTGGTCATTGGATGGTGAGTTTAATATAGCTAGTCTGCACGTGTTTTATGTCGCTGAGTTTGATTTAGGAAAGAGCGAATGGTTAAAATGTGAAATACGAAAACTATTTGCTGAAAAAGGAATTGAACACGTAACAATTGAGTTGGAGGCTCCGGGAAACGGACAAGGAGCATTGAATAGTTCTTTTCATTAAAGTTTATAAAGAGTCACTCAGAGTTATTTCACTCTGGTTCGACTCCTTTTGAGCGTTATCAAGCTCTATCGTACTTTCAAGCTCTATTGTCTCTTTAAACACTTTTTTCAAGTCTTCAGATTGTTTTTTCCGAACGGACTCATAATTTTCTCTCTGTTCTATTGCAATCATGTAAAGGCGAACTTCGTAGACAATTAAGCCAACAATTAAACCGATAAACAGTCCGAAAATAATCCAAAGCTTCACGCCTGAGGTGCTGTTCTTATTTTCATTCATAATTTTCAGTTTGATTGAGCTTTTGTTTACAATACTATTCTCAACCTAGATTGACGAAATTAAACGCACTTTTTACTAAAAGGCTATTTTCACAATAAGACTTGTAAACAGCATTGTGTTTAATCAAATTGATGGCTGAAAGATGTATTTTCGAGAGCCTTATTTTTTGGCTAAAAGCTACTATAGTGCAGAAAGAAATTGAAATAGCGGTAACGCCACAAGTTGCCAATCACAAGGATTTGTTAATTGATGAATGTGCTCTAGATTTGGGAATACCCACCGAAGAAGTGAGCGATGTCAAGATCCTTAGGAGGTCTATTGACGCTCGATCGAAGCAAGTTAAGTATCGTTTAAAATGTAATGTTTATATCAACGAAGAACCTGCTGTTGAGTCGGTAGAAAAGAGGGCGTATCAAAACGTAAGTGATAAGCCCCGAGTTGCCATTGTTGGTAGTGGCCCGGCAGGATTATTTGCGGCTTTACGTTTGATAGAATTGGGTTATAAACCAATAGTCATTGAACGTGGAAAAGATGTGTCTAATCGTAGAAAAGATTTAGGATTATTGCACAGAGAACATATTGTAAATCCTGATTCGAACTATTGCTTTGGAGAAGGTGGAGCGGGAACCTATTCCGATGGAAAACTCTATACGAGAAGCAAAAAAAGAGGAGACCTGAATCGAGTACTCGATATTTTAATCGAGCATGGAGCTCAAAATGATATTAGAGTTGATGCTCATCCACATATAGGAACAAACAAGCTTCCAAAAATTATTGCCAATATGCGCAAGACTATTTTGGAATCTGGTGGAGAAGTATTGTTTGATACCAGAGTAGAGGATATATTAATTAAGTCAGGAAAAGCAGTTGGTGTAGTTGATCAAAACGGGAATGCTATTGAGGCTGTTTCTATTGTTTTGGCAACAGGACATTCAGCGCGAGACATATTTTATCTGTTGCATGCAAAAGGGCTCGAATTAGAAGCTAAAGCTTTTGCAATGGGTGTGCGAGTAGAGCATCCACAGCCAATTATCGATAAACTTCAATATCATTGCGAAGGACCAAGAGACAAGAATTTACCATCGGCACCTTATTCTGCTGTGGAGCAGATAAATGGTCGAGGAGTATATTCTTTTTGCATGTGCCCCGGAGGATTTATAGTTCCCGCTGCGACAGCTCAAGAAGAATTGGTTATTAACGGAATGAGTACTTCTACTCGAGATTCTCGATATGCAAATTCTGGAGTTGTGGTGGAAATTGAATTGGAAGATTTGAAAGCCTATGAAAAACACGGAGTGTTTGCTGGATTAGAATACCAGAAGTACTTGGAAAAAGCTGCTTGGAATGCTGGGGGAAGAACGCAAACAGCTCCTGCACAAAGAATAGTTGATTTTACCGAAGGAAAAATATCTAGTGAACTGAACGATTGCTCGTACATCCCAGGTATAGAATCGTCACCTATGCATGAGTGGTTACCAAAGCATATTGGTAAACGATTACGAAAAGTATTCAAGGCTTTTGATCAAAAAATGAAAGGCTATTACACCAATGAAGCCCAAATTGTAGGGGTAGAATCTAGAACTTCTTCTCCTATAAAAATTCCTAGAGATGCCGCTACCTTGCAACATCCGCAGTGTGAAGGATTGTATCCAAGTGGTGAAGGTGGAGGTTATGCAGGAGGTATAGTTTCTGCAGCGATTGATGGCGAAAAAGTGGCCGAGGCCATTGCGAAAAATTTAAATTAAGAGAGAATGATTGAAATATCTGAAGCAAAGTTGGAAATGCTTTCTGTGCATGCAGTTGGGAACAAGTCGAAAGAAGAAGGTTGTACTCCATCAATGGGGGTTTATGATTTGGACGACGAATTAGAAGAGGTCTTGTTTCGTTACTTTTTAAAGCCTTTTAAATCGGAAGATTTATTCAAGTTCAAACATGAAGTTGATTTGAACATGAATGAAGTGTTCAGCTATGCAAAAACGATTTTTGAAGAACCGGATAAATTTCACTTATACTCTGTAAATATGCTCAAGCACCTTTACAATCAATCAGAGCATCCACATATTAAATCGGGGGAGGTATACATTGCGAAATTCAGTGATATTGTTTTAGAAGGAGAATTGGTTGAGGCGATCGGAGTCTTTAAATCGGAAAACAAAGACACCTTTATTAAGGCACGTGATAAAGGAAACTTTGTAATGTTAGACCTTGAAAAAGGCATTGATATAAAGAAACTGGACAAAGGATGTTTAATTTTCAATACTGAACAAGAGTCAGGTTACCGCGTCATGACCGTGGATCAAAACAATTACGATACTCAATACTGGAAAGACGATTTTCTGGGCTTGGAAGAAGATAAAAACGATGTTTTCTTGACCAAAAACGTAATTAATTTGTGCAAGGATTTTTCGAAAGAAGTTGTTCGAGCGGAAGGAAACCCAAAAGATCAAGCCATGTTTATGGCTAAATCGGTTGATGCTATTTCGCAACAAGAGCAGTTTTCGATGGATGATTTCAAAGAGGAATTGTTTCGCGATGCTCCCGTGGAAATGAAAGACCGTTTTGAGGACTATCAGCAGGTATATAAAGAAGCAAGGCAAATTGATTCAATTGACGGGTTTGAAGTTGCGGAAGACACCTTAAAAAAGGAAAAGCGCAAAATCAAAAATGTGATTGAATTGGATACCAATATCCAAATAAAAATGAATTTTACCGACGCCAATTCAGGAGAGAAGTTCTTAGAAAGAGGTTATGATGCTGAAAAGGACATGTACTTCTACAAGGTTTATTTTAATAGAGAGAAGCGTTAGGACATTTAAAGAAACCAACCCACCTTTGCGACCTTGTCAAAAGGCATAAAATACATGTTGATTTCCGTGCTTGGGTTTGCGCTTATGCAGTTGTGCGTTAAGTATTTAGTGCATTTACCAACTACCGAAATCGTCTTATTTAGATCGATAGTTTCGCTAGCATTGAGTTTGGTCGTAATTCTTCAAGCAGGTATTTCTCCTTTTGGGGTAAACAAAAAGTTTTTAATTCTTAGGGGCTTATTTGGAACTATAGCACTTACGCTGTACTTTTTTACGATTCAGAACTTACCCATTTCGACTGCAGCAGTGCTTCAGTATTTATCGCCCATTTTCACGTCAATTTTTGCTATTAAAATGCTCAATGAGCCTATGCCAAAAAGGCGGTGGCTATATTTTGGTTTGTCAATAATTGGTATCGTGGTTGTAAAGGGCTTTAACCCTGACCTTGAGACAAAATATTTAGTTGCGGGAATAGGGTCAGCCATTTTTGCTGGGCTTGCTTACAACTGCATCCGCATTTTAAGAAATACCGATCGACCGGTGGTTATTGTGTTTTACTTCCCTTTGGTTGCAATACCCATTATGTTACTATTATCTATTAACGGTTGGGTTTGGCCGCAGGGGTTTGACTGGCTAACGATTGTACTCATGGGTATATTTACTCAATTAGGTCAAGTTTATATGACCAAGGCGTTGCATGCGGATAAGGCTACGATTATTACCAGCATGAAATACACAGGAATCATCTACGCCTTGGCTTTTGACTTCTTCATTTTTGGAGTAGAATACCAATGGGGAATGTTTGTAGGAATAGCATTGGTATTGAGCGGTGTTCTGCTCAATGTCCTGAAGAGAGATTAATAGTTTAAAAAGGATTTATAGCCTACTCAAGCTAACAATTAACCGCCTTTTAACGAGTCAAATAGGGCTCATCCTTTTACCCTTAATATTTTTAATGTTTTTCCATTAGACATCATTTCGTAAAGTTGGACAGAATTAGATTAACAGCCATAGTCAAAGTGAAGAGAAACCAATATTCACTTACAAAATTATTAATCCAGTATCCAGATACTTATCATACAGAGCAGCGATAACTGCCGGTTAATATAGTTTTTTGTTGCTTTTTACTCTTTGAAAAGGGGGTGAGCGGTTTCCTTAAGCCCAGTTGATTGTTGAAGAAGCTGGAACAGCACATTTTGCACAAAAAAAAAGCCCGAATCACTTTCGCAATTCGAACTTTCAAATATTACGTTTTACTAAATAACCTAGCCTTTAAATCCAGCCAACAGATACTTAAAACGAATAAGCAAGTAGTACATTACTGGCACGATAACTAAGGTTAAGAAAGTAGCGAACGTAAGTCCGAAAATTACTGTCCAACTCATAGGGCCCCAAAACATAACGTTCTCTCCACCAAAATAAATATCTGGATTCCATTCTCTCAAGAATTTAAAGAAATCGATATTCATTCCAGTTGCCAATGGCAACAGCCCAAAGACGGTTGTAATTGCGGTAAGCAATACCGGTCTTAATCGTGTTTTTCCACCTTCGGCAACACAACGAATAACTTCTGCTACGGGCAGTTTATCGCCTTTTTCTTTGTCTAATCCTAGCTCGTTCATTCTTCTAGCAATTACCAAATTGGTGTAATCAATGAGTACAATGGCGTTGTTCACCACAATACCCGCAAGGGATATAATACCAATCATTGTCATAATAACAATGAAGTCCATTCGAAAAATAATCAATCCAAGGAATACTCCAATCAATGAGAATACGACCGATCCAACTATAATAATAGGAGTGCTTAGAGAGTTAAACTGAGAAACAATGATCAAGAAGATCAGGAATATTGCAATCATAAGAGCGCTTATTAAAAACGCAGATTCTTTGGCTTGATCTTCTTGCTCACCAGCAAATGCCATTTTGTTGTCAGCAGGTAAATCGTAATCCTTTACAGCTTCTTTAATTTCAGCAACCACCTCATTGGCATTGTAACCATCTAACACGTTAGATGCAATCGTAATCATACGATTCATGTCTTTACGCTTAACCGAACTGTAGGTGGAAGTTTTCTTTGCAGAAGCAATTGCAGAAATAGGTATTTGACGAATTTGACCGTTGGTCTGATCACGGAAAGTGATTTTTTGATTCATCAATTTATCAGCATTGTATCGATACTCATCTTTCAATCGAATTACGATATCGTATTCATCTTCGCCATCTTTAAATGTCGAAACTTCTTGACCAAACAATGCAGTTCTTAGTGTAGACCCAATTTGAGCAGTGGAGACATTAAAACGTCTCGCTTTTTTACGATCTACTTGAATAATGTACTCAGGCTTGCCGATTTCAACATCTAATTTTAGCTCTTCAATACCAGAAATATTTCTGCTGTTGATGAAGCTTTTCACATTTTCTGCTTGAGTAATAAGATTATTGTAATCGTTACCTGTTAATTCAATCGTTATGGCTTTTCCAGTAGGAGGTCCATCGTTATTTTTATCTACGGTTACTTGAATGCCTGGTACGCCACGAACAATTTTTCGAATGTCTTCCATTACATCAGAAGTCTGGATGCCTCTGCGGTATTGAAACTCCACAAAACTTACAGCAATCCTTGCTTTGTGAGGTGTATTGGCCATTGAAGGTCCAGCTGCAGGATCAGATGCGCCTTCACCTACTTGTGCAATTACAGATTTGATTAGGAAGTTTTTGCCTTTTCCTCTTACTTCGATACCGGTGCTATCTTCATATCGTTTTCCGTAGTCTAAGATCCTTGCTTCAAGGACCTTTGTAATTTCATTGGTTTCTATAATGTCTGTTCCAATTGGTGCTTCAATAAATATGTTTACATATTTAGGCTGACCAATAGGGAAGAAAATCACTTTAGGTGGTATAAAGATCATCATTATAAAAGATAAAATCAACAATCCAAATGTTCCGGTAAAGAACCAAATCGGGTTTTTTCTTCTTAATGCAAAATTCACAAAATTCCTATATCTGCTTTCTAAATTTGGAAGTAATACTGCCTGAAACCACTTGGTACTTGGCGTAAGCACATAAGCGTTTAGAAAGCTCAGGATACCACCAATAATCAATAAACTCCCAAATGTACTCATGCCGCCAGCAGGTCCATCGGCACTATCTATCATTCTAAAGACAATACCGATAATGATCATCGAAATTCCAAAAATTGTAAGTTTTTTAGGGTTTGTTTTTTTCTCTTCAACCTTCATTAAAGAGGCCGTCAGCACTGGATTAATGACTAATGCAACAAACAATGAAGAACCCAACACGGTCATTAATGTTATTGGCAACCAGAACATAAACTCACCCATTATACCTGGCCAAACGGCTAAAGGAAGAAATGCTGCTAATGTAGTTGCAGTAGAAGCAATTATGGGCATAGCAACTTCTCCAACGCCATACTTGGCAGCGTCAAAAGCAGACATGCCTTCTTCGTCCATAAGACGATAAATATTCTCTACAACCACAATTCCATTATCTACTAGCATGCCCAATGCAAGGATTAGTGAAAACAGAACCATTGTGTTTAAGGTTACTCCAATTGCACCCAAAATAAACATAGAAAGTAGCATACTCAATGGAATTGCGATTCCAACAAAAAGTGCATTTCTTAATCCTAAGAAAAACAAAAGAACAAGAACAACTAATAGCATCCCAAAAATGATGCTGTTTTCTAATTCAGAAACCATTCTACGAGTATCATCACTTTGGTCGTTGGTCATTGTAATTGTAACGTCATCAGGAATAACATTTTCTTTTGCTTCCTCAATAATTTTATTAATGGATTCTGACGCTTGAATTAAGTTTTCACCTGCACGTTTTTTTACGTCAACCATTACCACAGGCTTTTCATACTCACGAGCAAAACTGGTTTTTTCAGCTTCTTCGAAAACTACTTCAGCAATATCTCTTAGGTATACAATGTCAAATTTTTCTTGTTTTACAGTGATGTCTTCAATATCAGCAGCACTGGTAAAGTCACCAACAACACGAACTGTTCTTCTAGTAGAACCTGTTAAAATATCCCCACCAGATATCGTAATGTTTTCATTTTGAATAGCGCTAGAAATATCATTAAATCCAATTTCCATGGCTTCCATTTTGGCAAGATCCACATTAATTTTCATTTCTTTTTCTGTTACACCACGAACGTCAACTTCAGTAATTTCTGGAAGTGCCTCAATTTTATCTTCTAGATATTCGGCATACTCACGCAATTGATCCACTGAATAATCACCCGAAAGGTTAATGTTTACGATCGGCATCATTTCCGACATGTTCATTTCAAATACATTAGGATCAGCAGGTAAATCGTTAGGGAAAGCAGGATCTCCTTTTGCTAAATCAACTTTGTCTTTTACCTTTCTAAGTGCCTCTTCTGGCGAAATGCTAAAGTCAAATTCAATAAAAACAGTAGAATAACCTTGAACCGAAGTAGAGGTCATTTTATCAATCCCTGAAATCGATTTTATCTCTTTCTCTAGTGGACGCGTAATCAGTTTTTCAATATCTGCAGCAGAGTTTCCTGGGTAAGGAGTTCCTACATAAATCTGAGGAATTACAATCTCGGGAAATGCCTCTCGTGGCATTGAATTATATGTAAATAGACCAGCAATTAAGATAATTGCTGTAATCACATACACAGTCATTTTATTTTTTAATGAGCCAGTTGAAAGAGCGAACTCTTTATGCAACCCTTTGTTTTCTTTATTTTCCATTATATGGGGTTTTAAAAAGGAGTGTCTTAGTTTTTAATTGAAACTGGTTCACCAGACCGAATACTGCGAGCACCTCTGTCAACGATTGTTTCAGTGCCTTTCAATCCTTTCGAAATCATTGATTTTCCTTGATAACTCATAGTAACCTGAACAAGTTGTTTTTTAACTATTGGAACTCCTGCTTTTTTCGTCACTACAAATACATATTTAGTATCCAAAGCACCTTCCATGATTAATCCTGAGTTAATAACAACTGCAGTGTCTTTAGAGAAGTCGTTCACATTGATCAATGCAACCATGTTAGGTTTAAGAATATTCTCACTGTTGTCAATATTTACCCTAACCTTAAACGTTCTGTTGTTTGGATTAATAAATTGACCAATTCGCTCAATTTTAGATTTCTTTTCCATTCCTAAAGAAGGAAAGCTTATCACAACGTTGTCTCCAGCTTTTACCTTGCCAACATAGTTTTCAGAGATATCAGCTTCAACGTACATGTTTGTCAAGTTCAGCAGTCGAACAATTGGCATACCCGGCATTGCCATTTCGCCTACTTTAGGAAAAATTTCGTCAACTACACCTGCAAATGGAGCGGTTATGTTTCCTTTCGCAATGTTTGCTTGCAAAGAAGCTAAGCTGCTTTTGAGCGCTTCTGTATTGTTTTTTGCCTGTAAAAACTGCATTTCTGAACCAATTTTTTGATCCCACAAGGTTTTTTGCTTTTTGAAAGTAGTCTCAGCCAATTCCATTCTAGTTTTCAACTCAGCTTCTTGCTCACGTATAGATTGAATATCCAATGTTGCCAATAATTGACCTTTAGAAACTGCTTGGCCTTCTTTTACTTTAATCGAATTAATAGTAGCGCCTATTTCTGGATATAACTGTGCGTTTTTATCAGAAGAAAGCGATCCATAAACTTGAAAGTAGTGGTTAAATGCTCCTACTGTGGGTTTAGCAGTGCTCACTAGCGCTAAAGATTTAGTAGTGTCCAATGCAGAGATTTGTAATTCAATTTCGGCAAGTCTATCTCCAATTGTCGATTTTACTTCTTTTAATGAATCTTTCTCTTGTTTAAGCATAGAAAGTTCATCGGTTCCATTTTTTTCGTCGCAAGAAACCATGAACAAGGCCGCTATAAAAAATACAGTTATCTGTTTCATTTTAGTAGATGTTTGAGTGTAATAATTTTTCATGTTTATTTAGTTCCAATTGCGTAATCTAAATCAGCTTTCGCTTGAATTAATTCAATTACTGCCATTATATACGTCATTTGAGATTGGAGATATTGATTTTCTGTTTGGGTAACTTCAACACTGCTAGTCATTCCTTCAGAGTACTTTATCTGAGTTTGTTTTTTAATTTTTCCAGCTAGCTCTAAATTTTGAGAAGAGTTGTCCATTTTGTAGATCGCAGTTTCATAAGCGTTCTTTTTGGTTGCCATATCCAAAAACAATCCTTGTTCAGTTTGCTCAAGTCTTAAGTTGGCTTGTTCGACCCCCACTTTAGCTTGTTGTATTTTATTGTGACGCATTCCACCCGCAAAAATTGGCACATTCAATTGAACTCCAATAATGCTTGTTGGAAACCATTTTCCAGCGCTAGAGAAATGATTGAAGTCATTTCCGAATGAATTGCCTTCATATAGAAAGTTCCCATAAAGTTTAGGATAATTTCCCATTTTTTCATTACTCAGAGTAAGTTCTTGAGTGCGCATGCTCAAAGTTGCAGCTTGATAATCGACATGATTTTCTACCACTAATTTCGAGTTCATGTTTTGGTCTTTATTAGAAAAAGGGTTCTTGATATCATCCAATTTTTCAGTTAAAGTGATTTCAGTTTTAATGGGCATTCCCATGGTAAACTTGAGCATATCTATGGATGTTTTTTTCTGATTTTCAGTTTGAATCTTTAGGTTTTCGGTATTGAGAAGAAGTAAACGAAGTTGATCAACATCTTTTTCTTCTATAAATCCAGCATCGAACATTGCAGCAGCTTCATCAACCATTGTTTGCAGTTGCTTTTCATTTTCTGCAATCAGCATGGAGTTTTCGTCTGCAGCCAAGACCATTCCGTATGATTTCGTTATATCTCTTGCTATCTCTGCATCAGTCTTAGCTTTTTGAGCATTCACTAATTCTCTGTATGTCTTAGAAGCTTTAAGTCCTACTAGGTAAGAACCATCAAATATCAATTGGCTTATCGAAATCCCGGCCTTCATATTACTTTTCACGCCAAATTGTAATTCTAAAAATTCGTCTGCTGAGGCAGCTGGATTAAAAGAATTTGCAGGCGCTAATTGCACCGGAATTTGCAGGAAATAATTGTATCCAGCACTGGCGTTGATTTGAGGAAGGCCCATTCCGGTAATTTCCTTGACGCGCTGTTCTGCCTTCCTTATGTCCATCATAGCGCTTCTGGAGAAATAGGAGTTTTCTGCGGCGTATTCTTTTGCTTCTTTGAGACTAAAAGAAGTCTTTTTATCTTCCGCTTGTCCAAACACTAGTGTGCTTAAACAAAGAGTGATAAATAGAGTTAGGGGTGTTTTCATTTGTCTATTTAGTTTGAGTGTTTTTTAACTTTTTCTTTTAGGTATTTAATACCTTTTTCTGATGCTAGCCCGCGAATGTGGTATCTAAAGGTTTCTAGATAAATATCAGCAAAGGGGACTTCTTGTGGATATAAATCCCGATTAAAGAAATCGTCCATTCTTGCTAAGTAGACTCCTGTTAAAATTGGAATATTTAAATCGTTTCGATATAGACCTTGATCAATTCCTCGTTCCATATTTGAAGAAACCCAATCCTTAACAACAGTCATTTTGTATTCCTGAAAGCTGGCCATGGCCTCTGGATAATATTTTTGAATATCGTACATTACTGAGGGATGAACGTTTTTCAGCTGGTCAACAATTACTTTAGAAATCTCAAAGTTCTCGTCGATAGCATTTAATTTTTGTTGAACACAAGCATCAATTGCACAAACTTCCAATTGGTGATGGTATTCCATTCCCTTCAATACCAATTCTTTTTTATCGCTTACGTATTTGTAGATTGTTTTTTTAGAAATACCTAGGTGACGGGCGAGATCATCCATTGTAACACTGCGTATTCCGTACTTCATAAATACGTTCAGTGCACCAATTAAAATTTGTTGAAACTTGTCGTCTATTTTTTCCACGGTGCAAATGTATCTTTAAAAAAACCTTTGGAAACGTTTTTGAATTAAATAGTTTCTTTCGTTTCCAAAGTTTCTTTGTTTTTAGTAATAAACTTGTCTTTGCGTGGGCGGAGTCTCATGGCTCCTATCATACGGTGAAGTTAGTGTTAGGTGAGTGAAGGGTTTTTCCAAATAAAAATTACCGGTACTAAATCTCCTTCCGCTTTGTGCTTCATGAACTTCTCGGTTGGGAAGGATATTATAACCAAAAACAATTCAATTGAGACAAGAACAGAATGCCCAACCCTTCCAAACAGTTATTTTTGCCACGTTAAAATCTGTTGAAAAACTAAAAACATGAGTAAAGCTTCCATTGCCACCTTAATTGCAGACGAAAAAGTCGGGTTCAAAACCACAGTTAAAGGCTGGGTAAGAACATTTAGAAGTAACCGTTTTGTGGCTATGAATGATGGTTCAACCATTAAAAACTTACAATGCGTAATTGACTTTGCAAAGTATTCAGAAACAGAAATAAAACGAATTTCAACGGGAGCATGCTTGAGCTTAACGGGCGAGATCGTGGAATCTCAAGGAAGAGGTCAGTCAGTAGAAATGGTCGTTTCAGAACTAGAAATTTTGGGGGATTCTAATCCAGACGAATTTCCTATTCAACCTAAAAAGCACAGCTTAGAGTTCTTGAGAGAAAACGCTCACTTACGATTTAGAACAAACACTTTCAGTGCAGTATTTAGAATTCGCCACGCTGTTTCTTTTGCCATTCATCAGTATTTTAACGATAACGGGTTCTTCAATATTCACTCGCCTATAATTACGGGTTCGGATGCGGAAGGAGCCGGAGAAATGTTTCGGGTAACAGGTTTAGATCCAAAAAACCCACCACTTACTGAAGACGGAGCTGTAAACTATAAAGAAGATTTCTTTGGTAAAGAAACTAACCTTACAGTTTCGGGTCAGTTAGAGGCAGAGTTAGCTGCCATGGCACTTTCAAAGGTGTACACTTTTGGTCCGACTTTTAGAGCTGAAAATTCTAATACTTCTCGCCATTTAGCAGAATTTTGGATGATTGAGCCAGAGGTTGCTTTCAATGACCTGTTTGATAACATGGATTTGGCAGAAGATTTTCTGAAAAACGTAATCCATTACGTGTTGAAAAACTGTGGTGATGATCTTGAATTCTTAGAGAATAGAATTTTGGATGAGGAGAAAAACATGAAAGCAGACTTGCGTCAACCATTTGCATTGCGTGAAAAATTAAAAATGGTTGCTGATCAAGACTTTGAGCGTGTATCATATACCGATGCTTTCAATATTCTTAGAAATAGCAAACCAAACAAAAAGAAAAAATTCGATTATTTACTCGATGAATGGGGTGCTGATTTACAAAGTGAGCACGAGCGCTATTTGGTTGAGAAGCATTTTGGAAAACCAGTAATCTTATACGATTACCCAGTACAGATCAAGGCATTTTACATGCGCATGAACGACGATGGAAAGACTGTTGCCGCCATGGATATCCTTTTCCCAGGAATTGGTGAAATAGTAGGTGGATCTCAACGTGAAGAGCGTTTAGAGAACCTACAAAATAAAATGAAGGAATTCAATATTCCAGAAGAAGAAATGTGGTGGTATTTAGACACACGAAAGTTCGGGACGTGCAAACATGCAGGATTTGGTTTAGGTTTTGAACGATTGATTTTATTCATTACCGGAATGACCAATGTAAGAGACGTAATTCCTTTTCCAAGGACTCCGAAGAACGCAGAATTTTAGATTATTGTAAAGCGTTTTAAGTTTTCGGGATAAAACGTCCACTCAGGAGTACTGAGGATATGCTCAACAGATGACAGGGTAATGAAGGGTGAGATTTCTTCGTCTTTGTTATTTTCTAAGACCTGAATTTCTTGCGCGGGCATATAACTTTGGCCTAGTATAAAGTATTTCTCATTTGTTCTTTTGTCAATTGCTAGATCCAAAACAATCACAGCATGCCCAGGACTTCCGCCTAGGATGCGGACATCCCCAGCTTGGAGTTCATTTAAGTTTATTGGTTAAGCTCCTTTGTCAGAGAAGCTGCACCGGCATACATAAAAACAGTTTCTAAATATTGCCAAAAGCTTTCTTCGGAATTGCTTGGTAGGCTTCTTTTTTCCCACGTGGTTTTGTCTCTAGAGGTTTTACAACCATTTTTCCAATGTTTATAATCACAATAAAATCCATTTACAAAATGAAATCCAATACTATCGTAGTCCTCTTTTTCATAATGGTATCGCGCTTTTAAGTGCATAATCGCGTCTGTACATTGATGCAAGTCTTTTGTTCCAATCGGCAAATTAACAACGGAACAATAAACATTATCATTCCATTTAGATGTTCCGTTGTACAACTTAACTTCTGCTTTTATGGGCTTTAAGGTTAGGTTTTTTAGGTAAAATTGAACAGAATGTTGATCTATTACTTGCCTTTTAATCTGTTTACTTATCTTAAATCGAGTTTCAATAGTATTACCATCGCTATCAATTTTAAATGGCGAATAATCTGTTTCATTAGTTGTAGTTGATTGAACTTCAGCAATTGACTTTTGCTTAGAGTCTTGCCCATTACAACCGAAAAAGTAAAGAGAAAAAACAATAAGGACAACGTTTTTTATTGCTTCCTAACAAAAACCGCAGTCTTATATCGTCCATAGCTCATTTTTTTACTTTATTTCAAAATCCAACCTAATTTAGCAGTCTTAAACTTTAGAGATGAAAAAGCTTACACATATTTCGCTTGCTTCCCTTATAGCACTTGGTGCTATTGCGTTGGTTAATTGTGAAACACCAGAGAAAAAAGAAATGAAAAAAGGACTTACTTATCCTGATACTAGAAAAGATACAACGGTTATTGACGATTATTTTGGAACCAAAGTAGCAGATCCATATCGTTGGCTGGAGAACGATACTTCGGAAGAAACTGGAAGCTGGGTTGTTGCTCAGAATAAAGTGACAAATGATTATTTAGCTCAAATTCCTTATCGAGAAAAAATAGCCAAACGCTATGAGCAATTAATGAATTACCCAAAGCTTTCTTCTCCGAGAAAAGTGGGTGAATATTATTTCTTTTATAAAAATGATGGGCTACAAAATCAGTCGGTTATCTACTATAAAAAAGGGACGGATGGCGAACCTCAAGTATTTATTGATCCAAATACCTTAAGTGAAGATGGAACTATTGCTATTGGACTTTCTGGCGCATCAGATGACGACAAATACATTTCTTACATTCGCTCAGAAGCGGGTTCAGATTGGTCAGAAATTCATGTTAGAGAAGTAGCAACTAACACCGAAATGACCGACGTAATTCAATGGGTAAAATTCTCAGGTGTAAATTGGTATAAAAACGGTTTTTTCTATAGCCGATATCCACTTTCTGATGAGGCAACTAAATACTCTGCAGCTAATGAAAATCATCAGATTTATTATCATACTATAGGAGCGTCGCAAGATCAGGATAAGCAGATTTATGCTGATCCAGAAAACCCGAAAATGTACCACTATTGCTCAAATACAGAAGATGATGAGTACACTATTCTGTACAAACAAAACGGGACCGAAGGCAGCGAATTAAGATATAGGAAAGCAGATAGCGAAGCAGATTTTGAAATCTTGATTCCTGGATATGAAAACAAAAGTGGAGTTGTTGATTTTATTGGCGGCAAATTTTTAGTTAGAACGAATGTTGATGCACCTAATTATAGATTGGTAGCGATTGACCCAGGTAAGGTGGCAAAGGAAAATTGGATGGACATTATCGCTGAATCTGATAATTTATTAGAATCCGTTAGCACTGGCGGTGGCAAAATGTATGCAACTTATTTAATGAGTGCAACAAACCGAATTTTTGAAATGGACTATGATGGTTCCAATAACAAAGAAATAGAACTACCTGCTCCTGGTTCTGCAGGTGGATTCTACGGTAAAAAGGATGCAACGGAGTTATTCTATTCTTTCACTTCTTTTACCTATCCGTCTACCATTTTCAGATACGATGTAGCGACAGGAAAATCTGAAGTTTTCTACCAACCAGAATTGGCGTTTGATCCTTCAGGCTACGAAGCAAAACAAGTGTTCTTTAAGAGCAAAGACGGAACTGATATTCCAATGTTTGTAGTTCATAAAAAAGGTTTGAAATTAGATGGAACCAATCCAACCTTGATATATGGCTATGGTGGATTTAATATTAGTCTATCGCCTTCATTTAGCACTTCAAACATTATTCTTCTAGAAAATGGGGGCGTTTATGCTATGGTGAATCTAAGAGGTGGAGGAGAGTTTGGCGAAGATTGGCACAAAGCAGGAATGCTAATGAACAAACAAAATGTGTTCGACGATTTTATTGCTGGTGCTGAATTTTTGATAAAAGAAGGTTATACCTCTAAAGAAAAACTAGCACTCGAAGGCGGCTCAAACGGCGGTCTTTTGGTTGGGGCTTGCATGGCTCAACGACCAGATTTATATGCTGTAGCATTGCCTCATGTTGGCGTAATGGACATGCTGCGCTACCATAAATTCACAGTGGGCTATGGATGGACTCCAGAATACGGAAGTAGTGAAGACAGCAAAGAAATGTTCGAATATTTGAAAGGATATTCTCCATTGCATACTCTTAAAGAAGGCACAGAATATCCTGCTACAATGGTTTTTACGGCAGATCATGATGATAGAGTTGTACCCGCCCACAGTTTTAAGTTTGCTGCTGAGTTGCAATCAAAACACAAAGGAACTAATCCAGTTGTAATTCGTATAGAAGAAAAAGCAGGTCATGGGGCGGGAAAGCCGACAGCTAAAGTTATTGAAGAACAGGCAGATAGGTGGGCGTTTATGTTTTACAATATGGGCATTACCGATTTATATTCTGATGAAAAGAAAGTCACTGAATAGGAGATTTTTTGGTATGAAATAAAATGCAAAGAAAACCCCATGGCACGCTAATTGGCTTACCTGTTTTTTTATCTTGTAATATTGAAAAGCTATGGCACTAAGACAAACATTAAATCTGAAAATGCTTCAGAAGTTGAGTCCTCAACAGATTCAACTCATGAAATTACTACAAGTGCCTACCGTAGCTATCGAAGCGCGTATAAAAGAGGAGCTTGAAAGAAATCCTGCTCTGGAAGAAGGGCGTGATGCGGAAGAGGATGAATTTGGAGAAAGTCAAGAGGAGTACAACGATTCGTCTAAGGAAGCAACTGAATCTGAAAAGGAATTCGATTTTTCGGATTACAGCGATGATGAACCTTCTTATAAATACACAGCCCGCAACCATGGAGCCGATGTTGAAGATAAATCAATGCCTATTTCTTTTGGGAAAACTTTTAGCGAATTGCTGGAAGACCAATTGGACATGCAAGATTTGGATGAAAACGAATACTTAATTGCCGATCACTTGATTGGCTCTTTAGACGAATCTGGATATTTACGAAGAGAAGTTGAATCCATTGTAGACGATTTAGCTTTTACTCAAAATATTTTTACTGAAGTAGCTGATGTACAAAGCTTACTTTCTATTATCCAGTCTTTTGAACCAGCAGGAGTTGGTGCTCGATCTTTGCAAGAATGCTTGTTGTTGCAATTGAGAAGAAGAAAGGAACGAACGGTGGAGTCTTTGACTGCTCAAGCAATTGTGAAAGATTACTTTGAAGCCTACACCAAAAAGCACTACAAGAAAATTTTAGAAGGTCTTGAAATCAACGAACTTGCTTTAAAAGAAGCTGATGTTGAAATCAAAAAGCTAAACCCAAAACCGGGGAACTCTAGTGCAAATGGAAAAGCAAGTCAGGCCGTTTTGCCAGATTTTATGCTAGAAATTGAAGACGGTGAGTTTGATGTGCGATTAAACGGCAGAAACGCTCCAGATCTTAAAGTTAGTAGACAATATGCTAGTATGATAGACGAGTATCAGAGCACTAAAGGCAAACCAGATAAAAAGAAAAAGGAAGCGCTAATGTTTGTGAAGCAGAAGCTAGACGGTGCTAAATGGTTTATTGATGCGATCAAACAACGTCAGAATACCTTGCTGTATACTATGGAAACTATTCTTAATTTTCAAAGAGAGTATTTTTTAAGCGGAGATGAAACTAAGTTGAAGCCAATGATTTTAAAGGATATTGCTGATATTATCGATATGGATATTTCAACGGTAAGTCGCGTGGCAAATAGTAAGTATATACAAACTCCTTATGGAACATTTCTCTTAAAAACCTTTTTTAGTGAATCATTGACTAACACTGAAGGTGAAGAGGTGAGTACTAGAGAAGTAAAAAAGATTTTGCAAGAAGCGATTGATGTTGAGGAAAAGAAAAGACCGTTGACGGATCAAGCATTAACAGATTTACTAAAAGTGAAAGGCTATAATATTGCGAGAAGGACAGTTGCAAAATATCGAGAACAACTTAATATTCCGGTTGCTAGGTTACGAAAAGAAATATAGATGAATAGACAAACGGCCCAAGTACTTTCATACGTTTTTCACCCAGGGATAATGCCAACCCTGGGTTTGTTTTTGTTACTTCAGGGGGACACTTATTTGAAATATTCTATTGGAACAACCACTAAGAATTTCCTATACCTGATTATCTTCCTAAATACTTATCTCTTTCCGGCTCTTATGGTACTCATAATGAGATATCGAAATACGATTAGCTCTATGCAACTGCTAGATAGAAAGGAACGAATAATTCCGATGGCAGTAGCCTCATTTTTTTATTTGCTCACCTATTTATTGATCAAGAAACTAACACTTCCCAGTGTTTTGGCCAGCATGTTTTTTGGGTTGGCCCTTTCTGTTTTCGCCGTTTTTTTTATTACCCTGAAGTATAAAATTAGCGCCCACATGACAGGAATCGGAGGATTGATTGGTGCATTCGTTGGCTTTCAACTGCTTTTCGGTGCGCAATTATCTCCTTGGGTTGTGCTTTTGGTGTTAGTTTGGGGTGTTATTGGTACTGCTAGGTTGAAATTGAAAGCACATTCTAACGGACAAATTGTTGTTGGAAGCGTACTTGGTTTTCTAAGCATTTTTGTGTCTATATATGCTGGATGGGGTTAAGAAATCATTGATTGTCGAACCAAGAATTCCATTTGTTTATTTACTCGTTTATATTTCTCAGTAAGTTCAATATTTGATGCGCGCAGTCTAAAGAGCTCGCTCGCAGCAGAAATACTTGCTGACAGCTCTAGTTCATTCCATGGTTTTTGAAGGTAACGATAGATTTCACCCATATTAATAGCGTCCACAACTGCCGTGATGTCTGCATATCCCGTAAGTAGAATTCTTACTGGATCTGGATACGTGAATTTTATTTCTTGAAAAAACTCAACACCTGTTTGGTCTGGCATTCTTTGGTCAGAAATGATTACTTCATAAGAGTTCTGCTCTATCATAGGCCTCGCCTCAGCAGTGCTTATAGCAATGTCTACATCAAACTCTCTACGAAAGGTAGCTTTTAATGCATGTAGATTATTCTCTTCATCATCTATATACAACAGTTTTATTTTTTCGTTAAATAAGATTTCTGAATTCATCTACCATTTTCTTTTTGAGGAATTAAAAATAAAAATTATTATTTAGTTCCTGCACTTATTAAAATATCTTTGAGTATACCTTTCTTTTGAACTATCCTAAACGTAAAGCTATGAATAATAAATCATAATGAAGCATTTAGATAATCATATAAAGACCTGTTCTTAATTGTATGGATCAGTTAATTCAGAAACAGTTTACAATTAGAGCTTTCAAGGCAGAAGAGAATCACGACTTATGCGATAAGTTTATAGAAGGACACAAACGCGTCCTTCTTTCTGTTGGTGTTGAGGAGGTTTCATCTTCTTCGAACTCTTGGAAGTATGAACCTAATGTTTATGTTATTATTTGTGAATCTAATGATGGAGAAAAGGTTTACGGAGGAGTAAGAGTCCATGTATATAACGATCAGTACGTTTTGCCTATGGTAGAAGCAACAAAAGAGTTTGATCCTTCTGTAGCTGACCATATTAAAAATTTCAGTCCAGCAGGAACAGGTGAAATGTGTGGGCTTTGGAACTCAATAGAAGTAGCGGGGATGGGAATTGGAGCGGTTTACCTTATTCGCTCAGCAATTGCTATATTAACTGAAATAAACCTGAGGTCGCTATGGGCACTTTGTTCTCCTTTTTCTGCCAGAATCGCTAAAAATTATAGCTTTTTGAAGTACCCACATGTAGGTAATTATGGCACTTTCTATTATCCAAAAATTGATTTACTTGCTACGGTGTGCATGGTTGATGACTCAGACAAATTAAAAAATGGAAATCCAGAAGAGGTTAAAAAAATATTTGACCTAAGAAGAGACCTTAACGTCGAAAAGGAAGAAAACAATAGAGGAAGAGACTTGAGAATTAATTAT
>CAJVZZ010000021.1 GCA_913020435.1 uncultured Flavobacteriales bacterium | reverse complement strand
TTAAAGCCATTATTGGAAAGTAGTTTCAATTATTTGAGTGCTACAAATTACTTTAATGCAGCGGCTTTATTTGAGCTTAAATCGAGTTTTGAAAACAGACAAAATGGTATTAATTGGAGCAGAGTATGGCCTTTGGTTACCTTAGGTTACTGGATGAAAGAAAATGAAATCGACTAAAAATAAACTGCTCATACTTAGCGATTGGTATTTACCTGCTGTTAAGGCTGGTGGACCAGTAAGAAGTGTTGTCGCAATAGTAGAAATACTTAAACCCTATTTTGAAATTTCAGTATTAACTTCCGATAGAGACATAGGAGATGTAGCACCCTATAAAGATGTCATTACTGATTCTTGGTTAGAAAAGGAGGGTTTTAGGATAAAATATTTGTCTCCTGCAAAAATTAAAGGTGAAATTTCCAATGAGTTAAAGTTGGATTATTCAAAAATTTACCTGAATAGTTTTTTCTCATTCAATTTTGCAATACAGGTGCTTTGGCAATTGGATAAGGTTAGAAGAAAATCTGTGGTTCTTGCTCCTAGAGGCATGTTAGCGGAAGGAGCCTTGGGTGTGAAACCATTTAAAAAAAGCTTGTTTTTAATAGCAGCAAAATTATTTAGGGTATACGATTTCATTACTTGGCATGCATCAACACAACTTGAGAAGGATGAAATATTAAGCATATTTCCAAATGCTAAAATTGAAACGTTAAGAAATTTGAGTTTAGTTAAGATTCAAAATAGTATTGAGCGAAAGCCATCAAACAACATTATTAAGCTTGTGACAGTGGCAAGAATAAGTCCTGTTAAAAATCTGTTGTTTTTAATAGATGTATTCTCAAAATTGCGCTGTCATTCACAACTTGATATTATTGGACCAATTGAAGATGAGCGTTATTATTCTGAATGCTCTGAACTTGTAACTTCCAAAGCTTTAAATGTAAATTTTTTAGGTTCAATTGATAATTCTAAAATTGCTGAACGATTCGATAAATACGATCTATTTATTCTACCTACTCTGGGAGAAAACTTCGGACATTCAATTCTGGAGGCCTTAGCCTCCTGTTTGCCTGTTCTTATCTCTGATCGCACTTCTTGGAATCAAGTATCTTCTGTTAACGCTGGCAAAGTAATTTCTCTAAAGAATCCTCAAGATTGGGTCAATTGGATTGAGCAATTCGCTAAAAAATCCGATATTGAGGTAAAGGAATTTCGCATAGGAGCGCAAAATTTAGCTCTCGAAGTTACTCGTCAAAAAGATTTGAGTAAAGAGTATTTAAGAATGTTTAGTTGAAACTACCTTTGTATTGATGATAAAAACAGATTTAAGTTCTTTTGATAACAGTTGGTATAAACCAGGGGGCTCTTTTAAAAAGCTTGCTTGGTATCTTATTAACTTGATAATTATTAAAAATCCTTACTTTATTTTCATAGGACCTAAGGTGTTTTTATTAAGAGCATTTGGTGCTAAAATCGGAAAGCAGGTGGTTCTCAAACCCGCTGTTAATATAAAGTATCCTTGGTTTTTAAGCATTGGTGATAATACTTGGATAGGAGAGGGAGTATGGATAGATAATTTGGATCAGGTTACTATAGGAAAGAATTGTTGTGTGTCCCAAGGTGCTCTGCTGCTCAGTGGAAATCACAATTATAAACGTGCTTCATTTGACTTAATTTTGAAGCCAATTACTTTAGAAGATGGAGTTTGGATTGGTGCAAATTCTGTTGTAACGCAAGGTGTTAGGTGTCAGTCTCATTCCTTGTTGGCCGTTGGATCCGTTGCATCGTCAAATTTGGAGCCCTACACGATTTATAGAGGAAATCCTGCAGTTTCGGTTAAAGAACGAATTATAAAGTCGTGAAAATCTCTATAATTACAGTGAGCTATAATGCCGCGGCAACTATAGAAGATACCATACAATCGGTACTGAATCAATCGTATAAGAATATCGAGTATGTCATAATTGACGGTGGTTCTAGTGATGGAACCCAAGCGATAATTGAAAAATATTCAGATAAAATAAGTTACTACGTTTCCGAACCTGATGGGGGAATTTATTTCGGGATGAACAAAGGAGTGACTGCTTGTAAAGGAGATTTCATAGGTATATTAAATGCCGATGATGTTTATGCTTCGAAGACCGTAATTTCTAATGTAGCAGAGCTTTTGCAAACTGCAAAAACCGATACTTTATACGGCGATCTTGAATACGTAACTGAGCAAAACTTGAATGTTGTAGTTCGGAAATGGATTTCAGGAAGTTTTGAGCGAAAGAAGTTTTTAAGGGGTTGGATGCCTCCTCATCCTACGTTTTTTGTGAAGAAAGAACTGTATTTGAAATACGGCTTGTTCAATACGTCTTTTAAAATATCAGCGGATTATGAATTGATGTTGCGATTTTTATTTAATAATGGACTGAGCGCGGTTTACTTGCCTCAAACTTTAATAAAAATGAGGGTTGGTGGTGTCAGTAATAGTAGTTTGAAAAATAGGTTACAAGCAAATAGGGAAGATAGAAGAGCTTGGAAAATTAATAACTTAACTCCAAAGTGGTACACACTTTTTGTAAAACCAGCATCCAAGGTTATGCAATTTTTAAAATAGTAGAACTTAAATTTGGTTTTTGACAATTAATCTTTAGAACTTAGCTCTAGATCTTTTTCTCTTAAACTTTCTTCTTGAGAAGTGATACTTGCGTTTTGAAAATGAACGCTTTTTACCTCTAATAGCGTAGCTGTAAGTAACACCTGTAAATGCATACCAATCTTTATTGTCTGAGTTACCTCTAGGCGCTGTTCCTGCAGGATCCGTCCCATAGCTATAATTTTGGCTTCCTATAAATTTCGGATCTCCAGAACCTTCTAATTCGACGCTTCTATCTTGTAATGCTAGCGCTGTTGGGTCAGTAAATTCAGTGTGATGGACGTAACGTGTACTCACATCATCAATATAATCGGTAAATGTTTTCCTAAGTCCAAATTCCCAACCGATAAGGTGGTGTTTGTTGAATTTGAAGTGAAACCCTATACCTAATGGAACTACAGGTTGGATCTTACTGTAACTTACACCTTCCGTTTGCAGCGGTTGAAGGGCAACCCAGTTTCCATTTAATAACCCTTTCGGGTTGTTATAGAATGCTCCTATTCCTGCGAAAGCATACATATTGAAATCTGAACGGTAAGTGTAGGACCTTCCAACATCTCGAATTACTAAGAAATGCCATTCACCTCTAGCACTCAATTCTATAATATCATTTTTAAAACTTAAATTTCTTGAGTAATTTTCATTACTTTCTGAATTTTTATCAGAACCCGTAATTTGTCCGTATGTTAAGCTTGCTTGAATCGCTAAATTTGGAGAAAAGAAATTCCTAAAGGAACCGCCCACATGATAACGCATTTGGTTCAAATCTACACCTAAAGATCCACTGGAGCCTACATCTCCAAGATATAATGCGGCCCCTATTTTAGCACCAAAATCTTTACTCTTACTCATTTGAGCTGATGTCTGTAGGCCGGATAATACCATCGCTGGTAATACTAGACTAAGAGTTAATGTTTTTAGTTTCATTGGGGGCATGCCATTATTCATGCAAAAATAATAAATTAAAGTGATAAATCTAAAAATAGAGCATAGTGAACATTAGTTGGTGTAATCTTGAAGTACGTGATATAAAGGTCTTTATTGAATGAATTATTGAAATAATAAATCATTAATTTCGCGTTTCATGAAGGTGAAATATCTAATATTCATTATTGTCGCGTTTTTGACGTTAGATTACAACACTATTTCTGCGCAAGTATCAGCTCCAGCACTTAGATGCATTTCAGTTGATGGATCCCAAATTAAATTGGATTGGGTTGTTTCTAATGACCCATTGGGAGAGTTTACCAACTATGAAGTTTATCAGTCGATAGGAATAGGCCCATTCATAAACGCGGCAAACTTGAATAATAGACTTCAAAATTCATTTACGCACACCAACGCAAATTTTGGACTTCCTTCAACATTCCATAGATATTATTTAGTAGCAGTGTATAATGATGGTGCTATTAAAAGAACAGTAACTTCAGATACGTTATTACCCATACTTCCTATTCTGACCGTCAATCAAAATATCTCTGGACAACTCGTTTGGAATCCAATAAAAATGCCTGCGCTTCCAAGTTCCGGATTGAGCTATAGTGTGGATAGAAGATTTTCTGGTACTCCTCCCAATTGGGCTAATGGAATTGCCACACCAAATTTAGGGAATGAGTTGTTTAATGATAATGTCGCTCGATGCGATGATGAAGTGTTTTATAAAGTCAGGTTGCAGGATAATAGCGGATGCGAAAGTGTATCAGCTATTGTAAGTGCGCCTCTGGTTAAGAATGCTGGTCCTGCGCCTATGACATTCACGTCAATATCGGTTAACAAAGAATTCGGCTATACCGAGTTATTTTGGGACAAACATCCGGAGCCTGAGACGACTGACTATATTATTTTTTATGTAGACGCTAATGGATCCGCAATAATAATAGATACTATTAATGGCTCAACTTTCTCGTACAATGACTTAAACGCCAGTCGACCTGCTTTTTTAGCTGACCAGTGTTATAGAATTGCTCCAATTGATTCTTGCAACAAAACTCAAGGTGCAATAAGTACCCATTGTACAATGCACTTAACGAGAACTTTTGACCCTTGTGAAGCGGAGGTATCGTTAAATTGGACTCCTTATGAAGGTTGGGATAATGGACTAGAGATGTACGAAATTTATATGAGTGTTAATAATGGACCTTTTGTGTTAAATGGATCAGTTAGTGGTTCCGTTAATTCTTATGTAATTCCAAATATTTCCGCAATTAATACCTATTCCTTTTACATTTCGGCATATAGTAAAACAGGAGGATATATATCGAATTCTAATTTAATGGGAACCAAATTCAATCTTGTTGATAAAACTCAGCACATAAGATTGAGATCGGCCACTATCAAAGAAAACACTGCAGTAGCAATAAATCTGTTGGTGGATAGAAATGCTGTGTTTGATCATATAGCAGTATATCGTGCGCACAGCGAAGAGGGGCCGTACCAAAAAATAAGAAGGTTTATTCCAGATAGCCGGGTAGATTCGTTCTTAACAATTGAGGATACCATTCCATTGCAAAATCATTTAAAAGCATTTTATTATGCGATTGTAATTGATGAGTGTAACAAGCCGATTGTAAAAAGTAATACCATCAGCACCATATTCTTAGAGGCCAAAGGAGATAAGTATGATTTTGAGACTGAATTAAAATGGAACTTAGTCATAATTAGTGATTCTATTGAACAAGTCCGACCTGCTTATTATGCGTACTACGGAATGAATAAACAATTGCAAGCAAATCATTTTGCATCTACTCGATCTCTAAATAAACTAGATCATCCTTTTGAAAGTGATGCTATTTATGGTAATGAATTTTGCTATAGAATCGAGTTAATTCAGCAAGAAAGTGAACTCTACCCAAAACAAGACAGTAGTTATTCCAATATGGAGTGTTTTTTATTCGAACCTGAGATTCATATTCCAAATGCATTTTCGCCTAATAGTGATGGGGTAAATGAGGTTTGGAAACCAGAAATAATTTATGGCGAATCAGGAGCAGGATACCTACTTCAGATATTTGATGAATGGGGGAAAGTTATGTTTGAAACTGATGATCCTAACAAAGGTTGGGATGGAACGCATAATTCTGAGCCATCGAGGATAGGTTCATACATTTACAAATTCAAAGTACTGACCTACCTAGAATCGGAAATTCATAGGAAGGGTAGTTTTACTTTAGTTCGATAGCTTACTCGTTAATACAATACTTACTTTATTAAATTGCTTTAACAACTGCTCAAACACCATTATATATACTTTTGTGGAATTTTAAAATCGGGTAAACTTTACACTTATGAGCGCGGAAAAAATTCTATTTGAGGGACTAACCTACGATGATGTACTATTAATCCCTGCCTACTCTGAAGTGTTGCCAAGAGACGTAAATATTTCCACTCAATTCTCTAGAAATATTTCTTTAAATCTTCCGATTGTTTCTGCGGCAATGGATACCGTTTCAGAGTCTGCGCTTGCAATTGCTTTGGCTCAAGAGGGAGGCATTTCAGTACTCCATAAAAACATGAGCATTGATAATCAAGCGAATCAAGTGCGCAAAGTAAAGCGGTTTGAAAGTGGAATGATCCAAGACCCAGTCACTTTAATGGAGAGTGCAGTGTTGGGCGATGCGCTGGAATTAATGAAAGAACATTCTATCGGCGGAATTCCAATAATAGATGGTAATGGAAAACTTACAGGAATAATTACCAATCGTGACTTGAGGTTTGAGAAAAAACTAAACAAGCCGGTTCGCGAAATAATGACGAGCGAAAATATTGTTACTGCAAGTGAAGGAACTACTCTTGATCAGGCAGAGCAGATATTGCAAAAGCACAAAATTGAAAAACTTCCAGTAGTTGATAAAGATTACAAACTGATTGGCCTGATTACATTTAAAGACATTATTAAATTCCGAACCAAGCCAAATGCTGCAAAAGATAAATTTGGTCGTTTGAGAGTCGCTGCAGCCGTTGGAGTTACTGGCGATACTTTTGAAAGAATAGAAGCTTTGGTTAAGGCTGGAGTTGATGCGGTTGTTGTTGATACTGCTCATGGTCACTCCAAAGGGGTTATTGATTTGTTCGCTGAAGTAAAAAATACATTTTCTACAATAGACTGTGTCGTTGGGAATATCGCCACACCAGAAGCGGCAAAAATGTTAATTGATAAGGGAGCAGATGCTGTTAAAGTAGGAATTGGACCGGGTTCAATTTGTACGACTCGGGTTATTGCTGGAGTTGGAGTTCCTCAATTCTCTGCTGTAATGAATGTGGCTCAAGCGGTCGCTGATGCTGGTGTTCCGATAATTGCTGATGGTGGAATTCGCTTTACAGGTGATGTAGTAAAGGCTTTAGCAGCAGGAGGACATACTATAATGGCGGGTTCTTTGTTTGCTGGAACGGAAGAGTCTCCGGGAGAAACTATTATCTATGAAGGTAGAAAATTTAAGTCGTATCGAGGAATGGGATCGATAGAAGCTATGCAAAAAGGTTCTAGTGATCGTTATTTTCAAGATGCCGAAGATGATATCAGTAAACTGGTACCGGAAGGGATTTCTGGTCGTGTGCCTTTTAAAGGAAACCTTTCTGAAGTTATTTATCAAATTATTGGTGGAATACGAGCTGGAATGGGATACTGTGGGGCCGCCACACTTGAGGATTTAAGAAAAGCACAGTTCGTAAGAATTACTTCAGCAGGAGTTACAGAAAGTCATCCGCATGATATTGCGATTACAAGAGAGGCACCTAATTATTCACGTTAATAAGTCAATTAAATCTATACAGTTATTATGAAGCAGTTCATTAGTTTGTTATCAATTCTTTGTTTTGGAATTGTTGTTTTTGCACAAGATTCAAAAGACCCTATTTTACTAAAGGTCGAAGGTCAAGAAGTTTTCCTATCAGAGTTCGAAGCAGTGTATAATAAAAACAATTCAAATGCCCAGGCAATTGATCCAAAAAGCAAAAGTGAATATTTGGATTTATACATCAACTTTAAACTAAAAGTTGCTGAAGCTGAAGCCGTGGGAATGGATACCAATCGAAAGTTTATAAATGAATTAGCCGGTTACAGAAAACAATTAGCTGAACCTTATTTAACCGATCAACAAGTAACAGACGACCTTATCAAGGAAGCTTATGATAGAAGTAAATTTGATGTTAATGCCTTTCATATTCTTGTTCAAGTTGATGAAAATGCGAGTCCAAAAGACACCATGGCTGCGCTAAAGAAAATAAAAAATCTATTTCTGAAAATTAAGGATCCATTAATGGATTTTGAAAAAATAGCCAAAACAGCTTCTGAAGATCCTTCTGCAGCAACAAATGGCGGCGATTTGGGTTATTTCAGTGCATTTCAAATGGTTTATCCTTTTGAGTCAGCTGCTTTTAATACTGCTCCAGGATCGGTTTCAGATCCAATTCGAACACGATTCGGTTACCACATTATATATGTCAAGGACAAAAGATCAGCTAGGGGAGAAATTCATGCTGCTCATATAATGGTTAAGGTAGAAAATAGTGAGGATTTAGATGAGGTTGACTTGGCTGAAAAGAAAATAAACGAGTTGTATCAAAACCTAAACGATGGCGAGAATTTTGAGAATTTAGCTAAAGAATTTAGCGATGACAAAGGGTCTGCGCGTGATGGTGGTGAATTGCCTTGGTTTGGAACAGGAAGAATGGTTCCGGCTTTTGAAAATGCTGCATTTGGACTTGAAAAAGATGGTGAGTTTTCTAAACCAATTCGAAGTCGATTTGGGTGGCACATCGTCAAAAGGCTGGAAGTAAGAAAAGTACCTGAATTTGCTGCAATAAAAGATGAGCTAAAGAAAAAAGTTACAAGGGACGGAAGAGGAAGTAAGAGTAAGTCTTCTTTTTATGCCAAAGTGAAGAAGGAATATAACTTTCAGCTGAATCAGAAGAATTTATTAGCGATGTCTAAAATCATTGATTCTGATTATTACGAACGAAAATGGAAAGCTAGAGATAAGGCAAAAGGAATGCGTAAACTAATATTTACGTTGGAAGACTCAAAGTACATGGCTGAAAAGAAAACAGTAACCCAAGCAGATTTTGCTGTCTATATAGAGCAAAATCGAAAATTTCAGCGCATTCCTAAAACGGATCCAATGATAATTATCGATCAACTATTTGATGGATATGTAAAACAAATACTAACCTCATTTGAGGATAAAAGACTGGAGAAAAAGTATCCGAAATTTGGAGCGTTAATGAAAGAATACCACGATGGTATTTTATTGTTTGATTTAATGGATCAAAAAGTATGGTCTAAGGCAGTAAAAGATACTACTGGTCTCAAGACTTATTATGAAGCTAATAAAACGCAGCACGTTTGGCCAGACAGATTGGATGCAGTAGTTTTTAATTGTGGAGATAAAAAGTTGGCAAAAAAGACCTACAAAATGGCAAAGAAGATGATGAAATCAATGACCTATAACGAAGATTCACTATTGTCATATATTAATGCTGACAGTCAATTGAATCTTAAAATTGAAGATGAGAAATTTGAGAAAGACACACACGATTATGTGGATCGATTGGATTGGAGCGCAACTGGCTTTACCAAAATACAGTCGGATAATGAAAAGTATAGATTCTCTTACTTAAGGAGTTTTTTACCAACTCAACCTAAGCAACTAGATGAAGCAAAAGGATTATACATTTCAGCTTATCAAGATTACCTAGAAATAGAATGGCTACAAAGCTTAAAGGATAAATACAAGGTTGAAGTCTTTAGAGAGGTGCTTCAATAAAAATTTGAGAAGCCCCACAAATATTTTATTGCTATCAGTGCTGCTCTTCAATATGAGTTGTACTTACTTTTCCGAGAATGCGCAACCGGAAAAAGATCTGTTGGCTATTGCTGGTGATAAAAGCTTGTACCTGAAAGATATTTCAGGAGGAATACCTACTGGGTTAGATTCTTTAGAGCACAGTTTGTTTTTGAAAGACTTGGTTTTTAAATGGGTTGAAGATCAAGCCCTTCTTAATCGGGCTGAATTGAATTTGAATGAAGATCAAAAGGATTTTCAAAAAGAAATAGAGAAGTTTCGAGCTTCATTGATTACTTACGAATACGAACAAAAGTACATTCGACAAAAACTGGATACTGTTGTTTCTAAACTTGAAGTAGAAACCTTTTATAATGAGCGACCAGAAAACTTCCAGTTAAAGGATTATGTGGTTAAGGCTAGGTTTTTAAAAATTGATGAAAATGCACCTAAACTTAAAAAAATTGAAAAGTGGATTACTTCTTCCGATCTAGAAGAATTGCTGGACCTAGAGGAATATTGTATTCAATATACCACAACATTTTTGGTGGAGGATAAGTGGATTCAATTGTCTAACCTTTTGAATGTAATTCCATTAGATGTAATCAATCCAAAGGCTTTTCTTATCAATACTAAATACAAAGAAATTTATAGTCCACCGTTCAGATATTTTTTGTTCATTTACGACTATAGACTAATAAATACGCTTTCTCCTCTGCAAATAGAACGTAAAAAAATAATTAACGCTATTATTAACGAAAGAAGAATGAATTTGCTCAAAAACATGCGAAGTGGAATTCTCTCTGAAGCTATGAATAATAACGAAGTTCAGATTCTGATAAAATGAAAAATTTAATTCCGTACGTATTATTTTTAGTGGGTTTCTCTGGTTTTGCTCAGGAAGATGGCAAATTGATTGATGGTGTTGTTGCTGTAATTGGTGAAAACATGATTCTCAAAAGTGAAATCGAAGAACAATACGCCAGTTTTCTAAAATCAGGAAAACCGGTAGACGAGAATACACGTTGTGTTCTTTTCGAAGAGCTTCTATTTTCTAAACTGCTTCTTGGACAAGCAGAAGAGGATAGCTTGTATGTGGGAGAAGATCAGATTAATAGCGAGATAGATAGAAGGTTACGCTATTTTATTTCTCAATTCGGAAGTAAAGAAAAGTTAGAAGAATTTTATGAAAAATCTGTTGAGGAAATTCGATTAGAGTTTCACGATCCTATCGAAGAGCAGCTAATGACTCAGCGCATGCAAGAGCAAATTTCGGGCAATGCTTCTGTCTCACCTGGAGAGGTAAAGACATTTTATAATGAGATTCCTAAGGATAGTTTACCGGATATTAGTGCTCAAATTGAATTAAAGCAATTGGTTCGAAAGCCACCTGTTAACGAAGGTGAACGTGATAAAGCAAGAAATAAATTACTTGAATTTAGAAAACGAATAGTAGAAGGTGAAGATTTCGGAACGCTGGCATATTTGTATTCTGAAGATCCTGGAAGTGCAAGAGAGAATGGACAGCTAGGACTTATGAGTAGGTCTGAGTTAGTGCCAGAATTTGCGGCTGTAGCATTTAATTTAGAAAAAGAAGAGGTTTCTGGTGTGGTCGAAACCGAGTTTGGTTTTCACCTCATAAAAATGAATGAAAGAAGTGGTCAAAAGGTTAATGTTAGTCACATTCTAATCACTCCAAAAGTAGTTTCTGGAGATTTATTTGCAGCGAAATCTTTCCTAGATTCAATGAAAATCAGCATAAAAACTATAGATACATTAACTTTTGAACTTGCTGCAATAAAGTTCTCACAAGATAAGGAGACAAGGTACAGCGGTGGAATTATTGTAAACCCATTAACGGGATCAGCAAAATTTGAAATGGAGCAAGTTTCTCAAATAGATCCTTCACTTTATCTTATGATTGATAAATTGAAAGTAGGGGACATAGCCGGTCCAGAATTGGCTCAAATGCGTGATGGCTCTAGAGTATATCGAATTGTTATGTTAAAGGATGTTACAGATGCCCATACAGCAAACCTCAAACAAGACTACCAGTTCATTCAAACTTTAGCTTTGAGCAAGAAACAATCTGAAGAGATGAATAAGTGGATTACAAGTCATGTAAATCGATTTTATTTGAAAGTCGATGAAAGTTATAACACCTGTAAATTCAAGTACAATTGGATTTCTACCACAGTAAAAGCAGAGAAATAAAATGAGCGAAGTAACGAGTGAAGATGTTAAGGCAGTCGAAGAATTTGGGGTCAAATATAAAACGCTTCAAAAGGAAATAGCAAAAGTTATAATAGGTCAGGATGAAGTCATCAAATTCGTCCTTATTTCTATTTTTTCTAAAGGGCATTGCCTTTTAGTCGGTGTACCAGGATTAGCAAAAACATTGCTTGTAAATACAATTTCGGAAGCGCTAGGGCTTGATTTTAGTAGAATTCAGTTTACCCCTGATCTAATGCCTTCAGATATTATTGGTTCGGAGATATTGGATGAAAATCGAAATTTCAAGTTTATCAAAGGTCCAATATTTTCAAATATTATTCTTGCTGATGAGATAAACCGAACTCCACCAAAAACTCAGGCGGCTCTTTTGGAAGCAATGCAAGAGAAATCAGTGACTGCAAATGGACATCATTACAAACTGGAAGCTCCATTTTTTGTTTTGGCTACACAAAATCCAATTGAACAAGAAGGTACTTATCCTTTACCTGAGGCTCAATTAGATCGTTTTATGTTTAATGTTTGGGTTGATTACCCTTCGTTTGAAGAAGAACTAGCGGTGGTTAAAGCTACTACTGCAAACGTTTCTAGTCAGGCAAATAAGGTGTTGAGTTCTGAAGAAATTATTAAGTATCAAAATTTAGTTCGTAAGATTCCAATTGCTGATAACGTGCTGGAATATGCAGTTCGATTAGCCGGAAAAACACGTCCAAATGAAAATGCTCCAGAAGTTGTGTCAAAATACTTGAACTGGGGAGCGGGACCAAGGGCATCACAATTTTTAGTAGTTGGTGCTAAGTGCCACGCTCTGATAAACGGAAAATTTTCTCCCGATATTGAAGACGTTCAGGCAATAGCGGCATCTGTATTGCGTCACAGGATTGTAAGAAATTACCGTGCTGAGGCAGATGGTTATACTGTAGAAAAAATCATTTCAGAAATTCTATAAATTCGATTTATGAATGCTTTGGTAGCACTTTCTGGTAATGGAGTATACGATGGCTCTGAAATTCATGAAACAGTCCTTACTCTATTGCAACTCGATCTGCAAGGTATAGAGTATCAATGCGCTGCTCCTAATGTGAACCAATACCATGTGATTAATCATATCAATGGTGAAGAGATGGACGAATCTCGAAACATTTTGATTGAGTCGGCTAGAATTGCTCGCGGAGCTATTAAAGATTTAGGGAAAGTATCAATGAAAGATTTTGGTGCTTTGGTAATTCCTGGAGGTTTCGGAGCAGCAAAGAATTTCTCAACTTGGGCGTTTGATGGACCTCAAGGAACGGTCTTGAAAGAAATTGAAACATTAATTCTAGAGGCAGTTCAATTGAAAAAGCCAATTCTAGCAATGTGTATGTCGCCAGTTGTAATCGCAAAATCGTTAGAAGGAAGTTCGGTTTCCGCCAAGCTAACTGTTGGAACACACAAAGAAGCAACACCTTACGAAATTGATGCAATTGGTTCAGGAATGGAATCTCTTGGAGCAGCTGTTGAAAAAGTGACTGTTAAAGAAGTAACTGTTGATTCAAAGCATAAGATTATTTCGACACCTTGTTACATGATGGAAGCTTCCATAGGTGATATTAACGAGGGCATTACTAAAGCTGTTGCACAGCTTAAATCTATGTTATAGCTTGGAAAAGCGCTTTTTTACAACGCCACGAACGACTAGGTATTACCTTCTAGGTAATACGATAAATCCAACAAAACTTTGGGTTGCCATTCATGGTTATGGACAGCAAGGAAAATATTTTTCGAAAAAGGTTGAAGGATTGATTGATGAAGATACCTTAATCGTAATTCCCGAGGCGCTTAATAGATATTATTTAAAAGGTTACAACGGTCGAGTTGGAGCTACTTGGATGACATCTGACGACAGGCAATTGGATATTAACGATAATGCGACTTACTTGGAAGAGCTTACCAATTCAATTTATAAAGAGTTTAGCTCATTACGAGAACTCAATGTATTGGCTTTCTCACAAGGCATTGCTACTGCTTGTAGATGGTATGTGCAATCAAAATTTCTCGCTAAAAGACTAATTCTTTGGGCAGGATCTCTAGCAAACGATTTAAACTATAACGATCATAGGGATAAACTAAACTCAACCTCAATATCTTATGTGTTTGGGGATAAAGATGAGTTTTTCAGAGACTCAAAAATTTTGATGAATGAGAGTTTGTTTTTGAACGCAGATATTGATTATCAATTGGTTACATTTGAAGGAAAGCATATAATAATTTCCGAATTATTAAAGAAATTGTCAAATGATTAAACAACGTAACTGGTTAAAAACAATATCACTGATACTCCTTTTTGCTATCCTGGTATATTTAATTTGGAATTTACAAACGCTTATTGTTTATGTGTTAATTTCTGGAATTATTTCTATTATAGCAAATCCTTTGGTTGACTATTGTGATAAGGTCAAGTATAAAAAAATCAGTATTCCTCGCGGTTTATCTGCTATTCTATCGCTGGTATTAATTTGGGGAATAATTATCGGAATTATGAGTATTGTAATTCCTATTTTTTCGGATCAGGTCTCTGTGCTTTCAAACTTAGATTACGATAAGATTTGGCAGAAGATACAAGGACCTATTTCCAGTTTTGATGCACAGTTGCGTTATTTCGGGGTGTTAGCAGGTGATGGTGCGCAAAGCGTTGATGTGCTTAAAGGAAGGATAAAAGAGATGCTGAATATTTCAGATTTAGCATTGGTATTTTCCTCTATTATCAATGGTCTAGGGAATTTATTTGTAGCCTTTTTTTCTATTTCCTTTATTTCTTTTTTCTTCATAAAGGAAAAAGGGATGTTTGTAAATATTTTATTCGCTCTTATCCCGAGTAACTATAAAAGTGAATCTTCTGCAGTTTTAGCTAAAAGCAAGACACTTTTATCACGCTATTTTTTAGGCGTACTGCTTCAAATCAGCATCATATTCATACTTCTTTTTACTTCGTTGGCATTATTCGGAGTTAAAAGCGCTTTTCTGATTGCAATTTTTGCTGCTATCATTAATATCATTCCTTATGTCGGTCCATTTATTGGTGCTTTTGTAGGAATATTAATTGCCATTACTACAGGTTTAGATACTATTCCAATTAATGAGCTATTGCCCTTGGCCGGAACTGTAGCAGTAGTATTTTTAGTGGTTCAATTATTAGATAATGTTATTTTTCAACCTTATATTTTTTCTAATAGTGTGCATGCGCATCCCCTTGAAATTTTTTTAGTGATATCTATTGCAGGAACTTTAGGAGGAATTACTTCTATGATTTTAGCAATTCCGCTATATACCGTAATAAGAATTATTGCGAAAGAGTTTCTTTCTCAATTTAAAATTGTTCAAGATCTTACCGATAATATATAGAATATGAAGTACAGTCTCAGCGAGCTAAACGAAATAATTGAAAACCGACGAACTATTTTTCCAGAACAATTTTCCGAACGGAAAGTGCAAAGAGAGCAGGTGGAGAAATTGATTAATGCAGCTAAATGGGCTCCGACTCATAGGCTTACTCAACCTTGGCGTTTTACCATTTTTATGGGGCAAGGTTTAACGGATTTCGGGAAATTTCATGCTGATTTATATAAGGATAGTAAAACAGCTGAAGATTTCAGCCAAATGAAATACGATAAAATTTTTAGTCGCGCATCTGTTGCATCTGCAATCATAGTTGTTGGTGTAAAAAGAGATCCTAATGCTAAGGTTCCTTTTGTTGAGGAAATTGCAGCAACTTCAGCTGCAGTTCAGAATATTGCTTTAATGGCTACTGCATCTGGCCTAGCGCTTTACTGGGGAACTGGTGGAATGACATTTTCAGATGAAATGAAAAGTCACGTCGGTTTAAATGAAGATGATCAAATTATTGGGCAATTATTTTTAGGTTATCCCGCCGGAGAATGGCCAAGGAAAACTCCAAGAAAACCAATGGAGTACTTTACCGATTGGCGGATAGACTAAGACGCATTACTTTCCTATCAGTTTTTTTTCGAATAACCAAGGTCCTAGAGGAATAAAGCTTGCTATAGCAGCAAGAAGTAGTTTCGTAAATTTCCACTTATATGCAAAGAACACATAAAGCGCTGCGCCTAGGTAACCCATAAAAAAGACGCCATGTGCCCATCCAGCATATTTAACCATTAATGGTTCTTCCCAAATGTATTTTAAAGGCATAGCAACCAATAAAAGAAACAAAAACGAAAAGCCTTCTATTCGACCAATCCACTTAAATGTATTCATAAATTGAATTTTGTCAAAGTTAGACTCAATTTACCTTGGTCAATCATTCATTAACAAAGGACTCTAAATAAATTTCGACTTTTATAAATTCTATAATTAGAAGTTGTAGCCATTTTATTCCATGAAAGGGAAATAGAGGTAGGAGATTCGTTAATTGAAGCACTCATTTTAATTACTGCTCTTTTACTTTTTTTTTGTGCTAGACCACTTCCTGCTAAAAGGAATGAAATGATAATGAAAAATAAATTTCTAATGTTTAGTCTCTTATTCTTTTGGGGTGTGAATATACATTAAACGATGTAGGTTTTAAAAATCCAATTAATGTAATCCCTTGTTTTTCAGCTAATTCTACTGCTAAAGAAGAGGGTGCTCCAACTGCACAAATTATACTTATGCCAGCTCTTGCTGCTTTTTGAACTAATTCAAAACTCGTTCTTCCACTCAGCAATAAAATTTCATTTTCAAGCGGAAGACTTTCGTTAAACAAACGAGCTCCAACAACTTTATCTAAGGCATTATGTCTGCCAACGTCCTCACGTAATATTTTAATATTTCCTTCACTATCAAATAGCGCAGAGGCATGCAAACCTCCTGTAAATTGAAAAACAGTTTGAGCTTTTCGCAATTTTTGAGGCAATTCAGTAATTAGTTGGGCATCAATTAAGAGGGTTGAACTATTGACAGGACACTGAATCTCTATAGCTTCTATGCTCGATTTTCCACAAACTCCGCAACTTGAAGTAGTATAAAAATTTCGTTGAAAGGTATCTTGATCTATTTCGATAGTATCTTCAATAACCACCTTTACAACATTTTCTTTTTCTTCTTCTTTTTCAACGGTTTCACAGTGGCGAATTGACTTTATATCTGAATACTGATTTATGATTCCTTCTGAATATAAAAAGCCAAGTGTAAGCTCCATGTCATGACCTGGAGTCCTCATGGTAACTGATAGCGGCCGTTCAATCCGTGCAGAATTTTGGATATAGTTTAAGCGAATTTCTAAGGGTTCTTCCACGGCCAACACATCAGGAGTTGGGGTAGATTTTTGATCGATCCACTTATTTACTTCGTGAGGTTTTACACTACTTTTATTCATATTGAAGGAATACGATTTACTTTTGTTCAAATTTGACTCTTTTTTTAATATGAATCGTCTAAGTACAATCCTTTATCTCGCAGCTTTATTTCTTCTTTTTAGTTGTCAAGAACCTGTTCTAGAATATCCACAAGCCGATGTTGTAATTGTTCAAGTCAATGACATCTATGAAATCGATGGTGTAAATCAAGGCAAGAGAGGAAACCTAGCCAGAGTTCAGGGACTTGTGGATAGTCTTAAAAAAGTGTACCCACAAGTTTTACTTGTTCATGCGGGTGATTTTTTGAATCCATCGTTAATTGGAAACTTGAAAGATGAAAGCGGAGAAAAAGTAAAAGGAAAGCACATGGTGGATGTTATGAATGCTATGAGTTTTGATGCAGTAGCCTTTGGAAATCATGAAATTGATTTGAACTATCCAACTTTGAAAAAACGATTAAATGAAATGAATTTTGATATGATATCGGCCAATCTATTTTTTAAAGATTCATCAGAAATACGGGCTTTTCGTCAAAATGAAAAAGAGGTCAAAGGATACAAGAATTTTGAAATTAGTACCAAATCAGGGCTTAGAACCTTATCATTATTATCAGTGATTTTACCCTATAATAAAAAAGATTATGTGCACTATAAAAATGTAAATAGTACCATTCAATCGAATATGATTGAGCTGAAGGAAAAAGCAGATGGCGTTTTTCTGTTAACGCATTTAAACCGGAGTGAGGATAATGAATTGGGTGAAAAATTTCAGGAAATAAACTTGATAATGGGAGGGCATGATCATTACAATTTTTGCGATACTCTAGGAAGTGAGCGATATTTGACAAAAGCAGATGCAAATGCTAGAACAGCTTGGGTTCATTATGTCTCTTGGAATGATAACTCAAAGGAGTTTCTTAGTAAATCCGTATTGGTTGATATTAACAATGAAATCAAGAAAAACATAGAAGTAGAAAGCATCATTGAAAAGTGGAAACAATTTACTATTAAGAAAACCTTAGAACAAGGATATCAAATGTTAAATGTGCTAATGGAAATCGAACGTCCATTAGACGTAAGAGAAGAATCTATCCGCAGTCAGCAGACCGATTTTGGTAAACTAGTTTGTGAAGCGATGGCGTCAACGTTTGATACTGCTGATATTGTTGTTTTGAATTCCGGGTCAATTCGATATGATGATTTGATGTTGAACCCAGTTACTGAAGGAGATATTTTAAAAGCCTTACCGTTTGGAGGTGTAATAAAGGGAGCTTATGTGAGTGGAGCAGATTTAATGAAAATATATGAAGCTGGAAAGTTAAATGAAGGTTCTGGAGGCTACCTCCAAGTACTGCAAATACCTAAAGGCATTTCGGAATTTGGCATGTATTTTTTGGTAACAACTAGTTACGTGTCTGCTGGTCTCGAAAAGAATTTGGGCTTTATGAAAGATTTTGAATGGAAAGCACCTAAAGATTTAGACGAGGGAGAAAATGATATACGGAAAGTACTGATTGAGTATTTAGTAAATTCAACTACTATTTAGGTCGAGATGTTGAACTAATTCGATAGCTATTGGATTCAGTATGACAATTAATGAAGTTTGGGTTGAAGTGCTTCTATTCAATATTTAAACCTTTTGTGCATTTCGATAAAATTCTGTCAGTTCGAGTGAATTTTTCGATTGAAATGAGAGAAATTTGTATCGAGGATAAGAATTTGAACCTTAAAAAAGTTCTCGATACGATTTTTTTATGAAAAAAATCACTCGAACTGACATTTTGGTCAATAACCACAGCCTAAATGCACAACGGTTAAAACTTACGATAACCTCTAATCAAAAGTAAAGTAGCCAACCAAAGGATAATGATCCGATAGATCCTTTTTAACCACTTCAAAATGGTGGTTCTTAATGGTATTGCTATACATCATATAATCGATACGTAACATTGGAAAGGCGCCGTTATATGTATGTCCTAGGCCAGTACCTGATTCTTCGAAAGCATCATTTAGTTCGCCTTTAATTTGCTGATAAGTATACGAAAGTGGGGTATCATTAAAATCACCACAAACAATTACCGGATATTGACATTCGGAAATATGCTGCCTTATTTTTTCTGCCTGTTCTTGTCTTTTCGAGTAAGCAGATTTTAGTTTGTCTAAAACAGATTTTGCATCATCTATTTTTTCTTTCTGCGACTCTCCATTGTATTGAAAAACGTTCATATCTCTTTGGCCCAGTCCTAAACTTTGCAAATGCATGTTATAGACACGAACAATAGTTCCGTTAAAATCAATATCGGTATAAATACACATATTAGTTCCCTCACGTTCAAAGTCTACAATCCCTTTTTTTACTATTGGGTATTGAGATAATGTTGCAATTCCAAAGGAATTTCCTCGAAATTCAACAAGTATTTCTACGTGTCTGTAATTGGCATGTGTAATTCTTTTTAGAGAATCGTAAGGTGTAAAACCTTCCCGGTTTGTATTGAAAAATTCTTGAAAGCAATACACATCATAAATTCCTTCATCTAAAAATTCAAAGACCTTCCTGCTATCTTCAGTTTGGAATTCAGGACCATTTAGTCCGAGTGCTCTTAGGTTGTGAGATAATACGCGAATACTATTTACTGGAGGATATTCATTGACTTCATGAGATTGGTAAAATTTAGCAAAATGAAAATAGCCTAGTGCTATTGCCACTGTACTAAGAAATAAATGCTTTTTTAATCTAATGATCCAGTAGAGAATAAAAATGGCATTAGCGATAAGGAGTATAGGATACGCTAATCCAAAAATTGAGATGTACCAATAATCTGCGGGATTAACATATGGTGCTGCATACGAAACGAGCAAAGCAAGTGCTGCCAGAACGTTAAAGACATAAATCGTCTTGTCAACTATAGATAGTGCTGTTTTTCGCATGACTGATTATTATATCAAAGATGAATAATTGGCAGTAATATTAACTGGTAGTAGCACATCGTTTTTAAACATTTTAAACCTTAAAATCACAGTCATTTCATATGCGTAATCGAAGCGCTTTTGAAAGAAATAGCTGCGATAGTTATACATAAACTCTATGCTAATCATTCAATTGAGACTGTTATTGAGTCCAATAATTCTGAGTAGTTGTAGTTTCTTAGGAGTATTTGATTTATCAGAAAATCAATAAATTTTGCGAAACTTACTTTCTTCCACTTGCTTTAAATAAAAACTCTTTTTCCGTTTCGGTAAGAGAATCGTATCCTGATTTTCCAATTTTATCGAGTATACCATCGATTTTTTGTTGATGTTCTGCGTCGCTCAAATGTGAAGCGCTAGGATTTGGAGTTGCTGTTTCTTGTCTTTGTCCAGTGTTCGATTTTTTGTTAGAAACTACACGCATTTTCTTTTTAATAAAAGGATTGCGCACTGCGAACAAGAAGCTATAAAAAGGGACCGACCAATCTTTTCCATTTTGCAGATTTCTCACAAAGAAAAAACCTAGAGCTGCACCGCCAATATGGGCCAGTTTACCACCCATGTTTACAGAGAAATCCAACACTGATGTCAGAATTAGGGCCCCTATTGCAAGATACTTTAATGGAACAGGTCCGAGTAGAAAAAGGTTAATCCTGTGATCGGGTAAAAGTGTAGCTGAAGCAGCAACTATCGCCATTACAGCTGCAGAAGCTCCTAAAAGTAGACCTCCCATTGGGAATGAACCAACGGCTGCTAATAGGTTGAAACTTATGGAGTACAATAAGCCGCCTGCAATTCCACCCAAGAAATAGATAGCTACAAACCGCCGAGGACCAAGGTATTCTAATAAAATTTTACCTATCCAATACAACCAGAGCATATTGAAAAGAATATGCATAAAATTGGCATGCAAAAACATGTAAGTGACTGCCGACCAAATGTGTAATAAGAAATAAGTTGCATCACCAGGTATAGCAAACCAATTCACTATTGGAATAAACCGCCCAAAAAGTTCGGTAATCAGAAAAATAATTACGTTAGCTACGATGATTTTAGAGAGAGGATTGTCTCCAGTAAAAATTCTTTTAAAGTCGTCAAGAATGAAATTTGCCATTTCTATAAGTGCTTAGTTTTTTCGTTTTTCTGCCAATATTTAATAAGCAAATACCCAAACAACATTCCGCCCAAATGTGCAAAGTGCGCCACATTATCCCCTGGTCGTTGTTGAATTCCATTTATTAATTCTAATGCTCCATAACCAGCTACAAAATATTTGGCTTTGATTGGAACAGGAATAAACATCATGTATAAAGAGGTATTTGGAAACAACATTCCAAAAGCTAACAGAACACCAAATAAACTTCCAGAAGCACCAACTAGGCCTGTGTTATAAAGAGCATTTAATTCACCCATATTAGGGTCGACATAATTTCTTCCTGAAACAATAAGATCGGCGCCCCCTTTTATTACATATTCAATTGCTGATGGAGTCATCATACTCTCAAGATTCATTATTTCGAAATACACGATGCCATAGTGCAATAATGAAGCTCCAATACCAGTAATTAGGTAGTAAATCAAAAATCGTTTTGGTCCCCATGCATTTTCAATCTGGCTACCGAACATCCAAACGGCAAACATGTTGAAGAATAGGTGAGAGAGACCGCCATGCATAAACATATAGGTAACCAACTGGTAAGGTTCAAATAGAGGGGATTCAAAATAGTGAAGCCCTAAAATATTAGTTAGGTCAATGTCTAAAGACAGATTGAAAGTAACCGTTGCTAAAAACAATAACCCATTGATAATGAGTAAGTTTTTTACTACTGGAGGTAACATTGAAAATCCTTGAGAACCCATTCCTTGCATTATTCGAAAGATTTTAAAAGTTGTTCTAAACTTTGATTTTGAATAATTCTTTTTCCAGCTGGATTGTAATTGGGGTTTTCACATGCAAATAACTCATCAATCAACATTTGCATTTCAGGTTTATCTAATTTTCGACCTGATTTTACGGCGCTTTTTTGTGCTAAGCTGTATGCAAGGTTTACTCGCCCATCTAATTTAAGTTCGGTATCGTTCAGTTTGTAATTGCTAATTATGCCATCAATCACATCTAAGGCATTCGTGCTTTTTATTTCGGTAGGCATTCCCCGAACAATAAACGCGTTTTTCCCAAATTCATCTATGTCAAAACCCATGCATCTCAGTTGAGGTATTAACTCATTTAACAAATCTGCGTCATTAGGGTTTAAATCAATATTCTCAGGAAAAATGAGTTGCTGTGCTTTTCCATTGCCTTGGGCCAATTGCCCTAAATAACGTTCAAAAAGAACACGTTCGTGCGCCCTTTGTTGATCAACAATCATCATTCCCGATTTTATTTGAATGATAATAAATCGATTGTGTAGTTGAATGATTTTGTCTTGAGTAGCAGAACTTGAGTCGGTTTCACTTGAACTTACCAAGCTGGCATTTTGTTCAAATTCATTTTCCATAGTTTCAAAATCCATCGATGGCTGAAGTTCGGAATCTGTATTTTGAATAAGGTTTTCCCAATGGTCTACAGGTGTTGAGTAGGCAGGGTTTACTGCACTATAATCCATTTTTCGAGTTATTCCACTCGAATTTTTGCGCTCACTAAAAGGATTGTATTCTGGGTCTACTGAAATACCTGGAAGACCTAATTTTTTGTTTTTTTCGAGTTGGTCAAAAGAGGTTTCTCGATTAAAATCTAGCGACGGCGTAATATTATGTTCCCCAAGCGCTTTTTTTACTGAAGAGCGAATGATGGCATAAACTGATTTTTCGTCCTCAAATTTTATTTCAGTTTTGGTTGGGTGGATATTTATATCCATTGAACCTGGGTCTAGGTCCAATTTTAAAAAATAGGAGGGGTGATGTCCTTTCGGAATAAGATCTTCAAATGCTTGTTGAACTGCATGATGCAGATAATGATTTTTAATAAATCGATTATTAGCGAAGAAGTATTGTTCACCTCGAGTTTTTCTTGCAAACTCGGGCTTGCAAATAAATCCTTTTATTGAAACAATGTTTGTTGTCTCTTGAACAGGAACCAATCTGTCGTTGAAATTTTTTCCAAATACGGCTACTAATCGCTGTCTGAATGTTCCATGTTCCAAATGAAAAAGTTCTTCACCATCTTGGTAAAGTTGAAACTTCACATCGGGGTGGACCAAAGCTATTCGCTCAAATTGATCTATAATATGTCGACCTTCCACAGAATTTTTCTTTAAAAACTTTCTTCTAGCCGGAATATTAAAGAATAGGTTTTTTATGGAAATCGACGTACCGTTTGGCGAAGTACAAGGCTCTTGTTTGGTAACTTTACTTGCAACTACTTTAATCAAGTTCGCCAATTCGTCCTCACTTCGTTTTGATTTTATTTCAGCTTCAGAAATCGCTACGATACTTGCAAGAGCTTCTCCTCTAAAACCCATTGTGGTAATGTAAAAGAGGTCTTCTGCATTTTTGATTTTAGATGTTGCATGACGTTCCAAGCACATTCGAATATCGGTAGGAGACATTCCTTTTCCATTATCAATTACTTGAATCATGCTTTTTCCGGCATCTTCGACAATTAGTTTGACTTCGGTTGCACCTGCATCTATACTATTTTCTAGTAATTCTTTTACTACTGAAGCAGGTCGTTGAACGACTTCACCAGCGGCAATTTGGTTTGCCACATTATCGGGTAATAAGTTGATAATGTTTTCCATTAACTATTAAGATAAAGGTAAATTACAGCGAAAAGGAATACTGCGATTAATGCCACTCTGATGTTTGATTTTTGAATAATTCCCTGACGACTGCCTCTTTCCCAATCTGATCTCAGTCTTTGTCTAAGCAAGGCACTATTCAATTCACCGCGCTTTTCAGCTGCAACTTCTTTTTCGATGCGAGCAACGCGTTGTTCTATATCTTCTTTTTCGGCATCATAAAAAACGGGTTTGTAATTAAACCTTTTGTACCGAGGAAGTTTTATAAATGTAGGAAGTCTGTTTTTCATAAAATACAACCTCAAAGATATACACTTTGCTTAGGTTGACTTACGATTAGCAGTGTTCAATTTGCCTAAAAATTGGTAAGAAAACGGGAATACGTAATCCAATATCTGGTGTTGAAAAGCCGCAAGGTGTTGTCCAATCTTAGTTAAGGCAAGTGTTACCTTTAGAGCAAAGTCAATTTCCTTTAAAATATGCGTTTTACAACAGTTTTTCTTATCGTTTTTTCATTTTTCAGCACTAGTTTAATTGCACAGTTTAGTGAGATTGCTGCGAGTGATGCAGCTCAACCTTATCTTAAAACCTTCAAGACTCCACCATTTTTATTGGACTCTTCAAATATTTGGGTAAATAGACAATTGAAATCCTTGAGTTTAAATGAGAAAATCGGACAGCTATTCATGGTAGCTGCTTATTCGAATAAAGGAGAAAGTCATAAAAACGCGATTCGAAAGTTAGTATCTAAACACGGTATAGGTGGTTTAATATTCTTTCAAGGCGGCCCTGTTCGACAAGCAAGATTGACAAACCACTATCAGAACAAGGCAAAAGTTCCGTTGATGATAGCGATGGATGCAGAATGGGGCTTGGATATGCGATTGGATAGTACAATTGGTTATCCAAGACAAATGGCTTTGGGCGCAATAAAAAATAACGAGGCTATCTATGAAATGGGAGCTGCTTTGGCAGTGCAATGTCGAAGATTAGGTGTGCATGTGAATTTTGCTCCAGTAATCGATGTCAATAACAATCCTAAAAATCCTGTAATAAACAGCCGGTCTTTTGGCGAAAATAAAGTGTTGGTTGCAGAAAAAGGAATAGCTTATATGAAAGGAATGCAAGATAATTTGGTTCTAGCCTGCGGTAAGCATTTTCCAGGTCATGGTGATACCGATGCAGATTCGCATAAATCATTACCTGTTATCAGCCATGATTTAGAAAGGTTAGAGGAACTTGAAATGTATCCTTTTCGCGAATTAATTGATGCAGGATTGGGCAGTATTATGGTTGCTCATCTTTTTGTTCCTGCACTCGACAAAACGCCAAACCTTGCCACTACACTTTCTTCAAAAGTGGTTACCGATTTATTGAAAAACGATCTGCAATTTAAAGGCTTGATATTCACCGATGCACTTAATATGAAGGGCGTAAGCAGCTATTTTGAGCCTGGAGAAGTAGATGTACGAGCATTGCTCGCAGGAAACGACGTCCTGTTATTTTCTGAAGATGTTCCTAAAGCAATTTCTAAAATTAAAGCGGCAATTGTAAGTGGGGAAATATCAGAAGAAGAAATTTCGAAGCGATGTGCTAAAATTTTGAAAGCAAAATATTGGCTGCAGTTGAATAAAAACGAAGCAGTAGCAATGGAAAATCTTTATGAAGATTTGAACTCAAAAGCCATGCAGTTGAGCAATCGGAAAGTAGTTGAGAAAAGTTTGACGTTGATTCAGAATCGTAATAATTTATTGCCATATCAGCAATTGGACAGTATTAAGTTAGCTACAATTTCTATTGGAGAAATGGCCAGTTTAGAAGAGAAAAACACGTTTCAAAAAACAATTGATTTATATGCTCCAGCTAAACATTTCGGAATTTCCAGCACCCCCACATTTGACGAAATAATTGCATTAAATAATAGCTTAGAAGGCTTTAATCATATTATAATAAGTCTACATGGACTTAGACAATATCCAGGTCGAAATTTTGGAATTACTAAGGAGATGGCAAATGCTGTAAAACTGCTTGAAGCAAAAGGAAAAGTCACTCTCGTTTATTTTGGAAATCCTTATGGTTTAAAGCATTTGGAAAAATTAGATGAAATTGAAAGTATTTTGGTGGTATACCACGATGGCGAATTTCAACAAGAATATGCCGCTCAAGCTTTGTTTGGTGCCATTGAAGTAAACGGTAAACTTCCGGTAACAGTTTCGAATACTTACCCTGCTGGGACGGGATTTTCAACCGAATCTTTGGGTACATTTAAATACACTCAACCGGAAGAAGTAAACATTACGAGTTTAGATTTAGCTCACATAGATTCTATTGCATTAGAAGGTATTTTGGATGGTGCTTATCCAGGCTGTCAAGTACTGGTTGCAAAATCTGGGAAAGTGATCTACAAAAAAAACTTTGGCTATTACACCTATGACAATAAAAAACCAGTTTCAGACGCTTCGATTTATGATTTAGCGAGCATCACAAAAATAGCCTCAACTACACTTAGTGTGATGAAATTGTATGATGACAAGAAGTTTGATTTGGATAAGTATCTGTGCGATTATTTGCCTGACTTGGTGGATTCAGCTGCACAACCTTACGGTGAAATAGTGCTTAGAGATATGTTAAGTCACAAAGCTGGTCTGACTCCTTGGATTCCTTTCTACAAGAATACATTGGTTAACGGTTATCCTAAATACAGTTACTATTCATTGGTTCAATCGGAGACTTATCCTTTCCGAGTTGCCGAAAGTTTGTACATGCACAAGGATTATCCAAATCGAATCTTAAGTGAATTATTAAGCACTCCTCTTAGTGAATCGAAAAAATACAAGTACAGTGATTTAGGGTATTATTTTTTGACTGAAATTATTGAGAAACAATCAAACCTTTCACAAGATAAATACGTTGCTGAAAATTTTTACAAGCCTATGGGGTTAGCTACAGCTACTTATAAGCCCATGAACTTTCATCCAAAGGAAATTATAGTACCGACCGAAAATGATAATACCTTTAGAAGACAGTTGGTACATGGAGATGTGCATGATCCCGGTGCTGCTATGATGGGTGGAGTTGCAGGTCATGCTGGATTGTTCTCTAACGCCAACGATCTAGCTAAAATCATGCAATGTTTCATGAACTTTGGTGAGTATGGAGGCAGACGCTATATCTCTGAAGAAACAGTAAAAGAGTTTGTGAGATGTCAGTTTTGCGAAGAAGATAATCGCAGAGGAGCAGGTTTTGATAAGCCGGTAAGAAATGGAGGAGGAGGTCCCACTTGTAATTGTGTTTCTCTCGAGAGTTTCGGACATACTGGGTTTACAGGTACAATGGCTTGGGCTGATCCAGATGAAGAAATCGTTTATATTTTCCTTTCTAATCGAGTATATCCAGATGCCTCCAATACCAAGTTGCTGAATATGGATATAAGAACGAGGATACAAGAAGTGATTTACGATGCCGTTGCAAATAGTAAAGCACAGCCAGAGGGTTAAAACCTTCTAAATTGTCAGTTGTTCTGCTATCCTAACATTATAGAAGGTGTAATTTCGTCTCCTTATGCGTATAGGAATTGTTTGTTATCCCACCATTGGTGGAAGCGGTGTTGTAGCCACAGAATTAGGTAAGGCTTTGGCCGCGAAAGGCCATAAAATTCACTTTATTACCTACGATCAGCCGGTTAGATTGAGCGAGTTAGGAACAAATATGTTTTACCATGAAGTTATGGTATCCCAGTATCCACTGTTTCAATACACACCATACGAATTGGTACTTACCAGTAAATTAGTTGATGTTGTAAAGCACGAGAAATTGGACTTATTGCATGTTCATTATGCCATACCCCATGCTTCTGCGGCATATATGGCCCAGCAAATTTTGAAACAACAGGGAATCAATATTCCTTTTATTACTACTCTGCATGGTACGGATATTACTTTAGTTGGTAAGGATCCTTCTTTTGAACCGGTAATCACATTTTCAATAAATAATAGTGATGCAGTCACTGCAGTTTCAGAAAACTTAAAAGGCGATACTTTACGGTATTTTGATGTGAAGCCTGAAATACAAGTGATACCAAATTTTATTTGCCCAGAAAGACATCAAAAGAGAGATAACGCTCAATTAAAGAAAAGTTATGCTCCGAACGGTGAACGGATTATTATGCATATGAGTAACTTCCGGCCTGTTAAGAGAGTTTATGATGTGGTAAAGACCTTTGCATTGATTCAAGAAAAAATCCCGGCTAAAATGATTTTTGTTGGTGATGGTCCTGATCGATTTTCTGCTGAAAAAGTATCTCGTGAATTAGGTACCTGTAAAGACACTATTTTTCTGGGTAAGGTCAAGGATGTAGAAGAGGTGATAGACATTGCAGATTTGTTTATTTTGCCTTCTCAAACAGAGAGTTTTGGGCTTGCCGCTTTGGAGGCAATGATTAGTAGAGTGCCCGTTATTACCACAAACGCAGGAGGGTTGCCTGAGGTAATGGAACAAGGAGTTTCTGGTTTTATGAGTAATGTTGGTGACACAGAGGGTATGGCAAAAAATGCTTTGGACATTTTAAAAAATGAAGAAAGTCTCGCTCGCTTTAGAGCAGGAGCATTTAAGCAAGCAAATAAATTTGATATCAAAAATATTCTACCTCAATATGAGGAACTATATGCTAAGGTGCTTGCTAAGTAGTTTTACCGCAATCACTAGGATTGATTTGGTTGTGCCGTTGGTACGGTCATTGGTTAGAAATAGTAAATTTACAGTTATGAAAAAATCAGTTTTACTAGCTACCGTTTTAATTTTCGGATTAGGAATGGGCTCTTGCTCAAAATGTTATACTTGTGAGGCACCCGTAGAGATTACTACTTCTAGTGGCACAACTACTGAATATCAGGAAGCAGATTTTTGTACAGCAAGTCCTCAAGAATTAGAATCTAAAGAAGCTGATGGGTATAAATGCACTAATGCTTAGAAAAAAAATTATTAGTTTAAAAGCTGGATTAACCTCCGGCTTTTTTTATGCCGTAATTTTTAGCTGCAAGCAGTTTCACTATTTTATCGCGTTGGTCGCCTTGAATAATAATTTCACCTTCTTTTACTGATCCACCAACACCGCAACTCGCCTTTATCAACTTAGATAGGTCGTTTCTATCCTCGTCAGTCCCCACGAATCCCTTTAAGACACTTGCAGTTTTTCCGCCTCTGCCTTTTTTCTCGATATAAACACGCAAGATCTGCTGGTTTGCCGGTAAAGTGTCTTGTTCCATATCCTCATCCGATTCATAACTAAAATCGCTATTAGTCGAATAAACAACGTTAACTCGTTCTTTGCTTTTTTTGTTTTTCCCCATGTTACTTCGGATTTTTAGGTACTAAAATAGTAAGTGCAGCAGGCAGGCAATCAACTTTTGCAGGCAGACTAATTTTAATGGCTTCGCCATCGACTTGTGCATTTATTTGATCGCTCACATTTTTAACTTCAATCACTAAAGATTTCACTTGTTTTCCTCGGTAATAACTAGAATTGTGCAAGTTATTTAGAAATAAATTTAACCCAAGTTGAGGGCCAAATAATTTCGGATAACTTTTAATTACGCATACGTCCAAAAGTCCATCCTGCACAGAAGCATCTTTTGCTATAATGGCATTATTACCGTATTCCGATGCATTTGCGATTGTCACACTAAATGCTTTCCGATTTTTAATAATTCCGTCATACTTCAATTTGTAATGTTCGGATGAATAGGACGGATAAAGTTTGATTGTTTCCTTCAAATATCCAATTATACCGCGTGAATTTCGTCGATTAAAATTGTGAGCGACTTCAGCTTCAAAACCAAGTCCACAAGTGACAAAAAAGACCTTTTTATTGAGTTTCCCGGCATCGATTTTAGTGGTAGTTCCTTCCAGAATTACTTCCAGTGCTTTTATAGGTTGTAAAGGGATTTTTAGATGTCTAGCCAAACCATTTCCTGAACCTAAAGGAATTAGACCCAGAGGGGTATCACTTCCAATCAACTGACTTCCAATTTCATTCACAGTTCCATCGCCGCCTACCGCTATAAGTGCAGTCGTGGTTGCGTTCATTATTTGTTTAGTCAGCTCAATTGAATGTCCCTTGTATTCTGAGTAATAGAATTGATAATCAAGTTTGCGCCGCTGCAATTCAGCTTCAATTTGCGAAATCAATGCTTTTTTGTCTATCGATCCTGATATAGGATTTATGATAAAAGCATATTTCATTCAGTTAGTTGATTATTGATTACTCGATTATTGTATTGCTGAATTACCGCTTTTAATTTGCGTTCTAATCGCGCTGTTATTTCAGGTTCTAGTGCAGTTAAGTCGTTTTTAAAAGCCTTATCATTTTTTATATTGTAAAGTCCAATCGTCTTTTCTGAGCTAAATTGAAGGACATAACCTTCAGATATAAACTGATATACACCATTCATATACTGAACGCTAAATCCGCTTTTTTCATCAGAAAATCGAGATGCTCCAAATCCGAAGTAAGGAGACTTATAGTTGAGGTATTTAAGAACGGTTGGAAGTATATCGGTTTGTTGAGTAAAGTTAGTGTTTGAGCCTATTAGTTGAGTATCACCAGGCATATAGAACAACAGCGGAACGCTATATTGTCCAACATTTAGTGAGTATTCCTTATCTTTTGTATTGGGCGTATGGTCTGCAGTAATTACAAATAAGGTGTTTTTGTACCAAGTTGTGGTTTTTGCTTTTTCAAAAAATGTCCTTAGAGCATAATCAGCATAGGCGATAGCATTTTCCATGGGTCGTTTCCCTTTGTTAAATCTCGATTGATGTCTTTCGGGAATAGTATATGGATGGTGAGAAGACAAGGAAAAAATACCACTGAAAAAAGGCGGTGTAAATCCTTTTAATTCTTCATTAAAAAAGGAAAAGAATTCCTCGTCATATACGCCCCATGTACCATCAAAGTCTTCTTGGTTCGGGTATTCATCTAGACCATAGTAATTATCAAAATCGGTTGCGTTTGTATAGGAATCGAAATTCATAGTTCCATTTCTTCCACCGTGAAAAAAACTGGTTGCATATCCTTCTCTTTTAAGATAGGTAGCTAAACTATTTAGCTTATTACCTCCATATAGTCCAGTAATTAACGGATGATCGCTCAATGTTGGAATTCCAGAAAAAATACTTGGAATTCCTTCTATCGATTTTTTTCCATTTGCAAAACAATTTTCAAAACTTAAAGACTGTTTTTTTAAACTATTGAAGTAGGGTGTTAGGTATTCTTTTCTATCCGAACGAACAAATTCGTTGGAAAAGCTTTCCAAAACAATAACGACAACATTCAGTTTTTTGAAAGAACTAGCGTCTTGAATTATAGGCTCATGTACTGGATTAAAAATGCTAGAAAGTTCTTCTTTTGAAAAATACGCAACTGGAGCCATACTTGACTTACCAAAGGTTTTGATTAATGTAAAAGGTGTGTTTAATACAATTGGTACATTCTGCGGTTTTGTATGCTTCGCTGCATCTATCGTTTTAAGAGGAACGAGCTGAATACCTCCGCGACCTAAAAGAACGAAACCGCCTACTATAACCATTGAGAAGAATACGTTTAGCGGCCACTTCCCAGTATTGAAGTTTTTAGAATTCATAGTGTAAGTAGTCCTGAAAAACTGGATACAACCATAAATTAAAAGTGCTGCTAGAAAAAACAGATACCAAAAGTCCATTAGGAATTGAGGGAGTAATGCCCAAATATCGCCTCCTTCTCCAAAAAACATAAGTACATCGCTGGTCGTACGTTTTAGAGTAAATTCATAATACCTAAAATCAATTGTAGTCAATAAAATAGATAGGACAATGCCTAAAAGAAGAAAGAATTCAGTTGTTTTTTGCAGAATAGTATTATTCCACCAAATTCCTAAGAGGCTTAAAACATGAAACGGAATAAACCACAAGACAATTGATACACCATCGTATCGCATGCCTGCAATAAAATCCCAAAGTCGAACATCATCAAAGAGATCCCAGTTGAATAGAAGGAACAACAGACGGAGCAAGCTGTATAGCCCAAACAATAGGAATACGCGGATAAAGTATTGGATTACTCGTATGTCAATTGAAAACATGTTTGACAAAATTAGCACAATGACTTTCCTAGCGTTATTTAGTCTGAAATTGTCTTCACTAAATTGGTTAAAAAAAATAGGAGCTAGCAGATGTGTTAAAAAGCCGAAAGGTTACATTTGAAGCAAAGACGAATACATGAATTTTGATCCCAAAAAGCTCACTAATGACCAGTTAAAGTCATTTTACAACGCGCTTTTGTTACCTAGGACTATTGAAGAAAAAATGATGCTTTTATTGCGTCAAGGAAAAATCTCGAAGTGGTTCAGTGGTTGGGGGCAGGAAGCTATTTCGGTAGGTGCTACTTTGGCAATGAATGAAGATGAAATTATTCTTCCAATGCACCGAAATCTTGGAATTTTTACAGCTCGAAAAGTTCCTTTAAAAAGATTATTCGCACAATTTCAAGGAAAAGAAGAAGGTTTTACGAAAGGAAGAGATCGTTCTTTCCACTTTGGAACTATGGAGCATAACTTAGTGGGAATGATTTCTCATTTAGGACCCCAACTAGGAATTGCAGATGGAATTGGTCTGTCGAACAAAATTGACGGAGTTCCAAAAGCAACTTTAGTAATCTCAGGAGATGGTGGAGCTAGTGAAGGTGATTTTCACGAAGCATTAAACGTAGCTGCAGTTTGGGGTTTACCTGTTATTTTTTTAATTGAAAGCAACCATTGGGGACTAAGTACTCCAAGTAAAGAACAATTCAATTTTGAAAGCTTTGTGACTAAAGGTCCGGCTTACGGTATGGAAGCTGTGTCTTGCGACGGAAATAATATTTTAGAAGTATACCACACTGTAAAAACAGCGGCGGATAAGATCAGAAAAAACCCACAACCTATACTTATCGAATGTAAAACATTCAGAATTCGTGGCCATGAAGAGGCTAGTGGTACCAAGTATTATCCTGAAGGAGTAGTTGCCGAATGGGAGAAAGAAGACCCATTGGTGAATTACGAAAATTGGCTAATTGAGAAAGGAATAATTGACGCTGGGTACAAAGAGCAACATAAGTTAAATTTCACTTTACAGGTTAAAAAAGCAGTTGAAGCTGCAGATGCTTTACCCCCTATTTCATTTGATGAAGAGAACGAGGTAAAAGATTTATTTGCGGAACATGTCCATATTCCGATTCCATGTTCAGAAGCTAAAACTGAAATGCGATTAATTGACTCCATACACAATGGTCTGAAGTTGGCGATGCAAAAGCACGAAAACCTAATTCTAATGGGGCAAGATATTGCTGAATATGGTGGTGTATTTAAGGCGACAGACGGATTTGTTGAAGAATTTGGAAAAGACCGAGTTCGGAATACACCACTTTGCGAATCTGCCATTGTTGGTGCTGCTCTTGGGCTTTCTATATCGGGTAAAAAGGCCATGGTTGAAATGCAATTCGCGGATTTTGTGACTTGTGGTTTCAATCAGATTATTAATAATTTGGCCAAGATTCATTGGCGTTGGGGACAAAATGCTGATGTTGTAGTTCGAATGCCTACAGGTGCAGGAGTTGCTGCGGGACCGTTCCATTCGCAAAGTAATGAAGCGTGGTTTTTTCATACTCCAGGTCTTAAAATCGTTTATCCTGCTTATCCAGAAGAGGCGAAAGGTTTATTACTTGCTTCGTTTGAAGATCCAAACCCAGTATTGTTTTTTGAGCATAAAGCCTTATACAGGAGCATTAGAGAAGATGTTTCTCCCGATTACTACAATCTTGAAATTGGCAAGGCTAAGGTTCAAAAGGAAGGTCAAAAAATAAGTGTAATTACTTATGGAATGGGCGTTCATTGGGCTATAGATATCGCTTCAGATTTTGAAAATGAAGCAATAGAGATTATTAACCTTAGAACATTAAGTCCATTAGATTGGGAAACTATTGAAAAGTCAGTATCCAAGACTGGTAGAGTATTGGTGTTTCACGAAGATTGCCAAACCGGTGGAATAGGAGCGGAGATAGCTGCCCAAATAGCGGAACGTTGTTTTGAATTGTTGGATGCACCAGTAGCAAGGTTAGGCAGTTTGGATACTCCTGTACCATTTGCACCTGTGCTGGAAGATGGTTTTTTAGCTAAAAGTAAGTTGAAAGAAAAAATCCAGTCGTTACTAGACTATTAGCATCAAATCGGACTAGAAAATAATTGCTGATTGAGTCGTTTGCGTTAATATCCGTTGGAGTATCGACGCTTAGATGCTATACTAATGTAATAGGTACTGGCGATAGACCTATCGCAAGGAACTGGGTGTATTTTTACAATTGATTTTTCATTTTTCGAACGAATAAGTAGTTTTTACTTGTTCAAACAGATGATAATCAGTACCAAATAAAAAAAAGTTTTTCCAACTATTTTACCAGATTCATTTCTTCTACCAAATGACCTGCATTAGCATATTTATCTACAATGAATAGAACGTAACGAATGTCTACCATGATGTTTCTGCAAATAGTAGGATCAAACATAATATCACTCATGGTACTTTCCCAAGTTCGATCAAAGTTTAATCCAATAAGTTCACCATTTCCATTTAGTGCTGGACTGCCAGAATTACCTCCAGTTGTATGATTTGAAGCAATGAAACATACATGCATTGTACCGTCCTTATCAGCATATTGTCCGTAATCCTTATCGGTAATCAATGTTGCTAATCGCTCTGGTACTGTGAATTCTTTAGTCGTATCTCTTTTAGCCATAATTCCTTCAGTAGTAGTAAAAGGAGAATAAACAACTCCATCTTTAGGTTTATAACCATCAACTATTCCATAAGAAATACGTAAAGTACTATTCGCGTCAGGATAATATTTTTTATCCTTTGGCAATAGATTTTGTAATCCCTCCATATAAGTACGGTTCAATAAGTTCAAATCATTGTTTAAACGCACTAAGTCAGGACGCACTTTTGATTGATAATTATTATATAAACTCATAGTCAGTTGATAAGCAGGGTCTTTTTGAATCTTTTTAAAAGATTTAGTGCCCTTGTAGTTATCCAAAAACGCATTCACTTTTTCTAGAGTAGTAAAGTTTGATTTTTTGAAAACTGATGCAGCATAATCTTCATAGTTTCCTCCAAAATCATTTTGAATTGTGACATAAACGTCCGCTCTCATATTTTCATCCAATACAGAGAAGTATTGTTTGAGCATGGCACTCAATAGTTTTTTGTCTGTTTCCAGATCGTAATTTTTAAAATAACGTTCGGCTGAAATTCTTAGCGTCTCCTTCATTTTTTCTAAGTCGCCGTCTTTTAGTTTCTCAGGATTGAGCTTCTCCATATTCATTGGAAAGCGAATAATCTCAGGCCCGTAGTAATAGATTTCAATAAACATATCCCAAGAGAAAGCAAAAGGTTCTAGTTCAGAATACAACGCTTTGTATTTGTCTAAAATTTTAGTGTATTTCAATCCGTAACTAGTAATGCTATTATCGGCATTGGCTACAAATCGTTTTTCTAGTGCTAACTTTGAGTTGATAGCGTCATTAGCAATGAGTCCTTTATTTTGACCAATCCACTTTTTCCAAGCATTCGAAACTCTAGATTGTTTTGCAGCGTATTGAATTCTTATTTTGTCACTGCCTGCCATTGCGTGGCCCATAATGTCTAATGAAATGTCGCGCATCTTAATGCGATTTGGGTTTTGTTTATTAATGGTATAGTCAACCGCATAAGAAGTAAGGTATTCGCTAGTACGACCGGGAAATCCATAAATCATTGTGAAATCGCCGGGCTGAGTTCCATTCAAATTAATAGGAAGAGCATATTTTGGACGGTAAGGCACATTATCATTTGAAATTTCAGCGGGTTGGTTGTCTTTGTCAGCATAAATTCTAAACATTGAGAAATCTCCTGTATGTCTTGGCCAAACCCAATTATCTGTATCAAAACCAAATTTCCCGATAGACGAAGGAGGAGCACCTACTAAACGCACGTCATTAAATGTTTCGGTAATAAACATGTAATATTGATTGCCATAATAAAATGGGCGGATGATATAATTATAATGCGAACCTTCAATAGCAGCTTTTCCAATCACCTTAATGTTTGAATCTACAATTGCTTGCCTCTTTGCTTCAGGCATTGCATCAGTAACTCCTTTAAGCACTGATTCGGTTACGTCATCAATTCTAACAATGAATCGCGCAAAAAGATTAGGGTTCTTTAGCTCTTGTTCCTTGGTCTTGGCCCAGAAACCATTGGTGAGGTAATCGTTCTCTAAGGAACTGTGCGATTGTATTAGAGAGTAACCACAATGGTGATTGGTAAGCAGCAATCCTTTATCGCTTATCATTTCAGCAGTACAACCACCATTAAAATGAACGATAGCATCCTTTAAACTTGATTTATTAAAACTGTATAGGTCTTCAGCCGAAAGTTTCATACCCATGCTTTGCATATCCGACTCCACTAAGTTTTTGATAAGCGATGGAATCCACATTCCTTCTTTGGCAAATGATGATAGGGTAAAGACTAGAGAAAATAGTATTAAGCTAAATCGTTTCATAGTTTCAAAAATTTGTGCGAATTTAATCAATTCACTTTTTTAATAGGAATCGAAGAAATCATCTTATACCTACTCTTAGGAGTTTTTTTCATCTAAAGGTAGCGTTGGAGCATAATAATTAACAATAAAACCGTCTTATTTGGAGCAATGAAGGCCTTGCTTGGCCTTATTTTGAGCGTAAATCAGTGATGTTTATTAACAAAAGCCCGTACTTATTAACAAAATCGGGTGTTTTGCCCGCTATCCCTTTGGCCGTATAGTATTTCGTATATTTTTGGTGACGAATTAATTAATTATTAACTACAAACACATTATTAAGATGAACAAGTCTGAATTAATCGAAGCAATGGCTGATAGCGCTGGAATTTCTAAAGCTGATGCAAAAAGAGCACTTGATGGATTTATTGGAGCAACTACTACAACTTTGAAGAGTGGTGGAAGAGTAGCTTTAGTAGGTTTTGGATCTTTCTCTGTATCTAATCGTTCTGCTCGTACGGGTCGTAACCCACAAACTGGAAAAGAAATTCAAATAGCGGCTAAAAACGTTATAAAATTCAAAGCTGGTGCTGAACTATCTGGTTCTGTAAACTAGGCTAAGGTCTTTTTTATAAGAAACCCATACTAGCATGCTAGTGTGGGTTTTTTTATGGGAAATTATTTGAATTAATTGCTCCTATTTTAAGGTTAAGAATATTGAGTAAACTATCGAGTTAATAAAACAACAGTTGAAATGTGATGCTTTGGTGAAAAGCAGATTAGTTTCTCTACCTTTGTAGCTTGTAAATTTTACAGTTTCACAGTACTTCATTTTGAGCATTAAACTAGCAATGACAGTTTGGTTGGTCTCAAAAAAAAAGAAATAAATCATGGGTAAAGGAGATAAAAAATCGGGTAAAGGAAAAAGAACCATTGGATCTTATGGCAATACTCGTAAAAGAAGAAGGGATATAACCACCGAATTAGAAAGAAAGAACATAACCAAGAAAGAAGCTGCTGCTAAAAAGGCAAAAGCTGCCGCTAAAAAAGCTGCTGAAAATCCAGTAGAAGTTGAAGCTGAGGTGAAGAAGCCGGTTGCTAAAAAAGCACCAGCTAAAAAGCCTGCTGCTAAAAAAGCCGCTGCTAAAAAAGAAGATTAATTTGTTAGAATAAATTGATTAAAAGCCCTTTTTCATGTTATGGAAAAGGGCTTTTTTATGTTCTGATTGTTGGAGTTATCTTCTTTTTAATAGGCAATTCCAGATTTAGTTGCTTTATCAATCTTAGATTTAACACTAACTAGGATGTGAAAATTCAGCGGAGGCCATACGCGTCATTCTCGCGCAGACGGAATCTTTAGAGGTAGTTTAGATGAGTACTTATTTGAAAAACAGATCGCTTTCAGTGAAGAGTTATACCAGAACTAATAGATTCCCAGTAAAGGTGGGTGTGACGTGCAACTAAATTATTAAGGAAAAGAAAAGAATTAGCTCAGTAGCTTGAGGGAGAAACTAGAGCTTTCAGTTTAAAATGTTCTGTAAACTCAATAAAGGGTTGGGGATCTCAAGAAATAAAAATCGAGATAGCTATCCTGTTAACCCTTTTTTAATTCCAGAACAGAGGATTAAATGCTCACCAAAGCTTTTATTCTACATTTGTATGCGCTTCAAAAAAATATAGACAATGAGTTCGAAAATGAATATGAATGTAATTATGAATTACGGAACCATCTACGGTATCGTAATAATTGCCATGTCCTTGATATTCTACATTGTAGGATTAGAAAACGACAATATAGCGGTGTTTTTCATTAATTTAGTCGTTACCGTTGGAGCGCTGTACATTTTTATGAATAAATATAAGATGGAAGTTGGGGCTGGTTTCATTTCATTTACAACATCGTTTAGATTAGGAATTTTACTCACCTTTTTTGGAGGAGTAATTTCTGCATTTTACAATTGGATTTTCTTGTCTTTTATTGACCCTGGTGCTATTGATAAGGCTAAAGAAAAGGCCTACGAAAGTGCAATCTCAAATGGGAGAAGTGCGGAACAGGCAATAACCGAATTGGAAATGGCAGAATCGATAATGACTCCAATCGGTATGACCATAATAGCTTTATTTGTTTTTTTATTATTGGGATTAATTATTTCTGCAATAGTTTCTGCTTTTATTAAAAACGAAAACCCAAATCCATTTTCTGAAGAAGTATAAATGCTAAATCTTTCACTTGTAATACCCGCGTTTAACGAAGAAGAATCACTTCCAGAACTTTGTTCTTGGATAGATAAAGTACTCGTGGAACATAAACTTACTTACGAAGTAATCTTGATTGACGATGGCAGTTCGGATATGACCTGGAAAGTTTATCAGGACTTAGCTTTAAAGAATACGAACCTTAAAGGCATTCGATTTAATCGAAATTATGGAAAAAGTGCTGCGTTAAACCGTGGGTTTGAAAAAGCAATCGGCGATGTAGTGGTTACTATGGATGCTGACTTACAAGATAGTCCAGAGGAATTACCCGATTTATTCAAAATGATTACCGTTGATGGTTTTGATTTAGTAAGTGGTTGGAAAAAGAAACGTTTCGATCCGCTTTCTAAGACCATCCCAACTAAACTGTACAATTGGGCAACTCGAAAAATGACGGGTATTTATTTGCACGATTTTAATTGTGGTTTAAAGGCCTACAAAAATGAAGTGGTAAAAGCAGTTGAAGTGTATGGCGAAATGCACCGATACATTCCCATTTTAGCTAAACGAGCAGGTTATGCTGTTATTGGCGAAAAAGTGGTTAACCATCAATCTCGTAAATACGGTACTACCAAGTTTGGTTTAGAACGTTTTATCAATGGTCCATTGGATTTATTGAGTATCACCTTCGTTACAAAATTCGGTCGCAAACCCATGCACCTTTTTGGCTTTATCGGAATGCTCATGTTTATGTTTGGGTTTCTTGCTTCTGGATATATCGGAGCAGAAAAACTATACTTTTTAAGTCAGGGAGTTCCTGCGCGATTGGTTGCTGATAATCCTTGGTTTTATATTTCTATGGTAGCTATGATTTTAGGAACTCAACTATTTTTAGCGGGGTTTATAGGAGAATTGGTTTCAAGAAATAATCCCGAACGGAATGAGTACAAGATTCGCGAAGAGATTTAGTAAGCACTCTTTCTAAAACCAAATCAATTTTCCTGTTTTAAAATCACACCAATGGTGTTTTCGGAGAAAATCAATGATTTCGTTGTTAGTTTCAAGGTTAAGTTTTTGTCTTATAAGTTTTAAATGTTTTTTTACGGTAGAGTGAGATTTATTTGCTCTTTCTGCAATTTGTATGATGTCTCCACCTTCAAGATAACTGTTGAGCGTTATTATGTGGTTGAATGTTATGCCAAATGAACTTGGAGGTGCTAAATACATGCGAGAAACATGAAACAAGTTTCGTAAACTAGCACTAAAAACATGTGCCCCCATAGCAGTTGATTCTATAACAAGTTCAAGGTGTAGGTCAATGTCTTTTATATCGACTACCGAAAACATGAGGTAGCATGCAGGAATAAGTAATTCATGTTCTTTTGCATTGCAGATTATAATAATGTTGGGTTGAATATCGGAAACCCTATTTAATTCGGATTTCAATTTTAAAGCATTTTTAAAATCAAGCACCAATACATCCACTTCGTAATCTTTTAGCAGTTTGAATAGGTTTTAATTATCTCTACAATCGAATGAAAAATCTATTGATTCATACGATTTTAGGCGTTTTGCAAGTTGAGTTGCACGACCAATGTCTGTGCAAGCTAGGCCAGTTCTATATTGTTTCATAATTGAGTCTAAAAATACAGCAAAAACCCCAGTAAACAAAGGTGTTTGAAGTAATGGGGGAGGTAAGTAGCTGTAAATCAATTAAGTAATTTAAAAAATGGTACTATAGTACCACCTAAGCCAACAAAAGTTACCCTATAGTACCATGTGCTAACTAAAAAGGTGTCCTATAGTACCACTGCTTGCCTCAAGAGGTGTCCGATAGTACCATGTTGGTATAAAAGAATGGTACTATAGTACCACTCCCAACTCAATTTTTAAATTGAGTTTTACCAACATGATTTATGCATTAACACTTTCGCAAATACATAGGATGACACTTTTTTGACGTGACAAGTTCCCAAATTAAATTATCAAATCATTTTTTTAAATAATAATATTAACAAACATGAAACATTTCAAATTTATTTTACTGGCAGCTTTTGTAACACTGGGTGTTACCGCAGTAAATGCCCAAAATTACAGTGTAGATAATTCATCAGATAGAGATTGGGAAATTGACATTTTTATTGCTGATTTGGCTGTCTTACCTCCACCTACAGGATGCACAGGGACATTTGCAGATCGTGTTGACGTCTCTACATTAAGGTACTGGACAACTGTTACTTTTTTAAGAGGACCGTTGGGTTTTTGCACAGATCCCTGCCAAAATCCGTTTTGCTATTCTAGTCCTCCATTTGGTTCAGTTCCCATGCCACCAGGAACTGTTATAGCACGAGTTCGAATTACAGATGTGTCTACTGGAGGTGTAAGTTGCACTACCCCAATACCTCCAATTTGGTTAGAAATACCAGAATTAACTGGGGTTTCTGGATGTACTCCGCGAATTGTAAATCATAGTGCATGTGCAACTTGCCCAAATTCAGGTCTATATCTATTTCAATTAGATCACAATACATCATCATGCGATAAGTGTGCTGTGTACCCTGGGGTCACTACGACATCACATGTACAGATAGTTAGGTACTAACAAGATAAGGAGTAAAATGACCCTTTAAATTTAAAGGGTTATTTGCTACCTTTGGAATACAATGATAAATCGATTCTTTCTAATATCTCTAGTTTTTGTTTGCCATACAGTTAAGGCGCAATACGAAACCAACTGGTGGTATTTTGGAGATTCCTTATCCATCGATTTCAAGAAAGGAAAAGTCGCTCCAAAATTACAAATCAAAGTTCCGCAAACTGACCTTAAGAATGCTTCATCGGCTTGCATAAGTGATAAAAATGGAAATTTTTTATTCACTTTAAATAATGGGTTTATTCGTGATGCGAACAATCAAATGATGTCCAATGGAAACGGTATAAAAAATGGACAAAGTAGAGTGACATACTTAGCTTTAAACTCATCTTTTGCAGTTAAAAAACCAGGGAATAATGCAGATTATTTTATCTTCTATCAAGATTCAATTGATGGCAATAATTATCCAGGTTTTAATAAAACACGTAACGTATACTATAGTGTTGTAGATATGTCACTCAATGGAGGCTTAGGAGCTGTTACTATAAAAAATGCAGTTCTGTTTCAGTCAAACTCATTTAAAGTAGATGCTACATATCATTCAAATGGTAAAGACGTTTGGGTACTCTTTCAAAAAACGGGAAAGTTTTCCGTTTATCCAGATTATACCAATCAATACGCGGCTTTTTTAGTAAAATCAACGGGTATGCAAAGTCCTATAATATCTAACTTAAAAAACAATATTCGTTCTGCCGAAGGAGAACTAAAGTTCTCACCTCAAGGAGATATATTTGCTGTTTCAGTTGATAAAGTTTACTTTGGTGTTATTAATTTTAGGTACCAACATCAAGTACATATGTTGCTTTCTAAGTTTAATACTAAAACAGGGAAATGTTTCTCCGATATTAAAATTGACTCTAGGTACAGGAGATATACACAAAATAGTCTTAGCATAGAATATGGTAATATTTGTTTTTCACCAGATGGTAAGAAGTTATATTCTGTTTTTGATGTTGATTCTCCACAGACCCAAAGTTCATTATGGACACATCATTTAACACAATTGGATATCTCGGTTTATAACAAAGACAGCATAGAATCGAAAAAATTCCAATATAAAAGTCCAGACTCTTCACGAATTTGGAAATATAACGGTAAGGTCATTACTGGATCCATTGCCTCCTCCGATATTCAATTAGGTTTAGACGGTAAAATTTATTGGAAAACTGGAGAAAAATCTATTGGCCGTATAAATCAACCCAATATATTTGGTACAGGTAGCAATTTTACCGATTCCGTTTTTGTCTTACCCCACGATACCACACATTTTTTCGAATATTTCCCCGCTTTTTTTAGCGGTTATTTCAAGTTTTCAAAGATTTTTTCAGAACAGCGGTGTACCTCCGATACCACTAAATTTGCTTTATTAGATACGAGCAGCGTAGCTAGCGTAATTTGGGATTTTGGAGACGGTTCAGCATTACAAACCGCCAATCCACTCGATACCGTAAAACATTCCTTTCAGCAATCGGGTACCTACTCCGTTAAAGCTTATACCACCCATTATCGAGGAACTCGAGATACGGTAGTTGAGATCATTACCGTAGACACCATTCAAATTCCAATATTGAGCGATACCCTTGTCAATTTGTGCGTAGGCGATACCTTAAAAGTTTGGAATACAAAGACAGCCAAACATTTTTTCTGGGGCGACACTACCTTTATTGACACATTTTTGATAAATAAAGCGGGAAAATATTGGTACACCAGTTACAATCAATGTGGAGAATGGTACGATAGTTTGGAGGTAGACTCAGCTATTGTACCAGAAGTCAATTTAGGCCGAGACACCGTTTTCTGTTCAGATACAATACTGCTAAATGCAGCATGGAAAAGCTCAACATACCTGTGGCAAGATCAATCGAGAGATTCCACGTTAACAGTCTCAAAAACGGGTGATTATAAAGTCACCGTAACCAATAAATGCGGAGTAGACTCAGCTAAAATTAATATAATAATTCAAGATACCTTATATCCAGATTTAGGAAAAGACACAGCTATGTGTGCTGGCGACCGATTGGTGTTTATACTCAACTATCCTGGTGCTGCCTATACATGGTTTAACGGTTGGTCCTCCAATACGAACTTAGTTACCCAACCCGGTATCTATTGGGTAGAAGTGAGTAATCGCTGCGGTACACAATCGGATACCATTAAGGTAGACACGCTCCACCCAGCCAATATAAACTTAGGTAAGGATACCGCCACCTGCTCACACTTACCCTTAACACTAAACGCGGGAGCAAAGGATAATAAGCAAACCAACCTGAGTTGGTTTTGGCCACACAATGGCAGTAGAGATTCTAGCTTGGTGGTAAATGCAAGCGGAACCTACACTGTAGAAGTAACCGACCAATGCGGCACGCAAACACACAGCATAAAGGTTTACCAGCTAGACGCTCCTAATTTGCAGCTAAAGGACACCAGCATTTGCAAAGGCGACTCGATTAGGCTAAGCGTCAATGTAGATTCAGCCCAAATACGTTGGAGTACAGGCGATACCGTAGCAGCAGTTTGGATAAAAGATTTCAAAACTTATGGAGTAGGGGCAGTAAACCGCTGCGGGTCGGACAGTGTAAAGTTTAAAGTAGCTGAACTGCTGCCACCAAAATTTGAGCTACCAACCGATACCATTTTGTGCAACAACACAAGCTGGAATGTGGAGTTGACACAGCCCCAATCAACTTACCTGTGGGGTAATGGTCAAACCGACTCGAAAATGCAGATAAATCAAGAAGGAAGTTACGCCGTAACGATAACCAACGCCTGTGGAATAGACAATGGAGCGGTGCAGGTGAAATACCTAAACACTCCCGTTGCAACGGTTAGCTTATCCCTAAATGGTAAATACTGCCCGGGCTCGCCGCTCACCCTTTCAGGGAGTTCGATAAATAAAGACGATACCTATTTTTGGAACACGGTCGATAGCAGTCAA
>CAJVZZ010000020.1 GCA_913020435.1 uncultured Flavobacteriales bacterium | reverse complement strand
CCTGCACCTGGCAAGTGTCCGTCCTCATCACCACCGCCTTCACCACCAGCGCCACCCATGATCAACTTAGAAAGATTTGCTGCTCCTGCAGCCTTTCCACCTGTTCCACCATTATGCGCACCCCAGTTTTGTCCGTTTGTACCATTAGCAGCATAACCGCCACCAGCACCACCACCAGAATCTCCTCGCCCAGTACCACCACCGCCACCATTTCCATTAGCGCCATTCCATGTAGCAGTATTACTTCCATTCGAAGCGCCTCCGGCATATCCTGTACCATAAATTCCCTCACCCTGAGCTCCATTCATGTTTCTGCGATGTGCATTTCCACTTATAGCAGCTGCATGACCGAACCCTCTGTATCCTTTTTCGGAAGCAGTAATTGATCCTGAATTAGTTACATTTCCATTCGCTCGGAAAGCTAAAACACCGCCAGAAGTACCGTTCCAAGTATGACAGGTTAATGTTACACCAGAACCAATAGTTACCGATGTATAATTAGATACTTTAAGCACCTGATGTTTTTTTGTGCTTGATGCAGTGTAAGCATATGTTAGGGTTGTTGTTAGGGTTATTGCGTTTCCAGAAATTCCGCTGATGATATTAAATTCATGCTGCCCAACAACATTGTTTGAAGTAGCAGCATCGACCATAGTAATAATCATTATTTCATCTCCAACTGAGAAACCCGTCGATGATGTTACATTCAAAGTACTGGAACCAACTGCATTCGTTCCAGTGATAGATGTCCGGACATTATCAGTGTATGCGGTACCAGATGTCACGTTGAGCGCACCATCAGATCCATTGCCATAATCGGCTCCAACAGTACCCGCTGCAAGCTGGGCAGTATCGCCTACACAAATGCTGTTAACGTTTGCAGTCATAAATGCAGTAGTGTCTTGAGATTGTCCAAGCAGTGTAATGAACAAAAAGGGAAGTAAGATTAATGATTTCATAGTTTTTATTTTTATTAGTATTGAGCGATAAATCATTTGGAAATAGGTTATTTGATAAATTAGATTGGATATGAAAGCAACTTAAAATTTTAATTTATTCGTTTATTTTAACGATTAATTATGTTTTTCGTCGAAATTTTAAGCAAACAAAGAAAGTATTTTATGCTGACCTAGTTACAAACGATGTAAATTAATTCAGCGTTAAGTTTTTTTAGGCCGTTTAATAGCTATTCAATTATAGTTATTGCAACTGTTTTATTGGAGATTCAATTTTGTTTCCAGAGGATATTTACTTCCCGATTTGAATCTTTCAATTATTGCATGGCCAAAGCTAATAGTTCTAAATACTAGATATTTAGAAATCGAATTTGGGTATAATTGACTTGTTGTATTGTGCAAGAAGTGCAAGATATGCTTGTTTAAAATTAACATTCTTGTTTAGAAATCAGCTTTAATTTTTCATTAAAAATTTCGAATTTTTTTCCTAATATTTTAACTAACTCAGTATTTTTTTGCTTTCAAGAACAGAGTATTGGATTTTGCTGGCTTGTTTTATTGTTTTTCATAGGAAATATTAATCCACTTTTCTCTCCAAAAAAATAATGAGGAGTAGGATTTTTGGTCACTCATCTACTCAAATTCCTCAAAACAACTAGGCTGCTTTTTATGGGTTTAAAACTTTTCAATTTACTTGTATTTCTAGCTTAATTTATATCAAAAGTAAAACAAGAAATTAGAATTAATAATGGAGTATTCAGGATAAGTAAAATTGGTGTTTTTATAATTTAATATCTGTCTTATAAAGGCTTATAAACGTTCTTATTGTTCTTGTTATTATTTGGATAATAGTAAAATTATTAATAATTACGGCGTTAATTCATAGCGAAAATTTAGATCAGACAAAAACCTACTCTTAATTGATTATACTCATACTAAATCTTCGCTTTTTTAGGTCTTAAATTTTTGTGTATTTCAGATTGAAAAATATATAACTTTACTCAATTAATAGAAACTATGAAGGCGACTTATTTGCTTCTCTTTGCTACTTTTTCTGTAGTATTTTTAAATGCTCAGATTTCTGGAAATCAGGAAGTTGTTAGCTCTTCTGGAGCGCAACTAAAGACAAGTCAAGGGTCCTTGAATTTTACTATTGGCGAAGTAGGAATACATACCTATTCTGCAGATACTCTCGCAGGAATTGGCCTCACTCAAGGATTTCATCAGACGTATTTTCAGATAACAGAAGTAACTGAAAACCCGATGGAGGATTTTCAAGTCCGTGTTTGGCCAAATCCAACATTACGCTATCTAAATATTGACTTGGATGATGTTAAGGAAATTGCGCATATAAAAGCTGAAATCTTGGATATTTCTGGAGTCAAATTGGAACTGTTTAATGTAGTTGAAAAACCTCAGATAGATTTAAATACATATCCCGTCAGCAGCTACTTTCTAAGAATTTACAATACTAAAAGTATGTGTGTTCGTATGTTTAAAATAATAAAATTATAAGGATTATGAAGAAATTTACACTACTTGTATTAGCAATTGGCCTGGCTATTCTATCTATAGCTCAAGTACCTCAGCTGATTAATTATCAAGCGGTAATTCGAGATGCAGCTGGTCAGGTTATTCAAAATCAAAATGTATCCTTACGCCTCTCGATTCATGAGAAATATTCAGTGGGAATCAATGTTTACCAGGAAGAGCATACATTAAGAACTAATGATTTTGGGTTGGTTAACATTCACATTGGAAATGGAGTTAATAAAATTGGCTTATTGAAGGACGTGAAGTGGGGGAACGATGTCCATGTGCTTAAAGTTTCGCTAGATCAAAATGGAGGAACTACCTATGACGTTATGGGATATTCACAACTGGTTTCAGTGCCTTACGCGTTGTATGCGGCTAATGTTAGTTATGCCGATACGAGTGCTTCGAATGAGTTACAACTGCTTTCGTTTGCTAACGACACTTTGTATTTGTCTAATGGAAATTCTATTTACCTGCCTAATACAAATTACTCTAAGAATATCAGTGACTTGAATGACAGTATTATGGTTGTTAATAGCAAGCTGGTAGGCGTTACTCAACAAATAAAAAGCGACAGTATTTACTTAGCTGGATTAATTAGTGTACATGTCCAAAATGACGTTGATATGGATTCTACCAATGAAATTCAAAACCTATCAATAGTGGGAAATACATTGAATATCTCTGGAGGAAATAGTGTTACGCTTCCAGCAGGTGGAGTGATAAGTAATGACAATGATTCAACTAACGAAATTCAATCTTTGACACTTTTAGGGAATTCCTTGAGTATTTCAGGTGGAAATAGCGTGACACTGGCCTCTGGATCTGTAAATAACGATAACGATAGTACAAATGAATTAATATCTTCCTTTATCCTTTCTAATGATACTTTGAGTATTACTGATGCCGCTGGAACAAAAAGACTTGGTCTAGGCGCTTACTTAGACAATACTGATGCACAAGCATTGTCGATAAGTGGTGATAGTATTTATTTGAGCAACGGTGGTTTTGTGAAAATCCCTTCAGCAACGAGCGGATATGATGGTGATAGCAGCAGTACAAATGAACTTCAAGTATTGGGTATTTCTGGAGACACGCTTAGTTTAAGCAATGGAAATAAAATTGTATTGCCTTCTGGCTCCGTGAATACAGATGACCAAAATCTTTCAATATCCGGAGATACATTATATATAGAAGATGGAAGTTTTGTAAATCTCAATTCTTATAAGGACAATACTGACGCTCAAGCACTTTCTTTAAGTGGTAATTCTCTAAGCATTTCAGGTGGAAATTCAATTACGCTTCCTTCAGGTAGTGCGAGTAATGACAACGACTCCACTAATGAATTTCAAAATTTATCTATTAGTGGAAATACGATATCTATAAGTAATGGTAATAATATTAGTCTGCCAGGTAGTGCCGTTAATCTAGATAACGACAGTACTAATGAGTTGAATAGTGCTGTTAGTCTCAGTGGAAATACAATGTCGATAACTGATGCTGGAGGTTCCAAAACAGCAGATTTGACTGCTTTTAATCAAAGTGGTGAAGCAGCTGCAGTAGATGTTAAGCGTTCTTCAGACTCAGCTCAGTTTTCCATAGCGATCAATGCATTAAATGCTGGTGCCTTTAAAGATAGCAGTGTGAGTAATGAAATTCAAGATTTACAGCTGATTGGTAATTCCTTGAAGATAACAAACAACAGTGCAGCGACAACAATAAATTTAGCTGCATTTACTGGAAACAATACAGATAGTCAACAATTGAGCATTTCAAACGATACTATTTTATTGGGAAATGGTGGAAGTGTTAAGCTCCCTGCAGATCAGGTAAACGATCAAGATGCTGATTCAACCAATGAAATTCAATCTTTAGGATTTAGTGCAACTACTCTGAGTCTTTCAAATGGTGGTGGAACGGCAGACCTTTCTTCATTAAAAGATAACACAGACAGTCAAACTCTTTCATTAATCGGATCTTCCTTAAGTATTGCAGGAGGAAACAGCATAACGCTTCCTGCTGGTTCTGTGAACAATGACAATGACTCTACTAATGAGTTAAACAGTTCAGTTGGGTTTTCTGGAACAACGTTAACAGTGACTGATGCAGGAGGCGCGAAAACGACAAGTCTTGCCTCACTATTGGACAATACGGATAGTCAAAACCTTTCATTGAGTGGCTCTACATTAACTATTGCTGGAGGAAATAGCGTAACACTTCCTTTGGGATCTGCAAATAACGATAACGATTCTACTAATGAGTTGAATACTGCTTTTGCTATTTCTTCAAATAATTTGACAGTTACTGATGCTGGTGGAGCCAAATCCGTGAGTCTAGCTCCGTATTTGGACAATACGGATACGCAATCACTTTCATTGAGTGGAAGTACATTGTCAATATCGGGTGGAAACAACGTGACTCTGCCAAGCGGAGGTACATATACGACTAGGGGAATCGATTCAGTGCTTGCAGCAGGAAGCGATGCTGCCGGGCTGAACATCACAAACCTCGGGAGCCTGACGGTAAACAATGGAATAACGGCAAGTACTATTCAACTCACAGCAGCAGCAGGTGTGGATAAAATTCTTACTTCGGATGCATCAGGTAATGCCACATGGTCAGATGCCAAGATACCTGCTGAAATAAAAGATGCAGACAACGATACTAAAATTCAAGTAGAGGAGTCTGCAGATGAGGATATTATTCGTTTTGATATTGCTGGCAATGAGCGTTGGAGGATGGAAGGTACAAGAATAGAACCTTTAGGAACTGGGGGTTCAGTGTTTATCGGAGATAATGCTGGTCAGAGTGATGATCTGACGAATAACAACAACACGTTTATTGGCAACAATGCTGGCCAGAGTTCAACTACGGGTGATTATAATGTAGGCGTTGGTCGCACCGCCATGCATTTAAATTCAACAGGAAGACAGAATACCACAATAGGAGCCAGGGCTTTGTATAATAACTCAACTGGATTCAGAAATTCATCAGTTGGTTATGAAGCATTATTTTCTAATGGAACGGGCTTTGGGAATACCGCCTCGGGCTACAGAGCACTAAGAAGTAATTCTGGAACGAATTACAATTCAGCCTTGGGGTATGATGCACTTTACTCCAATAGTTCAACTGGAAACACCGCCATGGGAGCCTTTGCCGGCAGGGGAATGGTTACAGGTAATTATAACACTATAATGGGTTATGCTGCAATGTATGCTAATGTGACTGGAGCAAGAAACGTGTCAATTGGATTTAAATCGATGCACAGATCCGTATCCGGTGCATACAATACGGTACTGGGAGATCAAGCCTTATTTACTAATATCAATGGAAGTAGTAATGTGGTATTAGGTCGCAACGCTGGATACAGTAATTCCTCAGGTTCGGAGAATATATTTCTTGGGAGTAACTCGGGGTACTCCGAAACTGGATCAAATAAATTATATATAGAATCGAGTAACTCTGCGGCTCCATTAATTTATGGAGATTTTGCAACTGACCAATTGAAGATCAATGGAGATTTGGAAGTTCGAGATGATTTTATTTTTACTACTGGAGCTGGAGCAGGAAAAATATTGACTTCTGATGCTACAGGAAAAGCTTCTTGGTCTAATCCAGGGGCGGTTAGCTTGGGCGATACAACTCAAGTGAGTGATTTGGATGGCGATACAAAAATTCAAATGGAAGAATCAAGTGATGAGGATATTATACGATTTGATTTGGCTGGAAGTGAGCAGTGGAGAATGAGAGGTGCGAGATTAGAAAACACTAATTCAGGGCTTTCAGTATTTATTGGTCAAGAGGCAGGACAAACAGATGATTTATCCAATAATCAAAATGTATTTGTAGGCTATAAAAGTGGGCGAAATAACTCTACAGGACAATTAAATACAGCAATTGGAAGTAACTCCCTTGCGAATAACACATCAGGAAATTACAATACAAGTACCGGATCTTATTCACTTAGTCGTAACACAACTGGTCAACAGAATTCTGCTTATGGAGATTATTCATTGGGTTCCAATACAACAGGGGCATATAATGCGGCATACGGATTAGGGTCTCTAAGATTAAATACTTCGGGTATACTTAATGCTGCGTCTGGATTCTATGCGCTGTTCTCTAATACTACTGGAAATTATAATTCGGCATTTGGTGGAAATGCACTGCGTTTAAACACCACAGGTACTAGAAATGCAGCAATTGGATATGCTACGCTGTACTTTAATACTACTGGGTATAGAAATTCGGGATCGGGAATGTATGCACTGTATAGAAATTCAACTGGATACGATAATACTGCATCGGGGTATTATTCAATGGGATTTAATACTACTGGGTATGAGAATGCAGCTATTGGAACAAATACTCTGTATCAAAATACAACAGGTAATCGCAATGCGGCAATTGGTCATAGGGCTGGTTATTATGGTCAAACGGGAGCGCAAAATACTTATTTAGGATCTTATGCAGGTCCTGCTAATAATACCACATACTCTAATGCTACTGCCGTGGGCTATAATGTGACTACGACTGCTTCCAATCAAGTAAGGGTAGGTAATAGTAGCGTTTCAAGTATTGGTGGCCAAGTTGGTTGGAGTACGCTGTCAGATGGCCGTTTTAAAGAAAATGTAAAGAGCGACGTAGTTGGATTGGATTTTATTATGAAATTAGAACCAGTGACTTATACCTTGAAAATAGAAGAATTATTTAGTCAATTCGAGGATAAAGATTCTTTAGAGGTAAGTGCAGAAGAAGTTGAGGCGAGAATAGAAAAATCAAAAACTACTCAAACCGGTTTTATCGCGCAAGATGTTGAGAAAGCAGCTAAGAAATCTGGTTACTCTTTTAGCGGAGTAGATGCCCCTAAGAATGATAAAGACATGTATGGTTTGCGTTATTCTGAGTTTGTTGTTCCATTGGTAAAAGGAATGCAAGAGCAGCAAAAATTGATTGAAGCTCAGCAAGAATTAATTAAGAAACTGGAAAAGAGAATAACTGCTTTAGAGAAGTAAAAAACGGTTCATTTCAGCGAGCTAACTTTGTTGCTGTTTATTGGTTTTCATCTTCAAATTAAAAATTCTAAAATCATATTTTGGACTATAATTCCAAGGTTTTTAATGCCAATATTTGTTAGGAGTGGAGGATTTTCTCTTCTAAATGTTTTCAAAGTCAAATATTATGAAGCGTATTATAGGGTTTCTGGTTATGTTATTTGTACTAATAGGTTGTGAACCGCCAATGCCAATAGTTCCTTTTGTGCATGAAGATTGGACGAATCGAACATTAAAAGCAAATCAGATTGATAGTTTGGAATTGGGAAAAACATATTTGTCTATTTATTCTCAGGTGTACAGTAGAAATAAAGATATCAAACACAATTTAACTGCTGTAGCGAGTCTCCGAAATACCAGTGACTCAGATACCATCTATATTGTAGCGGCTAATTATTACGATACCCATGGTGCACTAGTCCACGTTTATATTGATGATCCAATATTTTTAGGTCCATTTGAGACAACAGAAATCGTTATAGAAGAACATGATGTTGCTGGTGGTACAGGATCCAATTTTCTTTTCGAATGGAAAGCTCCTGTAGGTTGTCCTGACCCTTTATTTGAAGGGGTGATGATTTCAACATTGGGTCAGCAAGGTCTTTCTTATATTACTCATGGTGTAAAGATTTAAAATAATCCTGAACTCGTTTTTGGGTCTGCACACTAGAAATGGATGAGCAATAATGACTGGAGTTATCAAACAATCAGATGTCAGGTTGTTTAATCAATAACTGCAATTAGATTTACGGTATAATGGAACTCGCTAATTGGCTATCGATTTTATTTATTTCAACAACTACAGCCACTGTTGGGCTTTTTTTTCTCGCTACCAAAAAGCATCTGATTAGCCTAATCGTGATTTTAGTCTTAGGTTTAATTCAAGGCGTTCTTGCTTAGCAAGGGTTTTTTATAGACTTTAAGGCTATGCCTCCAAGAGTTGTCTTTTTGCTGCCACCAACTGCTCTAATAATAGTTTATACATTCTACTCGGCAGCAGGAAAAAGACTTATTGATCAAGTTGATCTTAAAATGATAACGTTGCTTAGTGTTTTTAGAGTTCCTGTAGAAATTGTTTTGTTGTATTTATTTCTCAGTGGATTGTTGCCAGAGAGCATGACGTTCGAAGGCAGAAATTTTGATAGAATTTCTGGCTTATCAGCTCCGGTAATTTTTTGGTTCGCTTTTAAAAATGGTAAGATAAATAAGAAGCTTTTATTAGTTTGGAATGTAGTTTCATTTACACTTTTAATTCAGGTAGTAGCGACTGCTCTTATTTCAATTCCAAGTCCGATACAATTGCAGGCATTTGATAAGCCGGCTATTGGCGTGGTGCAGTTTCCATTTGTATGGTTGCCCGGGATTATAGTTCCAATTGTTGCTTTTACTCATTTGGTGAGTATTCAAAAATTGAGAAAACTCCTAAATAATTAGAATGATATTCGAGCGCTATTCTTTAGATAAAAAATAAATTAGTTGGCGAATAATAAAACGCTTTATGATTAAAAAACTAGTAGTAGAATTTATTGGATCTTTTTGGCTGGTTCCTGGTGGTTGCGCAAGCACTTTATTAGCGGCCGTATATCCAGAACTAGGAATTGGATTTGTTGGTATCTCTCTTGCTTTTGGGCTTACAGTATTAATCATGGCATATTCAATTGTACATATTTCGAGTTGTCATCTTAATCCAGTTGTTTCAATTGGGTTATGGATAGGTGGCTTCGCTAAAAAAGAAAGACTTCCTAATATCGGTGCGCAAGTTTTGGGCGGAATTGCAGCAGATGGAGCGGTTTATAAGTTTACGGCTAAAGATTAATTCTTAATTACTTGGATTTTAACCTATTAATTGCTTTCATCGGATCTTCGGCCTTATTAACTATAATGCCAGGTCCCGATAATATTTTTGTACTCACCCAAAGCATAACGAGGGGCGCTAAAACGGGTATTCTTATCTCAATAGGCTTAGTCAGTGGTATAGTCGTGCACACAACTATTGCGGCAACTGGTCTATCCTTGTTATTACAGCAGTCGGTCTTTATTTACCAAGCTATTCTCTATACTGGTGCACTTTATCTTTTATTTCTAGCATATAATGCAAGCCAAGAAAAACCAATATTACTGGAAAACTCAAAGGATTCACAAGACCTTTCTGGATGGCAAAAGTTAATCCGAACAGGATTTTTTATGAATGTTCTTAACCCTAAAGTCACGTTGTTTTTTATAGCTTTTTTCCCTCAGTTTATCACAAAAGAAGGTTGGCCTGTTCCGATGCAATTTTCAGTACTTGGCTTTAGTTTTTTAGTTCAGGCTATAATTATCTTTTCAATAATTTCGGCTGTAGCTGGTCGTTTAAGTCTTTATTTGAACAGCCCTTATTTTTGGATAATTGCTAAATGGGTAAAAGTTTCAATTTTGATTGGTTTGGCCGTTTTCCTGATTATCGAATTAAACTAGGTTTGGTTTTCCATGCACTTTCATTCCCTCGGGCTTTTCTCTTTTCCAGCGTTTATGAGTCCACAACCATCCAACAGGATCTTTAGCAATTGTTTCCTCTAAAATTGCTGTGTACTTAGCGGTTATATCTCCATATTGTGTTGCCGTTGGATTGGATTCAATATCCACATACTCAAATTCATAATAGCCTCTTCTGATTTTATATATTCGGCAAAAAACAACAGGAATATCTTTTTCGACTGCAAATTTTTCTGCACCAAAAGCTACTGGAGTTTCTTGGTTTAAGAACCACGTCCAATAGGCTTTTTTTGCATTATGTGGAGCTTGATCACTTCCAAAAACATAACCATAACTGCCATTTTCACGGTCTTTAAAAAACGTTCGAACTTCCTGAAAGGGGAGAGGCAGAACACCAAATGAAGAACGTATGTGTTTTAGTTTATTTTCTAGATACCTATTGCTTAACTCTTTATAAATCAGTACAATTTTATGTTTCACTGGAGTGTCAATTCCTAGAAACCACCATTCCCAGCTGTAGTAATGGCCAGTAGTAATTATTACTGATTTTCCTTGATCGAAATAGTTATTAATAAGTTCTGGATTTCGATTGAACATTCTACTATGAATGTCTTCTCTGCTCATAGTTAACCCCTTGATTCCTTCGATTAGTGTGTCGCAGAATTGACGATAAAACTTTCTAGCAATGACTTGGTTTTCTTTTTTGCTGTGAGTTGGAAATGAGTTTTGAAGGTTTTGCATTACGACTTTTCGACGGTAACGCACAATATGATAAATTAAAATAAATACCAGATCAGAAATCAGATAAAGCACTCTGGATGGGAGGCTACTAAAGGGTATTACTATCCCATAGTAAAATAAAGCGCTAAAAATTTTCATATTATTTAATGGTCACCTTTTTTCCTTTGAATTCTACTGTTTCTCCAGCACGTAATTTTTTCCTTTTGCGTGTTTCAGTATCACCATTAACAGCAACCAAGCCTTCTGATATTACCATATTCGCAAATCCACCAGATTCAACCCAGCCAAGCAACTTTAGTAGTTTGTTAAGTTCGATGTATTCTGTAGTGAGTTCAAATTCCATTTTGCAAATCTTATTTCTTCAAAAGTACTAGACCTTTCTAGTACCGGAAACTTTTTGGCAAGAATTAGATGTTGAATTACTCTTTAAGTCGTGTGCTAATTTCCGATGTAGCTTCTAATGTTTTGTGTACAGTGCATTTGTTGGCAATTTGAAGCAGTCTTTCTTTTTCTTAATCTGCTAAATCTCCATACAATGAATCAGCTGCTCGAATTTATCGATTTTTGTAGTTGATGTTTCGCAATCCTTGCTCGCTTGGGCACAATCTTTTCCATGATTAACTTGAACTTTAATTTGTTTTGGGTTCCAACTTTTTCAATCAACATATATTTTAATGGTTATTTAAGTATACGCGGCCAATCACAATCAATAAAGCTAAATGGAGAAGTACTGGAGATGTTTCCGTCATAATCAATCGATCCAATTGTAATAAAAGAAAATTCTTTTATTTCAATTTCTGTTGTGAATTCTTCTTCTTCTTCTTCTTCTTCTTCTTCTTTAGGCTGGGCTAATAATTGAGCCACTGTGCTAATGTCTTTTAGCTTTTTTGTTAATCAGAGGTTTCAAGCGATTAGACAATTAATTATTTATTTTATTTTAAAATTCGATTTTGTAGAGATTATGATGAATTATTTACTGAACAAAGGTCGTTATGATAGGTGTTAAGGCATCTGTAAATTAAATGCTTAGTAGTTGTATTAGTAATATATTTACAGCCTAATATTTTGAAAATATAGTAATGATAAAGATTTATTTAGGATGTCTTTTGATGCTTGTAATGGTTTTAGGATCATGTAAAAAGTGCAATGAAAAAGACTGTATGAATGGTGCTTCATGCAACTTAATCAATAATGAAGCAGTATGTGCTTGTAAAGTCTTATACCAAGGTGATCGTTGCGACATTGAAACAAGAGCAATATTTGTGGGTATATACAACGGTACTCCTATTGTCACCGTAAATGGAATTGGGCTTCAAGGGGTCTCTACAGAATATTCATTGGAAAAAAATGGAGAAGATATTTCAAATTTCAAAATTTCATCAACTGATCCTTCTGATTCAACAAAGTATTTCTGTAAATTAACTTCAGATACAGATTTTGTAATTGAAAATGTAGTTGTAGCAGGTGATGACAAAACTATCTCAGGGTCTGGAACAATTTCTCCAACGAATTTTAGAATATCTGGAACAATCAGTCAAATACAAAACGAGCAAACTGAATTTAGAACCTTTGTAATAAGCGCTTCTAAATAGATCAATTAAGTTACTATTTACCGCAATTAATTCATTTTGGTTGCGGCTTTTTTATGCCTTAACATTCCTTAAATTTTTTTTAATAGTGAGTATTTAATAAAAGTTAGCTTTGCAACCGTTAACTAGTTAACTACTTTGAAAAAAATAGATATTCAAGACAATTTTGGTTACTTGCTTACCTCTGCAACAAATGCATTGTTAACGCATATGCAAAGAGCTATTCAGGAGCAGGGGATCAATGTCCCTTTTGAGCAATTACGTGTTCTTATGTATATCAGCAACAACGAGGGCGTAAAACAACAGAATATTTGTGAAGGTTTAAGCAAAGTGAAGCCAGGAGTTTCTCGATTGGTCGATGGTTTGGTAAAAAAGAAATTAGTTGAACAACGTCCTGATAAAATTGACCGAAGAGTAAAGAACCTTTTTATTACGAAAAAAGGTTTGGAAGTTCGAGATCAATTCTTTCCAGTTGGACTTGGTGAGCTTAAAAAAATAGAAGCCAAATTGGGAGATTTAGAAACCGAACAACTCAAACAGCATTTAAGAAGCATTAAAGAAATTATTTCTAATTCATTAAATAACAACGAATGAAAAGGCAAGTAACCATAGTACTGGGAGTGCTAGTTATTTTGGCAGGTGTAGGCATAAATAAATACCTAAGTTCAAAAGCAAAATCACCAAAACGAAACCCTCAAGGGGGAAAGCCAACGGTGTTAGTTCGAAAAGTTCAGAATGGATTTGTGAAAAACACCGTTCCGGTAACTGGGAAATTGGTTGCTAAAAATAGAGTGGATCTTTTTGCTGAAGTTCAAGGTTCGGTTTTGAGGTCTAGTAAATCTTTTAAAGAGGGCATTTCCTTTTCTAAAGGTGCTAGAATGTTGAAATTGGATAGTACTGAATTTTATTTGACTCTACTCTCAAGTAAGTCAAGTTTCTTGAATAACTTGATTCAGATGATACCAGATATTAAATATGATTTTCCTTCAGAAATTGATCAATGGAATGCTTATGTAAACTCAGTTAATATAAAAAGTCCATTTGCTGAAATCCCTAAAAGTTTAAACAAAAAATTCGAGAATTTTTTAATTGCAAAAGGAATTTACAATCTTTATTATACCATTAAAAGTCAAGAAGAAAAGCTGTCCAAATTTAATATTGTTGCTCCTTTTTCTGGTACTTTGACTGATGGGAATTTGCAGCCGGGTTCAATGGTAAGGGTTGGCCAAAAATTGGGAACACTTATTCAAGCTGGTGATTATGAATTAGAGGTTTCAGTAAATATGAATAATGGTATTCTAATTAAGCTGGGTGATTCTGTCCTTTTAATGTCAGAAGATATTCCGGGAAACTGGAAAGGAAAAGTTAGTCGTATTTCAGAACACATTGATCAGACTACACAAACTTTAAAAGTTTACATAAACATTAGCTCACCTATGTTGAAAGAAGGAATGTATTTGTCTGGATCTATTTATTCTGGCGGTTTTGAAAACGCTGTTTCTATTCCAAGGAATATCATGATTGGAACAAATCAAGTTTACTTACTGCAAGACTCTGTATTGCAATTAAAAGACGTTATAGTGCTTTCCATTGGTGAGAATCAAGTAGTCGTTGAAGGTTTTTCTGAGGGGGATGTAATTCTTGGGCAAGTTTTTAGTGCTGCATACAATGGAATGGCAGTAACCCCGAAACTTAAAAACTAAGCTGTGCGTAATTTAATTACCTATTTCATAAAATATCCAGTTGCTGGAAATACCTTAATGGTGTTGATTTTCATTTTTGGCTATTTTGGATTGCAAAGCTGGAAGAAGAATTTTTTCCCAGTTTCTGAAAGTCGAATTTTAAAAATTGAAACCGTATATCCAGGTTCTTCTCCAGAGGAGATTGAGAAAGGAATTGTACTTAAGATTGAGGATAACCTTCGTGGAGTTACAGGCATTGAGCAAATTAGCTCAGTAAGTCGAGAAAACTCAGGCGTAATTACTATCGAAGTGGTAAGGTCTTACAGCACGGATATGGTTTTACAAGACGTTAAAAACGCTGTAGATAGAATTCCTTCTTTCCCAGACGGAATGGAGCCTCCAGTAATTTACAAGCAAGAGAGTAGAAACTTTGCAATTAGTTTTTCTTTAAGTGGAGATGTTTCCTTAACCACATTAAAAAAGTTCGCTCAAAAAGTTGAAAGTGATTTATTGGCAATTGATGGGATTAGTAAAATTGCACTGTCCGGATACCCCGATGAAGAAATAGAAATTGCATTGAAAGAAGATGCTTTAAGAGCCTATGATTTGACTTTTCTAGAAGTTAGTCAGAAGATAAAAAATGCCAATTTAGAAGTTACTGGAGGTAAAGTAAGAGGCGATAAAGAAGAACTTATTATCCGCGCAAATACCAAAGGATATTATGCTGATGAATTTCGAGACATTGTTATAAAAACCACAGCTGACGGAAGAATTGTTCGCCTTAAAGATGTTGCTGTTGTAAGTGATATTTGGGCAGAATCACCAAATAGAAGTTATCTGAATGGTGATCCTTCCGTTATAATCGAGGTGAGCAATACCATTGATGAAGATATTCTTTTTGTTACCGAATCGGTAAAGGAATACATGGTAAAGTTTAATGAAGAAAATGGAGTTGTGAAAACAACGCTCGTTCGTGACGGTTCAACTACTTTAAATGATAGGATTGATTTGCTAATTGAAAATGGAGTCGTAGGATTCCTATTAGTGCTCTTGTTTCTGGCATTTTTCCTTCATATTAGGCTGGCCTTTTGGGTTGCGTTAAGTATTCCGGTTGCCTTTATGGGGATGTTTATCGTTGGAGCTAATAGCAACGTTTCTATTAATGTTATCTCCCTTTTTGGGATGATTCTCGTGGTGGGAATTCTGGTGGATGACGGAATTGTAATCGGAGAAAACATATACAAACAGTATGAAGACGGTAAAGAGCCAATGCAGGCTGCAATTGACGGGACCATGCAAGTGTTGCCAGCTGTATTTTCAGCCGTGTTGACCACTGCAATCGCTTTCTCCACCTTCTTTTTCTTGGAAGGACGACTAGGCGAATTTGCTCCTGATATGGCGTTTGTTGTAATCAGTACCTTGGCTTTTTCATTGGTTGAAGGTGCATTTATTCTACCTGCTCACGTCGCGCATTCAAAGGCATTGAGTAAAAACGCTAAAAAGAACAAAGTTGAGAAGGTGTTTGATAATATTATGTCTACTCTTAGAGATAAATATTATGCTCCATTATTGAAGTTTACCATGAAGAATTGGGTGCTCGCACTTTCGGTTCCTATCGCACTTTTTCTAATAACTCTCGGAGGTATTAATGGTGGACTTATTAAGCTAACCTTCTTTCCATTTATAGAGCAGGATTACATTACCGTGAATTTAGAAATGCCTAGTGGAACAACGGAAAGTATTACTGAAAGTTATCTCGAAGAAATTCAATCTGCAGCTTGGCGAGTGAATGAGAAAATGTCTGCAGAAAGAGCTGACGCTAAAGATATTGTTGAGAATGTTTTGTTGAAAGTAGGGCCAGGTGCTAATGCCGGTAGCGTTACCATACGTTTATTAGGAACGGAAGAACGTCAAATGCAAAGTTTCTTGATTTCTAATGCCATTCGAGATGAGGTAGGTGAAATTTACGAAGCAGAGAAACTCACTTTTGGTATTAGAACTCCTTTTGGAAAACCAGTTTCGGTCTCGCTATTAGGCAATGACTTGGCAGAACTTAATCTAGCTAAAGAAGAATTGAAAAATAAATTGAAAGAGTTGCCAGTGCTCAAAGATGTCAACGATAACGATAAAAAAGGTGCGCGTGAACTAAGATTAAAACTTAAGGAAAAAGCCTATGCGATGGGATTAACTATGCGGGATGTAGTTGGTCAAGTGCGGCAGGGTTTCTTTGGGTTTGAAGTACAGCGATTGCAGCGTGGTCTTGATGAAGTTAAAGTTTGGGTGCGTTATGACTTAGAGGATAGGGGTTCAGTAAAACGCTTGGAAAACATGCGCATTCTAACTGCTTCAGGAATGCAAATTCCGTTGAATGAAATTGCTGAATATGAGATTGAACGAGGAATCGTAGCAATTAATCACTTGGACGGAAGAAGGGAAGTACGTATTGAAGCTGAATTAGACGATCCGACTGCTTCGGCAAGTGAAATTATGGCTGAGGTTAGGGATGTAATTATTCCTGAAGTTTTGGCAAAGTATCCCTCAACAAGTGTTACATATGAGGGGCAGAGCAAGCAACAGCAAAAAACAGCAAGTTCTGGAAAAAGAGTGATTCCGATAATATTATTGCTAATGTTAGCCGTTATTGTGCTAACCTTTCGTTCGCTTTGGCAAGCTGTGCTTGTATTTATCTGTATCCCTTTTGCATTAATTGGAGTAGGCTGGGGACATTATTTCCATGGACACGCAATTAGTTTGCTGTCAATGTTTGGAATCATTGCGCTAATTGGAATCATGGTAAACGATAGTCTGGTTTTTGTAAGTCGTGTAAACGAATTAGTCAAAGAATACAAAGACTTTGATAAAGCGGTATTTGAAGCTGGAAGAAGCCGATTTAGAGCAATTATATTGACTTCGGTTACCACAGTTGCAGGTTTAGGACCGCTAATTTTTGAAACCTCTTTTCAGGCACAGTTTCTTATTCCAATGGCAATTTCGGTAGCTTATGGAATGATGATAGCCACTTTTATTACGTTGATTGTGCTACCAGTATTCTTAGTGATGCTCAACCGTATTAAGGTTGGTCTTAACTGGCTATGGACAGGTAAAAGACCAACGCATGAGGAAGTTGAACCTGCCTACATCGAATTAAAATCCGAACAATTAAATATCGAAAAGTAATGAAACAGGTATTTATTATTTTCTCAGTTATTGGCTTTTGCTTTACTGCAAAGGCTCAAGAGTATTCTTTAGAAAAAGTGTTGGAATTGGCTTTGAAAAACAATCACAACATAAAAGTTTCGGCAAATAATGTTGAAATGGCAGAGAATAGTTCTGGTGCTGGCAACGCAGGAATGTTGCCAACTGTAAGCGCAAATGCAGGAGCGAGTTATTCAAATCAAAACATGAAGCTGGAGCTTTTGGCACAACCAGATCCAATTTCAATTGAAAGAGATGGCGCACAATCGACAAGTTTAAATGCTGGAGTTGGTTTAAATTGGGTAGTATTTGATGGTTTTGCAATGTTCAAAAATTACGACAGACTCCAATTGTTGATTGATTTAGAAGATGCTAAAACTCGTGCAACTGTTGAGAGTACTTTGATGCAAGTAATTTCTACTTATTACATTATGGCAGCCGCTAAAAACAATAAAAAAGTGGCTTTAGAATCAGTAGAACTTTCTAACGATAGAATTAGAAGGGCTAAATCAAATTTTGAATCGGGCGGAAGTTCTTCATTGAATTATTTGAGTGCACAAGTAGACTTAAATACAGATAGTGTTACTTGGGCAAATGCGGAAGCAAATTATGCTCAATCCAGTAATAGTCTCAATCTGTTAACGGGATACCAATTGCCCATGGGATTCGATATTTCGGAAGAAGTAAGTATTAATTCTAGTATGGATTTCGCTGAATTGGAAAAGCAATCGAAAGAGACTAATGCTCAATTAGTCAATTTAGAATATGCGAAGCTAGTAGCTGAAAAAGATGTCCAAATTGCAAACGCAGGATACTTGCCGACTATTGCATTAAACGCGGACTATGGTTTCCGACAACAGAATAATGAAATTGGTAATTTATTAGAGAGTCAAAACCTAGGTTATACTGCTGGGATTACTCTGTCATATCCAATTTTTCAAGGATCCCAGCGTAAAACTAGAGCGAATAATGCTCAGGTGCGATTAGAGAATCAAGAAGAATTGAGATTGAATACCATTGACCAATTAAAAACTGATTTGAATAATTCATGGATAGACTACGAGAAGAGTCTTAAGATTTTGGGAATGAACGAACGAAATCTTAAAAATGCCGAGTTTAATTTTTATCGAATACGCGATCTTTATCAGCTTGGTTCATTAACGAATGTTGAATTTCGAACGGCTCAAATTAATTACTTGCGCGCACAAATCAGCATTACTAATTCTAAGTATCAAGTTAGGCTGAGTGAATTCGAGTTAATTCGAGTAAGTGGGCTGCTTGTAAAACCTGATAATTAGGAATTAATTACAGGCCAACGATAAACCATAATAATAACTATTTGTTTAATGCGTGTAGGTGTTAACCGTATTATGATATTAGTTTCAATTTGAAATAATTTGAGGCGTATATTTGTAATCTAAATATTTAAGATTTGAAAGCAGCAAGGTATTCCGCTCCGGATGGAGATGCATTTTATAAAGCCCTTAGAAAAAAAGTCAACCAATATTTTAAAGATAATGACATAAAGAAAACGGGTAATGCTTCTTTGTATGTCAAAACGGTTTTATTGTTTTTGTTGTTGTGGGTGCCATTTGCACTCACAATTGTGATAGCAGATCTTCCTTGGTATCTTTATTGTGGTCTTTGGACACTAACGGGTTTCGGAATGGCAGGCGTAGGGTTTTCTGTAATGCATGATGCAGTGCATGACACCTTTTCAAGCAATAGAAAACTTAATAATTTGATAGGTCATTTTGCAATGTTCTTTATTGGTGGATTTGCCGAAAATTGGAAGATCCAGCACAATCATAAACATCACACTTACACCAATGTTACAGGTATTGATGAGGATATTAGATCTCCAATTCCAGCACTAAGGTTTACTCCTGATGTACCCAAACGGAATATTCATAAATTTCAGTTTTTGTACGCTTGGTTTTTTTATGGACTAATGACTTTTATGTGGACTACCACTAAAGATGTAAAGCAATTATTGCAGTTTAAGTCTGAAGGTTTCTACGATGGCCGCAGTAAAGCTTATAGAAGAGAATTGAGTCGTCTGGTGGTTTGGAAATTGAGCTATTATGTGCTATATTTAGGAGCACCAATCTATTTTACTGATTATTCTATTTGGCTTATTCTAGCTGGTTATTCATGTAAACATTTTTTTGCGGGCCTCACTACATCATCTGTTTTCCAACCAGCACATGTAACTACAAGAACGGAATATCCGAAAATTGAAGTAGATAATACTATAGCTAATAGCTGGGCAGCACATCAGATTCTTACTACTCAGAATTTTGCAATGAAAAGCAAATTATTTTCTTGGTATGTGGGCGGTCTTAATTTTCAAATTGAGCACCACTTATTCCCTAATATTTGCCACGTACATTACAAAAAATTGTCGCCAATAGTGCAAGACGTGGTTAGAGATTTTAATCTGCCATACTTTCAACAACCGACGTTTGCTTCCGCGATTTATGATCATGGAAAAATGTTGTATGATTTAGGGCGTAAAGACTAAAATTCTTCTGCTAATATTCCCAGTTTTGTTGGGAATCTATCACTATTTTTGTAGCTGAATTAAGGTTTTATGGCGAAAGGATTTACATCAAGAGAACAAGACTATTCCAAATGGTACAATGAATTAGTAGTTAAAGCCGATTTGGCCGAAAACTCTGATGTTCGTGGTTGTATGGTTATAAAACCATATGGATACGCTATTTGGGAGAAAATGCAGGCAGAGTTGGATAGAATGTTCAAGGCAACTGGTCATAGCAACGCCTATTTCCCGCTATTTATCCCGAAATCGTACTTAAGTAAAGAAGCGAGCCATGTTGAAGGTTTCGCAAAAGAATGTGCTGTAGTAACACACTATCGCTTGATGAATGATCCTAACGGTGACGGGGTTATCGTTGATCCTGACGCTAAATTAGAGGAAGAACTCATCGTTCGTCCAACTTCTGAAACCATCATTTGGAGCACTTACAAGAAGTGGATTCAATCGTATAGAGATCTTCCATTATTGATTAATCAATGGGCCAATGTAGTGCGTTGGGAAATGCGAACAAGATTGTTTTTAAGAACAGCCGAATTTTTATGGCAAGAAGGACATACTGCTCATGCGACAGAAAAAGAAGCGGTAGAAGAAGCAGAACTAATGTTACGTGTTTACGCGGAATTTGCTGAAAAGCATATGGCTATGCCCGTCATACAAGGTGTAAAAACTACAAGTGAACGTTTTGCTGGTGCACTGGAAACCTATTGTATCGAAGCTCTTATGCAGGACGGTAAAGCTTTACAAGCAGGAACATCGCACTTTCTGGGTCAAAATTTTGCAAAAGCTTTTGATGTAAAGTATGCTTCCAAAGAAGGAAAAGAAGAATTTGTTTGGGCTACAAGCTGGGGCGTTTCAACACGTTTAATGGGCGGTCTAATCATGACACATTCAGATGATCATGGTCTTGTACTTCCTCCAAAACTAGCGCCAATACAAGTAGCAATTATTCCTATTTACAGACAAGATGATCAATTGGAAGCGGTGACTGAAAAGGTGCTGCCAATCAAAAAAGCATTAGAAGAAAAGGGAATCAGCGTTAAGTATGACGATCGAGACACCTATAAGCCAGGATGGAAGTTTAACGAATACGAATTCAAAGGAGTGCCAGTTCGCCTAGCAATGGGACCTAGAGATATTGAAAACGGTACTGTAGAGGTTGCGCGTAGAGATACTTTAGAGAAGGAAATTGTTTCGTTAGACAATGTGGTCGAGCATGTACAGAAGTTGATGATTGAAATTCAGGAAAACTTGTATAAAAGAGCGTTGGATTATCGAGCAGAAACAACTTCAGAGATTGATACTTATGCAGAGTTTAAGGATGTTCTGAAAACTAAAGGCGGATTTATATTAGCGCATTGGGATGGAACAGCAGAAACTGAAGAGCGTATAAAGAAAGAAACAAAAGCAACTATTCGTTGTATTCCTCTAGAAGGGGACAAAACAGAAGGAATTTGTATTTATTCAGGAAAACCATCAGCGCAAAAAGTGTTGTTTGCTAAAGCTTATTGATTGAACTTAAAGAGTAAAATAGTAATATTAACCCTTGTCATTTCATGGCCAGTATTGTGTGTTGCACAGCAATCCATAAAACAGAAAGGAGAATTCTTTTTTTACTGGGGATACAATAGAAGTGCCTTTACGTCTAGTGATATGCACTTTCACGGAGATAATTATGATTTTACATTATCTGATGTTAAGGCTTCTGATCGACCTTCTAAAGTTGAGGTAGATCCTTATTTACATATAGAAAAATTCACGATTCCTCAATACAATTATAGGCTTGGATATTTTTTAAGTGATAGGATAAGTGTTTCGCTGGGAATGGATCATATGAAATATGTCATGGATCTTGGTCAAAAAGTAACCATTTCTGGTTTTATTGATACAGAAGATAAGTATCAAGGTGCATTTTCGAATCAAGAGATTTTAATCGGAAATAGATTTGTGTATTTAGAGCATTCAGACGGTCTGAACTATGCGAACGCAGAACTGGACTATTGGCTTCCTGTATGGCAATCAAACAATGAAAAATTTGATGTGCAATTTATGGCTGGAGCAGGTTTAGGACTGTGCATTCCAAAAACAGTTGCGGTGGTTATGGATGAACAGTTGGATAATCGATTTCACGTTGCAGGTTGGGGCCTTAGCTCGAAGGCAGGAATTAGGACAACATTTTTTACACATTTTTTCTATGAAATATCTGCAAAAACAGGATACGTTTGGCTCCCGAATGTCCTAACTACTGAATTGGGTTCAGCAAAGGTAAATCACCATTTTGGGTGGTTTCAAGTTTACGGAGCATTCGGAATAAGTTTACCTTTGAACAGAAAGCAAAAAGACGATGCTCAAAATCATTAATTCATTTATTTTTTTAATGCTTGTGTTGGTTGCAACTACAAGTTGTCAAAAGAAAACCTGTGCAGATTTTAAACTGGGTAAATTTGAAGCTAACGATAGTTCCATTTCGGATATTAAAATTACCAGAACCGAAACAGAGCAGATTGAGGTGAGTGAAAAGAGAGGATTCAAGGATGTCTACAAAATTCTTTGGGCTAATGAATGTGAGTATCATTTGGTCTTAAAAGAGAGTAATAATCCAGACAAAAATTTACTGAATGATCTTGATACTCTTAAAGTATCAATTACTGCAATTGAAGAGGATACATACCAATTTACTGCAGTATTAAATGGGAAAGCCTTTATGGGCGATTTAAAACAAACATCAATTAAAACAAATTAAACAAAAGCGTCATGGCTGAATTTTATCAAGAAAACACAGAATTTAACTTCAAGAAAATTGGTCCAGTGGCTTTTATTGTCGGTGGGCTATTATTAGTATTTATTCTTTGGAGTAAGTTAACAGTTACAATTGGACCAGGAGAAGGCGGAGTATTATTCGAAACTTTAGGGTCAGGTATCAATACGGAAAAAACGTATGGTGAAGGATTTCATGTTATTGCTCCTTGGAACAAAATGATCGTAAGAAAAGTACGTCAGCAGTCTATTTCGGACGAAATGAATGTGCTTTCAGTAAACGGATTGGAAGTGAAAGTTAACGGAACGATATGGTACGAACCAGAATTCAAAAATCTTGGTTTTTTAATAAAAACTAAAGGAGAAGATTACGAACGTGAGTTGTTAGATCCAGCAATTAATGCAGCAGCAAGAAGTGTTGTTGGACGATATACTCCAGAGCAATTGTATTCAAGTAAAAGAGATGTAATTGAACAGGAAATATTAGAAGAGGTTCAGGCAGTATTAAAAGATCAGTTCTTATTGGTTAAGAGAGTATTGGTGGAAGATGTTAAGCTTCCCTCTACTATCGTTACTGCAATTGAAACTAAGCTGAAACAAGAGCAAGAGTCTCTAGAATACGAGTTTAGATTAGCAAAAGCTAAAAAAGAAGCTGAAAGACAGCGTATTGAAGCAGGCGGTAAGGCTGCTGCAAATGATATTATCAGTAAATCGCTTACTGACAAAATTCTGAAAGAAAAAGGAATTTTAGCGACCTTAGAATTAGCAAAATCGCCTAATTCTAAAGTTGTAGTGGTAGGTTCAGGAAAAGATGGTTTACCACTTATCTTGGGTGGAAGTAACTAGAAATACACAGACTGAATTTAGCCCAATCGGAGAATTTCGATTGGGCTTTTTTTATGCCTTTTTTGCAATAGCTTTGAACACTTGTTGAGAATATTATTGGTCATATTAGCAGCTAATTTGTGGTTGCCTTGTTTCTCTCAGAAGAAGTGGTTTGATAATGCTGACTCTATCAGTAAACCGCGACTTATTGGGGTTGTAAGTGGTGCTTCTTCAATTACGATAGGAACTTTGCTAACTTTAAACGAATATTGGTATAAAGGATACCCACGAACTTCGCTTCATTCTTTTGATGATACTAAAGAATGGGAGGGTATGGACAAAGTAGGGCATGGATTCACTTCTTATTACTGTGGTGTACTCGGTTATAATTCACTTAAATGGGCTGGTGTTTCTGAAAAAAAATCACTTTTATATGGAGCCTGGGGTTTTATGTATTTGACAGGAGTTGAACTGTTAGATGGTTACAGTACTCAGTGGGGCTTTTCATGGGCAGATATAGCAGCAAATACTGTTGGTACAGGATTGTTTATCGGGCAACAACTTTTATGGAAGGAACAGCGTATTATGCCAAAATTTTCTTACCAATCTACCTTGCATACCAATTTAAGACCAGAGCTATTAGGAAATGGAGGAATCCAAGAGGTTCTTAAAAATTACAATGGTCAAACTTATTGGCTTTCTACTAATATTCATTCATTTCTGAATGAAGAGAGTAAATTTCCAAAATGGCTTTCTTTTTCATTAGGATATGGGGCATCAGGAATGCTCGGTGGTCACGAAAATCCAGCATTCAATTCAAAGGGTCTTGCACTGCCCCAGACCTTAACTCGACAAAAGCAATACTATGTTTCATTGGATATTGATTTGCATCGAATTAAGACGAAATCAGCTTTACTAAACGGAGTTTTAAAAGCAGTCTCTTGGTTTAAATTTCCCTTGCCTGCAGTTGAGTTTAATCAGCGTGGAGTATTTTTTCACCCAATCTATTTCTAGAATTCTTTTGTATTAAAGGGGTGTTTTATTGAGAGTATATTTTTAGAGTCTTTTAAAGCAGAGTAAGAAATTCAAAATTAAAACACGAAAACTTTACCTTCGGCACCGTGAAAGAAAACATACAGAGCACAGATTTAATTGAATTGACTACTCGCTTTATCAACAGCACCGGAAGTCATGTTTTTCTTACAGGAAAAGCAGGAACTGGAAAAACAACCTTCCTTAGAACCTTAGCCAGGAAAACGCATAAGAACTTTGTGGTGGTCGCACCTACAGGTATTGCCGCTTTAAATGCTGAGGGAGTTACTATTCATTCCCAGTTTTTATTTCCTTTTGGAAGTTTTGTACCTGATCGCTCTCCAGATGGAAGCTTTGGTCAGGATGCTCGATTTTTCACTCAGCACACACTGGCTAGAAAACATCCTTTAAATTCAATCCGTAAGCAGGTTTTGCGTGCTGCAGACTTGTTAATCATAGATGAAGTGAGTATGCTTCGTGCAGATTTATTGGATGCGATTGATTATCGTATGCGCAGTGTTAAATCCAATTTCAATAGAAGTTTTGGAGGCGTGCAAGTATTGTTCATTGGCGACTTATATCAGTTGCCTCCCATTGTACAACAAAATGAATGGAATGTGCTTAAGAATTACTACAAAAGCATGCATTTTTTCGAAGCTCATGCTTTAAAATATGATCCTCCAACTTATATAGAACTGGATAAAATCTTTAGACAAGAGGATGAAGATTTTATTCGAATTTTAAATAATCTACGAAATAATTGTGCTACTGAATCTGACATCAGCGAGTTAAATGGGTTTGTTAAAACTCAAGAACAAATTAATAAAATGGATGGCGTCATTACGCTCACAACCCATAATAATAAAGCCGATCAGATTAATAGAAAGCAACTCGATGATTTAAAAGAAGAGGCATTTACCTATAAGGCAAAAGTAGCAAGAGATTTTCCAGAGCACATATATCCAGTTGCTCAAATGCTTGAATTGAAAATGGGTGCACAGGTAATGTTTATAAAAAACGATTCCAGTGCAGATAAACGATATTTTAATGGTAAAATAGCTCGAGTTTCAAGCTTAAAGAAGGATGAAATAAAAGTAATTCTAGATGGAGAGAAAGTGGAGTATTTGCTTCAGACCGAAGAATGGGCCAATAAGAAATACACTATTAATTCAAGTAATAAGGAACTAGAAGAAGAGGTGGTAGGTACATTCACTCAGTATCCTATAAAATTGGCGTGGGCGGTAACAGTGCATAAAAGTCAGGGACTTACCTTCGAAAAAGCTATCGTTGATGTGGGGCAAGCATTTGCTGCCGGACAAGTATATGTGGCACTCAGTAGACTTAGAAGTTTGAAAGGGTTAGTGTTAAGAAGCCCAATCAACAGTAGTGTAATTGTTACAGACAATGAGGTTAATACTTTTGTTGCCGACCAAGAAAAACCCTCTGAATTGGGCAAAACATTGGAGTTGGAACAACGCAGATATTTAGAGCGTGTTTTGTTGAATTCCTATGACTTTGAACCCATTGAAAAGATGTTGGAATACCAATTACGCAACGCCAAAACTTCGTTAGAGTTTGAACTGGATTCACTAAGAACAACTTTGCCATTGCTTCAATCTGAATTTGCTGGTCAAAGGGATGTCTCTAGAAAATTTAAATCTCAAATCTCAAGAATTCTGCAAACGGATGACCATAAAATACTTATGGAAAGATTGGAAAAGGGGAGTGGCTATTTCCTAGACTTTCTAAGTGGAGTTCAAAAAACATTATTGACACATTTGGCCGAAGTTGAGCAATTAGCCAAAGCCAAAACGTATCGAACTTTTTTAGAAGAACTGGATCAGCTAATTATGAAAACCATTTCGGAAATTGAGAAAGCCGCCATGATGGCTCATTGCGTTTATACAAAACAGCCTATACCAAAGGAATCGCCTTATGGAAAAAAGCGAGTGGATAAAAGAAAGTCAATTTTAGAAGCAGCGCGACAAAATGCGGCATCGAATCCAGATTTGCAAAAAACAAAAACTGGAAAAAAACGTAAAAATCCGCTTCCAGTCGATGGTGAAAAACCTATAAAGGCGGAGAAGGGAAGCACCTACAAGGAATCTTATGATTTACTGAATAGCGGCTTGTCTGTAGCTGAAGTTGCAAAGAAGCGAGATTTGGTTGCAGGAACAATAGAGGGACATGTAGCTAAAGGAATAGAAGCCGGAGTGCTGAAGTTGGAAGATCATATGGAAAAAGCTGAAATTGAAATTCTAAGCCTGGCTATTAAAAAATCAAAGAATGGTAGTGCTGGAATCTTTGCTGCCTTTAAAGGGAAATATTCTTACGGGAAAATTAGAATGGTACAGGTGAGTTTGAAGGAATAATTAATCCCCTCTCAAATTCATCATTTCCAGTCGTCTAATTTTTTCTACATCAACGGTAATGTGGCCAAATTCTTCGCTCACTTTGCCACGTATCTTATAACAACCGGGAGCAGATACTTTGTTGTTTGTAAATACATTCGGAAAAATAACGGTATCTATCCAATCGCCTTTTTGGTCTACAAATGTTCCAAACTGCATGATTTGGTTGTTGCTCGTTTTGGTTGATTTTACGGTTACACGATAACCCGCCAAATCAACAGTTTTCCCAATCAGTTTGGGTAATTCTGATGCCGCTAAAGTTGGTATTTGACTTTGGTCGGCAATCAAACTAAAAGGGCTTACCGTTACAGGGAACCCCAAGAGTTCCATTTCGTCGTAAGCGTCTTCTACCTGTGTGTGAATCAATTCTGGGAGTTTCCAGCTTTTGGGTTCTATTCTAAACAAGTTGCTTTTTTCCCGAGTCTCTGGAGTTTTAGAAAGCAAAAAATGAGCATCCCACATCAGTTTCTTTTTATTGGGTTCAAAACAGCGAAAACATCCCAGCCGAATAAGAACGATAATCTGCTCCAAACTGATTTCAGACATACGATTCACAAAGTCTCTAAAAGATAAAAATGGACCGTCCGTTTGTCTTGACTTTAGAATACGATACACGTTTTCATTTCCGAAGCTACCATTGATAAATGCCAAACCCAAGTGAACCGTTTTACCCGATAAAGTAGCCTTAAGGTCACTATTGTTTACACAAGGCAATGCAATGGTTCCGCCTTTCATTCGCGCAGTGTGTGCATAGAATTCCTTGGAATAAAAACCTCCACCATTGTTTAGGGTAGCGGTAAGGTATTCTAGCGGGTAATAAGCATGAATGTATAAGGCCTGAAAACTCTCTACTGCATAGCTCGCCGAATGCCCTTTGGAGAAAGCATAATTGGCAAAACTCTCTATCTGATGCCAGATGTCTTGTACCGTTTTTTCGGCGTAACCTTTTTGGTGGCAATTGTCAAAAAACCGTTGTTCCACCTGTGCAAATTCGGTACGTTCTCTAAACTTCCAAGACATGCCACGTCTAAGGATGTCGGCTTCGGCCAAGGTGAGTCCAGCAAAAAAGTGTGCTACTTTAATTACATCTTCTTGGTACACCATTACTCCGTAGGTTTCTTCCAATAATTTGTAGAGTTCAGGCAACGCTTTCTGAGCATTGTTTCGTCGTTCTTCATCCTGAAACCGAACAATGTATTCGCGCATCATTCCGCTTTTTGAAACCCCAGGGCGAATGATAGAACTAGCCGCTACCAATCGAGTGTAATCTTCTGCTTTTAGCTTGGTAAGTAACATGCGCATGGCTGGAGATTCTACATAAAAACAACCCGTTAAATCTCCTTGCCGAAGGAGCTGTTTTACCTTAGGATCACTTTTGAGCATATCGATATCGTCTATGTCTATCGTTATACCGTGGTTCTGTTTTACATAAACCAAAGCGTCTTTTATTTTTCCCAATCCGCGTTGGCTCAGTATATCGTATTTGTACAAACCGATGTCCTCGGCAATCTGCATATCGAAGTGTGTAGTTGGAAAGTTTTTGGGAGGTAAAACAGTAGAGGAGTAGTAATGAATCGGTTCTTCAGAAATGAGAATTCCGCTAGAATGAATACTCAAATGACTGGGGAAACCTGCTATGTAGGTGCTGTACTTCTGAACCAATTGGCCATAGGTATCACTCGCGTATTGAGAGGCACGTTGAAGGCTCTTAATTTCTTCGTCGGGCAAACCAAAGACTTTACCCAATTCTCGAATTACCGCTTTCCGCTGAAAGGTTTGATAAGAACCCAACAATGCAACCTTGTCCCAACCGTAAGTATCGAAGAGGTACTTCGTAATATCATCTCTATCGGTCCATGAAAAATCTATATCAAAGTCAGGTGGGCTACTTCTATAAGGATTAATAAATCGCTCGAAGTATAAGTCTAAATCAATAGGATCAACATTGGTAATCCGGAGTAGATAAGCCACCAAACTGTTAGCGCCACTTCCTCTGCCCACATAGCAGTAGCCTTTCCGTTGAGCGTAACATACCAAGTCCCAATTGATCAAGAAATAGGCGCAAAAATCACATTGCTCGATGAGTTTAAGTTCTGTATCGAGGCGTTTTAGAATAACGTCGTTTACTGTTTTGAAACGGTATTCCAACCCTTGGTGACTCAGGTCGGTGAGTAATTTTATATCCTCTTCTTTGCTTTTGGTAAAGTACAGCTTGTTTTTTGGCTGTTTGAAGTTGTACTTCACTTTACAGTTTTTGAGTAGCTTTTTTGTATTCTTCAGAACTTGGGGAAACTGCCCATAGAGCTCCTTTATTTCTACTGCACTTCGGTATTTATTATCTGGATGAGCTTGCCGAATAGGAGGGAGTTTACTCAACAGCATATTTTCTCCAATGGCTCGTAACAACCGGTGGGTATTGTAATCTCTTTTGTTTCGAAAAGTAGCGGTGCAGAGCACAACCAGTTTCCCTTGGTGGTGTTTCCAATCCTTTTGTTTGGTGATGTTTTTTAAATCGGATGGACTGATACCGATAAATTCGTGCTCCTTTAAGTAATTAGGATGCGGAGCAAAAGCTAAGGGATATATGATATAAGCGTGTTTGAAATTTGGAGCTATGGGATCAATGGGGAGTTTTTTCTCTAAATGATGAGAGAGATGTTCGTTGAGTTCGAAGAAACCCTTTTTATTTTTAGCAATGCCAATGTATTGCTGGTGTACGCCATTTCTAAAGTCAATACCAATGTTTGCTTTAATACCTTGTTCTTCGGCGCGCATCAAAAACCGAAAGGTTTCTGAGGTGTTATTGATGTCCGTAATTACAAAGTTGGTGTGTCCCAAATCCTTTATGGTTTGCAATACATCTTCTACCGATAGGCAGCCGTAATTGAGGCTATAGTAGCTATGACAGTTTAGTAGCATATTTATTTAAGCTCTCCTGTGCGCTGGAATTACATTCGGCTGTCCATTGAATGGATTCTTCCTTCCAATGCCTTTAGAGCCCATACCAACGGCTCGCTTTACAGCATCCTGTCCGTATTTATTACGCATAGCGTCCATGGCTTGGTAAAGGCGAACCATTTCCTCATTATCCTCAAACAAATTGATTTGATAACCACCACCAACGAGTTTGCTGTAGCGCACACCAATCAATCGAATGAGCATACGACGAGCGTAGAGAATTTTGAAAAGCTCTTGCACAATATCTATCAGTTTATGATCGACCGAAGTGTAAGGGATGTGTAATTGGCGAGTAACGGTAGTAAAGTCTGAATAACGAATTTTTACTGTCACGCAACCCGTAAGTTTGGTGCCGTTGCGTAATTGGTAGGCTAAATTCTCAGCCATAGCAGTAATAATGCTTTTGAGTTTTACGACGTCGGTGGTATCTTTTTCAAACGTTCTTTCGATAGAAATGGACTTGCGTTCGTGGTAAGTAATAATGGGCGAATTATCAATTCCTTGTGCTTTTTTCCAAAGAGAAATTCCGTTTTTGCCTAGCACGCGTTCCATGAGTTCGCAGGGCATGTCTTGTACGGTTTTAATTTTTTGAATGCCCATAAGGTTGAGCTTTTGAGTTGTTTTTTCGCCTACCATGGGCATTTTTCGAATATCAAGCGGAGCCATAAAAGCTTTCTCTTCTCCGCATGGTACTTGAATGTGATTGTTCGGTTTAGCCTCATTAGTGCCAATTTTTGCAGTTGTTTTTCCGGTAGAAAGGCCAAACGAAATGGGTAACCCACTCTCTTTTATAATGCGTTCTCTAAGTTCTTTGGCCCATACATAAGTGCCATAAAAACGATCCATACCTGTAGTGTCAACATAGAATTCGTCGATAGAGGACTTCTCGAACATAGGGCTCGTATCTTTAATGATATCGGTAACAACATCGGAGTATTTACTGTAGGTGCTGCTGTTACCTCGAATTACTACTGCTTCAGGGCAAAGCTGTCGAGCCATGCGCATAGGCATGGCCGAGTGTATTCCAAAAGAACGCGCTTCATAACTACAGGAAGCGACTACGCCACGGTTTGATGTACCGCCGATGAGCACAGGCCTATTGTTTAAACTGCTATCGAGTAGTCGTTCGCAAGAGACAAAAAAGCTGTCTAGGTCAAGGTGTAATATAGATTTCATTGTTTGTGTCGAAATAATCGTCAAATATTTGTCTGTAATCTAGACAATATTATTTTTGTGGAGATGAATTGTTGATAACATTTAGGGATTGGTTTTCGTTTTTAGATTCCCGATTCTGATCTGCTAATCAGGAATGATGACAAGAGAGTGAATTACACAGAGCGCCGTCATTCCCTTGAAAACAGGAATCTTTTCAAGTCAGATAAAGGAAATAACATGAAAAAAGAGCAAACACAAGAGTCATTAGTATTTGGAAGTAATCTGAATTTTTTGCGAACCCGTAAAAAGTTATCTCAAACTCAACTGGCTATTGATTTAGAAATAAAACGCACCAGTTTAATCGGTTATGAAAAAGGAGTTCAGCCGCCCTTTAAAATATTAGTACAATTGGCGGATTACTTTGGAATCTCCATAGATGCAATGATGCGCTATAATTTGAGTAAACTCGGCGAATTTGAGCTATCGAGGATAGATCAGGGCTTTGATGTAGATATTACCGGCAGTAAGCTCCGTCTACTGGTAACCACTACGGATAAAAAAGGAAAAGAAAATATTGAACTTGTAAAGCAGCAGGCTCAAGCAGGTTACACTGCAGGCTATAATGATCCTGATTTTATTGAGAGTTTACCCAAATTTCAGTTGCCATTTTTATCGAGAAACAAAACCTACCGTTGTTTTCAAGTTGATGGAGACTCTATGCCACCAGTAGCACAAGGATCTTGGGTTACCGCTTCGTTTATTGAAGACTGGAGTAACTTGAAAAGTGGAACTCCTTATGTGGTGGTTACCAAAGAAGATGGAGTAGTATTTAAGTTGGTGTATAATAAAATTGAGGAAGAAAAATCGCTGCTATTGGTCTCTACTAACCGATTGTATGAGCCTTACTTAGTTTCAGTAAATGCTATTGCTGAGGTCTGGAAGTTTGAAACATTTAATGGTTTTGAGGTCTTCGTATAGAAATAAACTAAGTTAGTGGTCAAATTCCAATAACTATCCTAATGATATTGATACTACCTTTAATCATACTTACCGTAATGACATTCTTGGGTTTGTGAGTTTACGATTTGCGAGATGCTTTTAAGTCAGACAAACATTTTAGCTTTAAAACTCAGCCAATATTCCGATATACGATTTATTCAGTTGCTTTAATTGTTGGGTCAATTTGCTTTTCTAATTCAGAAATATTTTCGGGAATACTCAGTTCTTTCAAGTGGTTAATATATCCATTTTCAATCTTTATTTCTTTGATAATATCTGCCTTATGGTTCCAACACATTATTAGAAACGCACCTTGCTAGGTTAGCTATTGCAGGTGTCCGATATATCTTTTTTATTTACCAAAGAATTGCTCAAATTCCAACTAACGATAGTGTGCTCTTCCTTCAGTTTTCGTTACGATTTTGTATATTTAACACAGCGCTTTTTGGCGAAAGTTTCGAAGCGAAAATTGAAGGTGAAAGCACCTTATAAATTACAATTATTTCCTAAAATAATGCAATTTCAGAAGTTACGTTTTGTACTTCTTTGCGCTGATAGAGAATCTTAATACTGAAAAACAGTCATATGGTGTCCAAGTATCAGTAATTTCTTTCCAAGGTTTTAATTCAGAGTTACAACGAGAACATTTCAACGAAAACTACATGGAGAGCACGAAGTTTCCCAAGATTAAATTTATTGGGAAAATTCAAGATCAAATAGGCTTTAAAGGTTCATTTGAAAAAGAAGTTACCTTAAAAGGTAATTTGACCTTTATATGGTGTCACCAAGGAAAGAATCATTAAAATATCAATTAAGAGCTGGGTAATAAAATAACACCAAACAATAAATTCGATATTCTTTTTAGGAGACCTAAATATTAAATCACCAACAATTAGCAAAGGTGATTAAAGTTTATGTAACCACAGAAATGAGGCTTAAAGTGAATTAAAGCAGACTTAAGAAGTCTACTTGTTTCTATACTTTAGAATAGGGTCAAGCTTTTTAATTCTAAGAATTCCCGCCTTATGCAGTCCAAGCATAACAATATACGTTGGATCAATTTCGTGCCATCTCTGACCTCCGAAATTTGCACTTCCACCAAATTTGTGATGATTATTATGATAGCTCTCGCCCCACATTAGAAAATCAAAGGGTAATAAGTTTTTTGATGTATTACTTAATTTAAAGTTAGTATATCCCCAAACGTGAGCTCCCCAGTTTATGATAGCTCCGTGAACTGGTGACATTAAAAACTGTACAGGTAATAACGCCCACAACCATAACATGTCACTAGGCACAAATAACCAGTAAAAACCAATATAAATAGCACTCCAAAATAATCTTGAAGGCCAGCTTCTAGCGAAGTTGTCAAATGCCCACCATTCAGGAACACCTTTCGTAAAACGCTCTTCAACTGCTATTCTTTTATTAGATAAATCCGAATAGACATTTTTTGTTCTCCACATCATGGCAAAAATATTTTTATCGTATTTCGGTGAATGCGGATCTTTCTCTGTGTCTGGCCAAGCATGATGTTGGCGGTGCATTACGCCATAACCATAAGGACTCAAATAATTTGACCCCATGAATATCCAAGATAAAATGAAAAATACTTTTTCCATAGCAGGAGAGAGTTCAAATTGGGCATGCGCCGCATACCTGTGATGAAACATTGATTGAAATAATAGGGAGCCATACCAATGAGCAAAGAAGAAAATTAGAATATATGCCATGTGTTATTTTTTAAAATACAAAAGTAGACCTATTTTAGTCTGCATGTAAGACCATTATCATTCTAAATAGTTCAAAAAGTAGTTCATAAATTGAAACCTTTGTTTTAACAATTGATGATAATTATCTGCATTAAATCCCCAACCCTCTGTTATCCAATTCGTTTTAACTAATAAGAATGAATAAACAAAAACATAAGAAAACTTTTCGAGTATGGCTGAATGAAACAACCACAATTGTGGTTAGATCAAAAGCGAAAGCTTTACTCTGGATTAAACGTTACCCTGATGCTAAATTGGTAGGATAAGAAAAGGAGGCGTGTTATCAAGTTAATCTCCTTCTTTGATAGCCTCCTTTTCCCTCCAATTGTATACATCTTCTCTATTATCGGGTCTTTCTTTTCCCCTCCATTCAAATTTCTTTAAATATTGCATTCTCGGGGTTATATCTTTAATAGGATGTAAGGTTGCGATCGGATTATTATTCAAGATAATTTCTTGTACCTCATTGCTATCAAAGAATACTGTCATGAATTCTGCATTGGCCTTATTCATTCCTATATATCCAGAAGTATCTTCTTTAGCCCAATAAATTGTGATTCCGTTATGACGAACAAAGACTTTTCTTAGCGCATTAGTATCAAATATACCCTCCATACTATCTCCTTTAATTTGGTTGTACATTGGAAATTGAACAGTACTATCCTCTAAAGAATTAATAAACGCATTGTCATTCATTACCATTCTATCGAGTCTTCCTTCACTTCGGAAAATTTGAATAAAATCGGCAGTAATCTGGTTAGCATCAGACCAGAGAATAGGGTCGTAAAACAATACTATACTTGAATCTTCATCTCTAAACACCAATGAATCGCACTTTCCTTGCATATCTGATTTGTAAAATTGAGCTTTTCGATAAGCTTTTATTCTTCTGAATTGACGCGTCGAATCAAACTCAGAATACAAAGTATCGGCATGTAAGAAAAGACTGTCTTCATCAAAAATTTGAGTCATTAATGGCATTCCAACAACCAGAGTAGTGCTGTCTTTTTGGTTATGTAATATATAATCGCCTTGCACTATGAATGCGTTTATTGTGTCCAGCATTGTGACGTTACAGAACATTTCAGCTAAATCGGTTTTTTGATTGTACAGAATACTGTCTCCCCATATTTGCTGGTCATCGGTAATGATGAAGCTGTTTGAAGTGAATTCAGATTCTCCAGTTTTATTGTTCGTCCAGCCCTTTTCAGTGTAAATAATATTGGCATCGCTAGTTATAGTTGTCGGTCCGAAAAACTTGGTTTTTTCTGTTCGTGTATTGTGATGCATTGTGTCTGATTCAATATGATAATCTTCAGACCTTAAACGAACAGAATCTTTAAAATGAATTTCATTAATTGCATTATAAAAGTGCCCTATTTGGCTGGTCAATGTATCTTTTTTATCATTTAAATAAATGATTCCACCATTCCAGAAATAGCCATAATCGTTTATTCGGTCAAAATCTAGAAATCGTGTATTGAGCTCCATTTCCTTGGTAATAACCTTAACGCTTCCCCTTACTTCAGTTAATCTGGTTTCACCGTTGTAATTGAGCGAGTCGCCAAAGAGCTGCATACCTTCCTTGTCGGTTATGTGAACTCTTCCATATGCTTTCATCGAATTGGTGGAACTATAGACAAATGCTGAGTCGCAAGTCATAATAGTTTGGTCATATTTTATCTTAACATCACCAATTAATCGTTTAGTTTTTTGTCCATAATCGTCATCAAAAAATAAGTCATTTGCATGAAGAATTTCGATCTTAGATTTTTTCTTTTTGGGTGTTTTGGCCTTTGTTGTTTGTCCAAAAGCGATAGTACAAGCTAGTAAAAATGGCAATAAAGCAAAAAGCCTCCAAGAAAATTTTCTGGAGGCTTTATAATTTAGTTGCATGTTGAGTCTACACTCCAACTGCTTCTCTAATAATAGTTTGTGAGCGATCGGGCCCTACTGAAACAATGGCAATTGGAGTTTCCAATGCTTTCTCTAAATAATCGACATAGTTATTTAGTGTTTCAGGTAATTCATCTGCAGATTGAAGCCCCGTTAAGTCTTCGTTCCAACCTGGAATTGATTCATAAACCGGCTCTAATTCGCCTTCTTCCACTCCAAATGGTAAGTAGTCAATTTTTTCTCCTCGGTAATTATAATGGGTGCAAATATCGATAGAGTCAAAACCACTTAACACATCTGATTTAGTCATTATAAGTTTGGTAACACCGTTAAGCATTATTGCATACTTCAGTGCCGGTAAATCTAACCAACCACATCTTCTTGGTCGTCCAGTAGTAGCTCCAAACTCATGTCCTGCTGCTCTGATTTTTTCACCAACCTCTTCTTTTAATTCAGTAGGGAAGGGGCCTGAACCCACTCGAGTACAATACGCTTTAAATATTCCGAATACTTCATTAATTCTGTTGGGAGCAATGCCAAGTCCAGTGCAAGCTCCAGCGCAAATCGTATTTGAGCTAGTAACAAATGGGTAAGATCCGAAATCAATATCTAAAAGGGAACCTTGCGCGCCTTCAGCTAAAACGGCTTGTCCATTTTTCATGCAAGCATTTATGTAATGTTCACTATCAATCAGAATTAGATTCTGCATTTCTTTGATGGCGCTCATCCATTCTTTTTCGAGTGCACCTAATTCGTGTGTATCAAAGTTGAAATTGCCTAAAAGTTGAAGATGCTTTTCCTTTAAACGATTGTAGCGTTCTTTAAAATCAGCAGCTTCAATATCTCCAACTCTAAGACCATTACGACCAGTTTTATCCATATAGGTTGGTCCTATTCCTTTTAGGGTGGAGCCAATCTTATCTTTTCCTTTTGCTTTTTCAGAGGCTGCGTCGAGCAGCTTATGAGTAGGTAAAATTAAATGTGCTTTTCTAGAAACTTTAAGCACTTCATTTACTTTTACTCCAAATGGAATTAAGGCATCTAATTCCTTTTTCAAAATAACAGGATCGATAACGACACCGTTGCCAATTACGTTTTGAGTGTTTTCTCTAAAAATCCCTGAGGGAATGGTGTGTAAGACGTGTTTAATTCCTTCAAATTCAAGTGTATGCCCAGCATTTGGACCTCCTTGAAAACGAGCAATAACATCATATTTTGGAGTAAGAACATCGACAATTTTTCCTTTGCCTTCGTCTCCCCATTGCAATCCAAGTAATACATCTACTTTCATCTTAAAATCAGGTACTTTTTTATTTAACTACTAGAACAATTATCATTACAACGCGCATAAAAATTGAGTGAATGATGCAATATTTTCACATCAAGCTGAGACTCTAAGGTCGATTTTATCTGTTGAATTCTAGGATCACAAAACTCAATTACTTTACCACAATTCGTGCAAACGATATGATCGTGTTGCTTGTAACCATGAGATTTTTCGTATTGTGACATGTTTTGACCAAACTGATGCTTGCGAATTAAATTGCAGGCCATAAGCAGGTCTATTGTATTATACAAAGTGGCGCGACTCACTCGATACTTTTTATTTTTCATTGAAATGTACAGCGTCTCTACATCGAAGTGTACTTCCGTTGAATATATTTCCTCTAAAATGGCGAAACGTTCAGGTGTTTTTCGATGTCCATTTTGCTTTAAAAAAGCGGCGAAAATGTTGTGTACTTCTTCAGCTGTTTCAGCCTTTGTCATTGCTGTTTATTAAGTTGTAAAAGTACAATAAATTGAAAGTTGGAATTGTGTGGAGATGGCTTCTGATTAGTGTTTTTTGAACAGGTTATAAATGAACGTCGACTCGAATTACTTTATCAACACCTTTTACGTTACTTATTTCTTGTATAAGATCATTAAGATGATCAATATCAGTTACATATGCTGATATTTTACCTTCGAAATAACCATCTAATGATTCAAAATTTATCGATCGCATATTGATATTTAGGTTTTGGCTAATCTTCATAGTTATATCATTCACCATTCCCTTAGAGTCGATACCCGTAATTTTAATTCCTGATAGGAATGCCAAAGCCTGTTGATTTGTCCATTTAGCTTCAATAACTCTAAAATGTTTCTGACTCTGAATCTCTACTGCATTTGGGCAACTTACCCGGTGAATCTCGACTTGATTGTTATCTCCGATAAAACCAAAAACCTTTTCTCCCGGAACAGGGTTACAACATTCTGCTAAGTTGTAATCTGCAGATGTTTCCGAATGGTCTGTATTGGTAAGTTCAGCTTTACCTCCAACGTTAGTTATGATGGTATCTTTTTTCTTAGAAAAATTATTTCTAATTAGACCCTTTTCAATTTTAAGTTTCGAGAGGTTATTTAAATTTAGGCGGTTACTTTTTACTTGATAAAAAAGCTCTTCAAGATTTGGTAAATTATAGAAGTAAGCGACTTTATACATATTTTCTTTCAGTGGTTTAATACCCAATTCTCTCAATTCTTTTTTGAGGATAGTTTGTCCTAAACCAGAAAGTTTTTTCTTTTCACTTTTTAAGAACGACTTAATTTTAGACTTTGCCTTGGCGGTTTTCGCAAACTTCAACCAATCCTCTGATGGGCGACCTTTTCTGGTAGTTATTACCTCAATTTGATCACCTGAATGTAAGGTTTGACTCAGTGGAACTAAGCTGTTATTAACCTTAGCTCCTATACAGGTGTTGCCTACATCACTATGGATTTCATAGGCAAAATCTACCGGTGTACAATTCGCGGGAAGCGTTATCGCGTCTCCTTTTGGTGAAAAAACGATTATTTCTTTTTCAAAGAGATTCAGGCGGAAGTCATTTAAAAAATCTTCTGAATGCACCTCTTGGTTTTCGATAGATTCACGGATTTTACCAATCCACTGGTCTACTAAATGTTCTTCTTTTTGGTCTTTGTATTTCCAATGGGCGGCATAACCATTTTCAGAAATATCGTTCATACGTTCACTTCGAATTTGAACTTCAACCCATTTGCCACCCGGAGACATTACAGTAATGTGCAAACTCTCATAGCCATTCGCTTTTGGTGTTGAAATCCAATCTCTAAGTCTATCGGGGTTGGGTTTGTAATAATCGGTTACTATAGAATAGGTCTTCCAAATATCTGATTTTTCATTTTCTGAAGATGAATCGATAACTATACGGACAGCAAGAATATCATACACTTCTTCAAAAGGAATATTCTGCTTTCGCATTTTCTGGAAAATGGAATGGATAGACTTTGTTCTTCCAACTATTTGAAACTTTAAACCAGCTTTCTCCAAACCTCTTTCAATGGGAAGAGAGAAACGATTTAAAAATCGAGTTCTAACAGCTTTTGATTTTTGTAATTTTTCTTTTAATTCATTAAAAATATTCGGTTCTAAAAACTTCAGACTCAAATCTTCCATTTCAGACTTTATGTTATAAAGACCTAAACGATGAGCTAAAGGAGCGTACAAAAACATTGTTTCTGACGCAATTTTTCGAGATTTATCTTCACGCATTGAACCTAGGGTCCTCATATTGTGAAGTCTATCTGCAAGTTTGATTAGAATTACCCTAACATCTTGTGCAAGAGTAAGAATAAGCTTTTTGAAGTTCTCAGCTTGGAGGTTTGTGTTTTGATCAAAGATCTCTGAGATTTTCGTTAGTCCATCAATTATGGTAGCTACTTTTTTTCCAAAAAGGTCTTCCATATCCTGAATGGTCATATTCGAATCTTCAACCACGTCGTGCAGCAGGGCACAAATAATGCCTACCGAATCTACACCTATCTCGACCTTTGCAATATTAGCAACCGCTAAAGGGTGGAAAATATATAGTTCTCCAGATTTACGTCTAACTCCGCTATGGGCTTCCAAAGCAACTTCAAAGGCTTTTCGAATCTCCTCGGTATCGTCTTCCGTTATTTCATAACTGATAGTTTTGAGAAGATGTCTGTACTCTCTTAGAATTGCGGATTTTTCTTTCCGTTCTAAATCTTCCCAATAGCCGTTATCAGACCAATCCATAAGTATATAATTATCTTATTTAGTCGGCAGAATTTTTGTTCGAACTTCTCCAAAACCAACACGAACAGACTCATTTTCGCAATAGCCACGCTCTATAACCGTATCTCCATCAAGGATGAATTTACGTTCGCTTCCATCACTTAGCGTAATAGGCTTAGTTCCTTTCCATGAAAGTTCAAGCATTGAACCATATGAATCTGGCGTTGGACCAGAAATAGTTCCAGAACCCATTAAATCGCCACATTTTATGTTACAGCCATTTACCGAATGGTGAGCCAATTGCTGACTTTGGTTCCAATACATGTATTTGAAATTGCTTTTGGTAACACAATTTTCTTTACCATTTTCAGGTTGAATATACATTTCTAATTTTATGTCAAAACTCTTTTTTCCTGAGAATTGAAGGTATTCAAATGGCTTAGGAGATTGTGCTGGAGTTTCGCAACGAAAAGGTTCCAAAGCATCCATCGTAACAATCCAAGGCGACATGCTTGAAGCAAAGTTTTTTGCTAAAAAGGGTCCAAGAGGAACGTATTCCCATTTCTGAATATCTCTTGCACTCCAGTCGTTAAATAAACACATTCCAAACATGTAATCTTCAGCTTCATTAACATCTATAGAGTCTCCAAGAGGCTTTCCTTCGTAAGTGATAAAAGCCATTTCAAGTTCAAAATCTAGAAGCTTACATGCTCCAAAAGTTGGAGGCTCATCATCTTTTGGTTTTTGTTGACCTTTCGGACGAACTATGTCTTGCTCTGTTGTAATTATGGAACTTGCTCTACCGTGATATCCAACTGGAATATATAGCCAGTTTGGAAGCAATGCATTAGCAGGATCACGAAACATGGTTCCAACATTTGTTGCATGTTCTTTTGAAGAATAGAAATCTGTATAATCTCCAATTTTTACGGGCAAATGCATAATTGCATCCGATTGTTTATCTAGTATTTTTTTCTTCAGCCCAGCTTGCCCTTTAATATCAGTATTGCTTGCTCTTAAAAGTTGAGATACCTTGTTTCTGACTTTTCTTGTGGCATCTTTTCCTAACTCCATAAACGGGTTAAGGGATTCTTGCCTAAAAACAGCTGGAAATACTTCAGTACTTTCAAGCATTCCTGCATTTGCAAGTTCGTGTAAATCGATAATTTTACTGCCTATTGCAATACCAACTCTTTTCGATTTCTTCTTCGTAGAATAAATGCCAAATGGTAAGTTTTGAATTGGGAAATCTGAATTTTCTTCAATCTCTATCCAACTTTTTAGAGAAGGATTATTTGCTTCAATCATATTTTTTTAATTCTATTTTCTAGACTAGTTCTGATTTGGGGTAACTCACTTTTGGATACAATGAGTAGGCCTTCATCCAATTGTTGATTTCGTTTTTAACTTCTTTATGAATTGACTCATCGCTAGGGTTCTTGATTATTTGATCAATATAGTCAACCACTTTTATCATATCAGACTCGACTAATCCGCGAGTAGTAATAGCGGGAGTGCCTACTCTTATTCCTGAAGTTACAAATGGACTTTGTGTGTCAAATGGAACCATGTTTTTGTTTACTGTAATGTCTCCCTTTACTAATGCGTTTTCGGCTTCTTTACCGGTAATGTCTTTGTTTCTGAGATCAATAAGCATACAGTGATTACTTGTTCCGCCAGAGATTAAGTTATAGTCTCTTTTGACAAATTCATTCGCCATTGCATTAGCATTCTTAGTAACTTGAATGGTGTATTGCAGAAAATCGTCAGTAAGTGCCTCACCAAAAGCAACAGCTTTGGCAGCAATTACATGCTCTAAGGGTCCACCTTGAGTTCCAGGGAAAACGCCTGAATCTAGTAGAGATGAAAATGAACGCAAATTACCTTTCATAGTTTTGATTCCAAAAGGATTTTCGAAATCCTTACCCATCATGATTACGCCACCTCTCGGTCCACGTAAAGTTTTGTGAGTTGTACTCGTAACAACGTGGCAATGTTGAATTGGGTCGTTTAGTAATCCTTTAGCAATTAACCCAGCAGGATGAGAAATATCGGCAAGTAATATTGCGCCAACAGAATCAGCTATTTCTCTAAAGCGTTTAAAATCCCAATCTCTTGAATAAGCTGAAGCACCTGCAATTATCATTTTAGGTTTTACTTCTTTAGCTTTTGAAGCCACTTTATCCATGTCAACAATTCCTGTTTCTTTTTCAACACCATAAAAATGTGGATTGTAAAGCTTACCTGAAAAATTAACTGTTGATCCATGTGTGAGGTGACCGCCGTGAGAAAGGTCAAAACCGAGAATGGAATCGCCTGCATTTAAACACGCTAACATTACAGCTGCATTTGCTTGGGCTCCTGAATGCGGCTGTACATTGCACCATTCTGCGTTAAATAAAGTTTTTAAACGATCCCGCGCTGAATCCTCAATTTGATCAATTATTTCGCACCCTCCGTAGTAACGTTTACCCGGCAATCCTTCGGCATACTTATTTGTTGCTACAGAACCCATAGCTTTAAGAACCTGCTTGGACACAAAATTTTCCGAAGCTATTAGTTCTAATCCGCTTTTTTGGCGGTACTTTTCTTCTTCGAGTAATGAGAAAATATGATTGTCTTTCATAGTAATTCTATTAGATTTTTGACCTTAGAAGTCGACATTACGAAGTAATAACATTACTTTGATTTTTTCAATTCAAAATTGCAGAAAATCACTCTTAAAAAAGTAATGAAAGAGAATGTTGTAAAAAAGTTTTTTTCGGCCTCAATACTTGTAGTAGGAGTGAGCGTGATTGCTCGGTTTTTTGGACTAATTAAAGAGATGGTAGTAGCCAGCTCTTTTGGTTTATCAGCGGAACTGGATACTTTTTATTTGAGTTTAATGATTCCAGCCCTTGTAATTTCAACATTAACAAATCCTTTGGCGTCAGCCTTTGTTCCAAGATACAATCAATTAAAAAATAAAAGTGAAAGAGCATCGATGGATTTTATGAATTCAGTTTCCAGTTCAATGATCACTTTGTTGTTTATAACCGCCAGTGTTTATTTTCTAGTGCGTCCTGTTTTGTTTGAAGTTTTATGTGATCAAAATAACTTAGAACAAGACTCCCTTATATTCAGTTTAATTTTCTCGACTTTCATCATAATACAAGGATTAAGCAACTATTACTTGGCAATTTTAGAAAATTTAAAGCTTTTTTTATTCACCTCATTCGGAGCAATATTTAGTTCCTTATTTGTAATAGCATTCGTCTCGATAGATAAAAGTATTTTCTATCTGGCTCTGGGTTTTGTTTTAGGTCCTGCTTTTTATTTACTGGTTCAATTCGTGGTATTGAAAAAACGATTTTCTTTAGGGTTTTTATGGGTAATGCCATTTAAAAACTTAGACTTAAGTTTTAAGCAACAATATGGAGTTTTGTTTCTGGGAAGCTTTTTAATGGGTTCTACTTTTCTTATTGATCAAACCATGGCTTCTTATGTAGGGAGTGAATCTGTTTCAGCCCTAAATTACGGTTTTCGAGTAGTCGCTTTATTTACAGGTACAGCAACGTTGGCGATGGGTTCTGTGGCTCTTCCCTTCTTTTCTAACCTACATATTGATGGTAGAATTACAGAGATGAAAGAATTATTACATAAGGTGCTTTGGTTGGTGTTTGGCTCAAGTTTTATTATTGTTTTTTTAGTTTGGGTTTTCGGTCAAGATTTGGTTAGTCTTTTATTTGAAAGAGGGAATTTTAGTGCTACGGATTCCGAAAAAGTTACGGAAATATTTCAGTTTTATATTTTTCAATTGCCTTTTTATGTAGGCGGAATTGTTTTGGTTAGAATAATTTCCGTTGTTCAAAAAAACAAAGTTATTTTGCTAATATCCGGTGTGAATTTCATTTTAAATATTGGATTAAACTTTATTTTAGTACAATATTGGGGCTTAAAGGGAATAGCCTTGTCTACGTCAATTGTTTATTTCATTTCGTTTCTTTTACTTTGGAGAAATGTCAGATTAATTTTAAGTACCGATTAAATTATGGCTGTTAACCAAGATCAGATATGGGATCACTATCAAAATGATGCTCCCGATTCCTTTTCAGGAAGTGATACGAGAATTAATTATTTAATAAATCAAATTCCAAAAGGAGCCGTTTGTTTGAATATTGGAGTTGGTGCTGGTAATCTTGAAAAATTCGCAAAACAAAAGAGTATAGATGTTCATAGTCTTGATCCTTCGATTCGATCTATAGAAAACTTAAAAAGCTTAATTGGCGAAAATGCTAAAGTTGGATATAGCCAAGCTATTCCCTTTGATAATGAGTCGTTTGACGTTGTTATTATGACCGAGGTTTTAGAACATCTTGAAAGCGATGTTTTAATTAAAACTTATTCAGAAGTTTATCGTGTGCTCAAATCAAATGGTAAATTTATTGGAACTGTGCCTAGTAACGAGGATTTATCTGCAAACGTAGTAGTTAGTCCAAGTGATGGTTACATTTTTCACCGATGGGGTCATCTTCAGAGTTTTTCTATCAATCGTTTGGAAAAAGACCTGGGTTCTGACTTTAAGAAAGTAAGGGCAAAAGAGCTTGTTTTTGTTAATTGGAAAACACTGAATTGGAAGGGTAAGATAATTTCCGGATTGAAGTTGTTTACTCACAAAATGGGTTCTTCAGGAACAGGGAGAAACTTATATTTCGAAGCTAAGAGATAGGTGGAAATCTGTTTCGTTATATCATCACTAAGTGGTGGCGGTGCGGCGCGAGTAATGACATTGCTTGCCAATTGGCTCTCCCAATATTATGGAGTTGGAATCATTACTATGGATAAAGCCGAGTCGTTTTATAAGCTCAAGAAAGAAGTTTCAATCTATCATTTAGATTTAGTTTCGGATTCAAGTAACTCTTTTAGTGCTTTATTTAAAAATTTGAATAGAGTTAATGCTTTAAAAACTAAAATTAAAACGTTGGCTCCTAGGGTTGTAATCTCATTTATAACCGAAATGAATGTGTTAACACTTTTAGCTACAAAATCGCTCGATACAAAAGTTATTGTCTCTGAACGCAGTGATCCTAATAGAAAAAGTCTCTCGTCGTTATGGAGATTGTTGAGAGATTTGAATTACTCTAATGCGGATGCAATAGTTTGTCAAACCGAAAAGGCGGAACGTTTTATTTCGAAAAAGTACAAAGCCACGAAATCCGTGATCCTCTCGAATCCTTTGCAAATGCCAATTCCAAAAGGAGAAAAAAAAGAAACGCTATTATTTGTTGGTCGATTTGATATCGATAAAGGTTTTGATATGATACCTTCAATTTTGAAAGATCTGAAACTGAGAGATTGGCGGGTCGAAATTGCAGGAAGCGGAAACTCAATGAGTCAAGTACAACTTGAAATTGATCGTAACGGATTGTCTTCAAAAGTTTCTTTTCTAGGACAATACAAGCAAGTTGTTGAGCTATATGATAATGCTTCGATATTCATACTCCCGAGTAGGTTAGAAGGGTATCCTAATGCACTAATTGAGGCTATGCATTTTGGCTGTGCTTGCGTTTCCTTTGATTGTAACAACGGTCCAGCTGAAATTATTATTGAAGGAGTGAATGGATTGTTGGTTGAGCCTGAGAATACCGAGGATATGTCAAAAGCGATACAACAATTAATTGATGATGCTGACCTAAGAAAAAGATTAGCTATTGAAGGACAAAACAGTACTAAGAACTTGAGCTTAAATAGAGTAGGTTCTCAATGGCAAAAACTAATGACTGAGTTGTAATGTGTGGGATAACAGGTTTTATAGATTTTAGCTTTAACAGTTCGCAAACCATTGTGGAAGAAATGGGTGCTAAGATTCAGCATAGAGGACCCGATAGTTATGGTAGTTTTTTCGAAGCAAACGCTGATTATCAAATTGGATTTGCACATCAGCGG
>CAJVZZ010000019.1 GCA_913020435.1 uncultured Flavobacteriales bacterium | reverse complement strand
GTGATCATACGCAAAATAGGAGAACCCATTACTTTACAAAAAACTATAGACTACTCTCGAGATGCATAGTGGTTGAAGTATTGATAACAAATCATAGAATATTAAATTCCCTCAAAATATTTACAGACACAAATGCTGATATTTTAAGTTAAGTTATAGAGCAACGCATGCTCCATTCTTTGGAAATTTTCGGCTTATTTATTTACATCTAAGTTACTAACGGTAGATTTTAAAGAAGCAAAATCACAAGTTTCAAATTTTCAACTTTCCAGGTTTCAGCTTAATAATTAGATACTTCTATAGAGTGTAAATTAACTTAGAACTTGACTCGAGTATTTAACTGTGAGCACAATAATTGTTGTTGATTTATTTATAAAGGCTTTGCTTCTAATTCTTTTTGGTCTGTGACAAAAGCTGAGCCCAACGGATTGAGCAAATAACTAGTGACATTTAAAGAAATAGCCCCTCCTAGTCTTTTACAAAACGACTTTGAAAAACGGTAGAACCGTTCTCATTAATCACTGCAACGTAGCTTCCTGAAGGCAATTGAGAGATGTCCAATTCATTTGAATTAAGATCAGTGCTAATCATCAATTTTCCAATGGAATTATAAACTACTGCTTCAAATTTAGCATCCGTAAAAGACAAGCCATCAAAAGAAATTTTGTTTTGAGCAGGATTTGGATAAACCGATATCGCTTGTAAATTCAACTCTTCTAATGAATTAGCCTTTGCACTGCCTTTGTAATTGAACTTTAAATTAGCACTGCCTGGAGCATTTGTTTTGATAACCAAATTATCGTCAAAATCTATAACTGCCCCTGCGGCACCTCCAAAACGAAATGATAAGTAGCTACCTGCTGCTAATTTTAGCGGAAACGTTTGAGTAAAGCCCACTAGCTTCAGCTGACTATTTTCAAAATCGATGGAAGAAACCGTTATTTCTTGATTTCCACCATTGTATAATACCGCTTGAATCGTTTGAGTGTCCAAACTCCCAAAAGTCATGTCACGCAAATTTCGACTCAATTGTAAATCGAATTTCGCAGACGCATTTGACGTTCCTGAAATCTTAGCAATCCTTTCTAATAATTGAGGATAATCTACAAAAGGACTTCTGTTTTTCTGCAATCCAAAAATAGCTGTATTTCGATCTTTCTCTTGCTGAGTAACAGAAAATTGATTGTTCCAAGTTCTTAAAATAGCTTCTTGTTTACTTAGAAATGGAGTTCCTCCATCATTAAAATCTCCATGACGTAAAACGAAATACATCATCGAACGAGCTACAATACCTTTTTGAGCATCTCTAGGCTCAAAGTTACCTCCACCCGACTTCGAGCCTCCGTCTTGCCATGAAGGGCTCGAAACGGTCCCAAAAGGATCGTTTCCTCTTCTTGAATTTGAAGTCGTTGTAGTTGGAAATAAATGGTGGATATCTGATTTCTCGGGATCACTGCTACTAAAAAATCCTTGAGGATAAGTGTGTTCGCAATTAAAACTGGCATTATTGGCACCTGCTCTAGTTGTAAAAGCAGCCATTTTACCGGTATAGACGCATTCAACTCGCCCACCACTATTATCAATAGTTGCATACATATTATCCCGAGCTGTGCTGTAGCCTAAGCTAACTGTACCGTTATTCAATAAAGTAGTTAGCGCAGTTTTCAGTGCTTCTTCGTTCAAGTTTCTGGTAGTTGAATAATAATTATTCGAGAAAGTTCCTTGCCCTTCTACCACAACAATTTGCTCGACGGAATACTCACTTTCCACCAAAACTAGTCCTTTGTGAACTACATTTTGATTGGGTTTAAAACTAACATTAACCTGACCAGAAGCACCGGGTTTGACCCCAGCTTTGATAGGGGCAGTAACACCAGCTGTTGTCCAATCATTTCCCATAATAGTGAAATAGGTATAAACAGAATCTCCAGACCCTTTGGGGAAATCAGTTGAATTGTAATTCACCGATTTAAAGGTCGAAGACTTTTCATTGATCGATCCGAAGTTAATGTTCGTTTGACCAATCACATAAATAGGTGCAATAAATAGGAAAAGGAGATTAAATTTCAATTTGTAAGCCATCATATGCAAGTTTAACATTGTTAGGTAATAATTTTGAGACCTCCTCGTGGAAGCCTAATAAATGAGAGATGTGCGTAAAATAGACTTGTTCTGGTTTCAATTCTTCCACTAGGGAAAGAGCTTCTGCTAAATTGAAATGTGAGTAATGCTCTTCAATTCTTAAGCAATTTAAAACCAACACTTTACTGCCTAATATTTTTTGTTTTTCTTGGGTTGAGATAGTTTTTGCGTCTGTAATGTAAGTTAAATCATTTATTCGAAATCCAAAAACAGGCAATTTCATGTGCATGACTTCAATCGGCATAACACTTATACCTTCTACTTGAAAGGGTTTGTTTTCAATTTCATGAATTACAGCTCCAGGTGCTCCAGGATATTTATTGGCTTCAAAAACATAGGCATAATCCCGTCGCATTGCTTCACCAACTCTATCCGAACAATACAAAGGCATATCCTTTTTCTGCATAAAATTAAAGGGTCTTATATCATCAAATCCTGCAGTATGATCTCGATGTTCGTGCGTATACAAAACAGCATCAACTTGCTGGATTTGATTATTGAGCATTTGCTGCCTAAAATCAGGCCCCGTATCTATTACCAAGTATTTTCCATCTATTTCGATATATGCTGAAGTCCGCAGTCTCTTATCGCGTGAATCATTACTCAAACATACGGGATGTTTGCTTCCAATTACAGGAATTCCTTGTGAAGTTCCTGTACCAAGAAAAGTTAATCTCATTCTTTGGTGTATTTTAACTCATAGACAAATGCCTTCTCATTATCGTTCACTGGATTTAGCCAATGTACGAATTGATCGAGGTAACTAGGCTCAAAAACGGCTAATTGAACTAATTCACAATTGCAATTCGTTTCGAAAAAACGTATTCTCTCGTCTAAAATTTCTGCTTCAAAAAACACAATATGGTTTCTTCTTATCTCCTTTGGCTGTCTGGTATAACTGCTAATTATAGTATCTAAATAAGCATGCTTTTTAAAATTAACGGGTGTCACCCATTTGCCAGAATAATACTGAGGAAGCAAAGGTGCTGAATACTCAAAAGACTTCTCTACATAAGCACCCTGAAAATTTGGGACATCATTAAGGTACTCCATAGACTCTACTCTACTCTTTTTGGAATATGAGGGAGTGATCGCTACTAGTAGAATTATATTCAATCCCCAAAAAAACCGCATTCCGTAATGGCTAACCTTTTCTAGTTTATGAGCATATTGCTTTAATAGCTGCTCCCAACCTATCCAACCAAGAATTATAAAATAGGGAATAAACGGAATGATAAATCGCTCTTGTTTGTTTGGGAAATAACAATGAAACCCAAAAAAGATCAACGATGGTATGGCAACAAGTAAGTATTTCTTTTTGAAAACTTTAGACCAACCGGCAAATAGAAATAGACTGAACGGAGGGAGCAATAACCCACCGATTGTTCCAAAATACATATACCAAGGTCTAACAAAATAGGTGGTTTTGTTGGCGAAATTGTAAGTTATATATTCTCCGAATTCTGCAAAAGGCCTGCCCCACAAGAATAAATCCCCAATTTGACAAACAAATAAAGACAACATAAAAAACAAACCTAATACAGCTGCTTTAAAAATATTTTTGCTCAACAACACCAGTCCCATTCCACCCAAAAACAACACAGTTTGAAAACGGATTGAAACAGAAACGCCCATAAGCAGACCTGCGAAAATTATATTCTTCCAGGTCAGACTTTCATTTTTCACTAGATACCAAGTAGCTCCTAACAGCGGAGTTAAACAAACTACCTCTACCAAATTTCTTACACTCATTATTGGTGTAAACCACAAAAACGCAATAAACAGCCCAACCATTTTTGCAGTGGACTCGCCATTCAGTTTCAGCGTAATTTTATAAGCAAATCGAATGGCAAGCAAATACCAAAGAGCATGCAAAAAGCGAACGAAATATAATTTTGTTTGAGCGCCTACAATTCCTATTGATTCTAAAAAACTAAAGAAATAGTAGTGCAATCCAACATAAAACCAAGAGTGTCCTGTTGGTGAACCATCACTACTGTTTTTTGGTAACCAACTGTTATAGTCGTATCCATCGACCCAACTTTGCGCTGCTTCGATAACCAAAAAATGATCATCATGCATTCCGTAGCCTTTACTAAAAAGGATAGAAATAATACGCACCAAGAAAGCAAGTACTAGAATAAATGTCAGTGGTCGGTGATTCCAGTAATACTTTATTTGTTCCAATATATTAGTTATTGTAGAATTCTAAAACGCAGTCTACTGCATAGTCTATCTCTTCTTTGGTAGTATACCTAGAAAACGAAAAGCGCACTGCTGGATAATCTGGATTAGCATCGATACCCGCTAAAACGTGAGAAGAAGTTCCGGCACCACTGCTGCACGCACTACCACCAGAAACGGCAATACCATTAATATCCAAATTAAAAAGTAACATTCCAGCCTTTTCAGTTGGTGGTAACGCCACGTTTAAAATGGTGTACAACGAATTTCCTTTTGGATCACCATTAAAGGACACTCCTGGCAATTCGTTCTGAAAACGTTCCAGCATAGCGTGCTTCAGTCCTTTTATATGAGCTGCATGTTCTTCAACATCCGTATAGGATAAGTCCATGGCTTTTGCTAAACCAACAATTCCATAGACATTTTCAGTTCCTGCTCGCAAGCCTCTTTCTTGTCCTCCACCAATGATCATAGAGGTTATCTTTAGGTTTTTATTGATGTATAAAAAACCAATCCCTTTGGGGCCGTGAAACTTATGTGCCGAGCAAGTGGCAAAATCAATTTTAGTTTTAGAAAAGTCAAATGGGTAATGTGCCATTGTTTGAACAGTGTCCGAATGAAAAACAGCATTGTGCTTTAAACAAAGTTCTGAAACCTCATCCAAATCAATCAAATTTCCGATTTCATTATTGGCGTGCATGATTGAAACAAAAGATCGTTCGTTATTCGCCAATAGCTCGTCCAGATGAGAAACATCTACATACCCTTTTTCATCAATTCGAACTTTACTCAGCTTAACACCATATTCTGCGCAAATTGACTCTAAAGTATTTAGAACAGCGTGATGTTCAATATCCGTTGTTATAGCATGTTTAATGTTTAATTCTTTTAAAGAACATCGAATGGCCATATTGTCTGCTTCTGTTCCACCTGAAGTAAAAACAATCTCTGCAGGAGTAACATTCAAATGCTTGGCAATCGATCTTCTGGCATATTCTATTTGCGCTCTTACAGAACGGCCGAAAGAATGACTCGATGATGGATTTCCATAAAAATCGGTCATAATCGGAATCATTGCTTCTACAACCTCTGGTGCAATTGGAGTTGTCGCTGCATTATCTAAAAAGACTTGTCTTCTTTCCATTAACTTTTGATTATCTCTTTGATATCGCTAATTATTTTATTCGCCAAATTACTGGCAGTATTTGCACTAGCACTTTCTGTATAAATTCTGATTATGGGTTCAGTATTCGATTTTCTCAAATGCACCCATTCCTCATCAAAGTCAATTTTAACTCCATCGATGGTGTTTATAGGGTATTTGCTGTATTTCTTTTCAATTGAACTCAAAATCTTGTCTACATCAATTTCTGGAGTAAGCTCAATCTTATTCTTTGAAATATGATAACTCGGATAACTTGCTTTCAGAATAGACATGGTCTTATTCTCTTTTGCCAAATGTGTAAGAAACAGTGCTATTCCAACCAAAGCATCTCTTCCGTAATGTGATGCAGGATAAATGATACCGCCGTTTCCTTCTCCACCAATTACAGCATTGGTTTCTTTCATTTTTGTAACTACATGCACCTCTCCTACTGCGGAAGCAGTATAAGTTTGACCGTATTTTTCGGTTACATCTCTCAGTGCGCGAGTTGAGCTCATGTTCGAAACCGTATTTCCCGGTGTTTTACTCAATACGTAGTCTGCAATAGCAACCAATGTGTATTCTTCACCAAACATTTCACCATCTTCAGATACAAATGCCAATCGATCGACATCAGGATCGACTACAACTCCCAAGTGCGCATCATGTTTACTCACCATGCCTGAAATCTCAGTTAAGTGTTCCGGCAATGGTTCTGGATTGTGAGCAAAATGTCCAGTTGGTATACAATGTAATTCAATTACCTCAACTCCTAAAGCCTTTAATAGTGCAGGAACATAAATCCCTCCGGTTGAATTTACACCGTCTACAACAATCTTAAATTGTTTTTTCTTTATAATGTCTACATCAACCAAATCCATCGACAAAATCATATCTATATGACGTTGTAAATAGGTTTCATTTTGAAGGTATTTTCCCAGCTTCCTTACTTCAGCAAATTCAAAATCTTCTTTATCTGCTATTTCAAGCACTTCAGCGCCATCAGCTCCTGTGATGAATTCTCCTTTTTCATTCAGCAATTTCAATGCATTCCATTGAATTGGATTGTGACTTGCTGTAAGGATAATTCCAGCCTGAGCATTTTCATGAGTAACTGCTATCTCCACTGTTGGGGTTGTTGTCAGTCCCAAGTCGATTACATCAATTCCTAAACCTTGCAAGGTTGAAGAAACTAAATTTGAAACTAATTGACCAGATATACGAGCATCACGACCGATTACAATTGTAGATTTTGCGTGATCATTTCTTCTTAGAACCCATGTTCCGAAAGCCGAGGCAAATTTTACTATATCTACCGGCGTTAGTCCATCTCCTGGTTTACCACCTATGGTTCCTCTGATTCCTGAAATTGATTTTATTAAAGTCATTCTTACTTACTAATGTTTAAGGTTTAGGGTTTATAGCGCTGGCAAATATAAATTTTTAGCTGTCTTTAATTGGTAAAGAATTGCCATAGTTGTTGGCTGTTAATTTCTTTTTAACAACTTTGCAATGCCTAAAAAACGATGCATCTCATATTGGGTATATTTGTTTTTATAGTTGGTTTAAAACACCCATGAGAGAAGATTTCGACCCTTCGTATGATGACAATAACAATCAGGATAGGCTGGTAAAACTGGAAGATATGTTTTCCGATACTGCTTACTATTACTTTGATGTTAACGAATGGGAAGTGATTATAGACCACTACCTTAACACATTACGTCTAGAAAAAGCGGTTAAAGCATTAGTCTTTGCTCAATACCAGCATCCAAATTCTGCAGAACTTAACCTAAAGAAAGCAGAAGTTTTTATGGAGCAAAACGAGTTAGACGAAGCGCTTTCCGTTCTCAAGAAATTAGATGAAATCTACCCATTTAATCCTGATATTTTTATTGGTATAGGTGACGTTTACAGTCGTAAAATGGAACATTACAGCGCCATTATACACTACAAAAAAGCTTTAGGGCTTTGCGAAGACGGTAAAGAAGATATTTATATTCAATTAGCCGCAGAATGTCAATCGTTAGAAAAGCCTGCTCAATCAATTTATTGGCTAAAAGTCATGATGAATGAATTTCCTGATAGTATTGAAGGCTTATATGAAATGGCATTTTGTTATGAAGTAAACGGTAATCAAAAATTAGGAGCTGAATTTTTCAAGTCCTTCTTACACACAAACCCATTCAACCACCATGCTTGGTTTAATCTAGGTAACTTATACACCACGTTAGAGAAATATGAAGAAGCTCTTAATGCTTTTGATTACTCTGTAATTTCCTTTGAGGAGTTTTCTTCTGGTTGGTATAATAAAGGTAACATACTGGGCAGACTAGGCCGTTACCAAGAAGCCATTGAAGCTTTTGAGCGTACGTTAGAATTAGAGGGTCCTGCTGCGCAAACTCATTTTTATATCGGGGATTGCTTCGAAAACTTACAAAAATTTGGAAAAGCTAAAATTGCCTATCAAAAAGCAATAGAGCTAGATGAAGATCATTTGGACGCATGGATTGGTGCTGCAAATTGCTACCTTGAATTAGGAGACGGCGAAGAAGCACTAAACTATTGCGAAAAAGCATTAAAGTTGAATTCCGACAATAGTTTAGTCCAGTATTTATATGGAGATGTTTGTAAATCTCTTGGCTATTTTGATGCTGCTAAAAGAGCATACGATAAGGTTATAGAGTTGGATCATAAAAACAGTGAGATTTATTTAGACTATTCAGATTTATACTTCTGCAATGACGAAAAATATTTGGCAATTGAAATGCTGGAAACTGGACTTGCAAAATTTAAGAATCAACCCGATTTAATCTACCGAATAGGTACCTATCATTTTTTGATGGGCAGAAAAAATAATGCATTTGAGTTTTGGACAAATGCAACAATTATTGATGATAACTTAAAACAATCTATTTTCGAATACTGCCCCCAATTAATGGCAGATATTGAAATAAAAGATTTCTTTTCTTAGTATGAATTACACGCTTCCACATTTACCAGATAGAACAGAAAAACCGAGAAAAACGGGCTTAACCATGATGATGGACAAAGGTCTAAGTGTTCGTCAGGTTGAAGATTTTATTGAACAAGCCAGTGATCTTACAGATTACGTAAAGCTTGGTTTTGGTACCTCTTTTTGTACAAAAAGGATTGACGAAAAAATTAAGTTGTATCACGAAGCTGATATCAAAGTTTATTTAGGCGGAACCCTATTTGAGGCTTTTCTCATGCGAGACATGTATGATGATTATAAAAAGCTGTTGAGTAAACTTAATTTGAATTGTGCTGAAATTTCTGACGGTTCTATTTTTTTAGATCATGGAAAAAAATGCGAACTTATTACTGATTTAGCAAAAGAAGTAGAAGTGCTGAGTGAAGTTGGTAGCAAAGAAGAAGGTATTTTCATTAGTCCTGGAATGTGGATTAGCATGATGAAAAATGAACTGGAAGCGGGTAGCTTTAAAGTAATTGCTGAAGCACGTGAGTCAGGAAACGTTGGAATTTATCGTCCAAATGGAACTGCACACACCATGTTGGTTAACCGAATAATTGCAAATATTGATGTAGATGATATTCTTTGGGAAGCACCAAAAAAGCCTCAGCAAGTTTGGTTTATCGAACAATTTGGACATAATGTAAATCTTGGAAACATTGGTTACGATGAAGTTATTCCATTGGAAACATTAAGAGTTGGACTTCGAGGAGATACTTTCATGCAGTTTTTACCAGAACACCTTGTCGATAAGGTCATTAAATAACGCATGAAACAAATTAGTGCAAGCGAATTGAGAGATTTGATGCAAACTGAAACTGATTTGCAAATAATTGATATTCGAGACACCTACGAATTCGACTTCTCAAACCTCGGTGTTAGGGCTAAATCGATTCCTATGGCCGAAATCTTAGATCACCTTTCTGAAATTATAACTACTGGAAAAGTAATTATGCATTGTAGGTCGGGAAATAGATCCGAAGCTATGATTGATTATCTAGAAGTGCACCATAAATTTCAAAACTTACACAACTTGACTGGCGGTATCCTTGCCTGGTCAGAGGAAGTTGACACTTCTATTATTCCTTGTTAACCTATGAAAAGAAGTATTAAAGACTATCTGCTAATTACAGCAAAAGGAATGGGCATGGGCGCAGCTGATGTTGTTCCTGGCGTTTCTGGAGGAACCATTGCTTTCATTACAGGTATTTATGAGGAATTGATTAATTCGCTTAAATCAATAGAACCGAATACCATTAAAATGCTTTTCAAAGAAGGTATTCATGCCACGTGGAAAACAGTCAATGGAAATTTCTTAGTTGCTCTATTTATAGGTATTGGTATATCCGTTGTTTCTCTCTCAAAAGTGATCAAATACTTATTAGCCGAACACCCAATTTTAGTTTGGAGTTTCTTCTTTGGACTTATCGTAGCATCGGCTTATGTGGTTTCAAAAAGTATCACCAAATGGAACCTAAAATCTATTGGTGGAGTTGTTCTTGGAAGTGCAATTGCGTATTACATTACTATCGCGGCTCCTGCACAAACCCCTACCGAACTTTGGTTTATCTTTTTATGCGGTATGTTGGCAATTTGCGCCATGATTCTACCGGGAATATCTGGTGCATTCATCTTATTGCTCTTAGGTAAATATGAGTACATAGTGGGTGCTTTGAGTGAATTAAATCTTGCCGTTATCGCCACCTTCATGGTAGGTTGTGTATTAGGATTGGTTTCTTTTTCTCATGTATTAAGTTATATGTTCAAGAAGTTTCACAACATGACCATAGCTATACTAACTGGCTTTATGTTTGGTTCATTAAACAAAGTTTGGCCTTGGAAAGAAACCTTGACTACACGTATTGATTCTCACGGAGAAATAGTTCCGGTAACTCAAATGAGTTTACTTCCAGCTCAATACACTGAATCAGAACCTTTGATTTTTGGTGCATTATTGATGATGGTGGTTGGTTTTTTGCTCATCATAGTAATGGATAAGTTTTCTCCTAAAACAGAAGCATAGTTTGAAAACTTACGGACTTATCGGTAAGTCTTTAGGACATTCGTTTTCGAAAACCTACTTCGAAAAAAAATTCAGTTTACTAGGAATCCAAGATTGTGAATACAAAAATTTTGAAATGCCCTCGGTCAGCGAGCTTAGGACATTAGTTCATAAATCACCAGAAATAAAGGGCCTTAACGTTACCATTCCTTACAAAGAAAGCACCCTTCCATTATTGGATAAGCTCTCAGAAGATGCCAAATCCATTGGTGCGGTTAATTGCATAGAAATTCAGCGAGAATTATCTCAGATTAAACTAATAGGCCATAACACCGATTGGTATGGTTTCCTATGTTCCTTAAAGCCATTAATAGATTTGTCTATAGATAATAAAGCGCTGATTTTAGGAACAGGAGGAGCAGCAAAGGCAGTTGCTTATGCTCTGGACCAAATAAATATTCCTTACCAATTTGTTAGCCGTTACAATGGTGATATTAACTACCAAGATTTAACCGAAAAAACAATCTTCGAACACAACCTAATTATCAACACTACTCCGCTAGGCACTTACCCGGACACTCTGTTTTGTGCAGACATTCCGTATCAAACCATTAAAGGCCATCACATCGCTTTTGACTTGGTTTACAATCCAGTAAAATCTATGTTCTTGAGCAAGTGCGAAGCAAAAGGGGCTACTATTAAAAATGGTTACGAAATGTTGAGTTTACAAGCCGAAAAGAGTTGGCAAGTTTGGGGTTTATAATTTTGATAAATTATTCTTCTGCAAATTGATTTTTTATTTTTTGGCTCAAGCCGCGGAGCTTTGAATTGACTCAAAGTGAATCAAAAGATGTTAATGCTAAATCTGAACGTAAAAAAATTTCAATAGCAGATTTAATTGTTTTAGGAGGTAATACGGCTATTGAGGAAGCTGCAAAAAAAGCAGTACACCTTTACAGCAGAAGACTTTAATGCGATATAAACCAAAATCATATTAACCATTATTGCTAAAATAATGCTTTAAACTTCAACCCAATATATTTGAAATATGAAATTCAAGAAATGGACTATAGAACAAAATAATCAAACTAAAATTCTAGAATTTTCATAAATCTGTTTAGATAATAGTTCACGATCTTCTGGATGCGCTATCTTCATCATTTCTTGAGCTCTTTGTTTTAAGTTCTTTGCATAGATCGAGGCAATACCATATTCAGTTACGATATATTGAACATGTGCTCTTGTTGTGACTACTGATGCACCCGATTTTAAAACTGACACTATTCTCGGGATTCCTTTTTGTGTTCTAGAAGGCAGTGCCAATATTGCTTTACCTCCTTTTGACAATGTCGCTCCTCTAATGAAATCCATTTGCCCTCCTACTCCCGAATAATGAAGCGTACCTATAGAATCTGCACAAACTTGACCATATAAATCAATTTCAATAGCACTATTGATGGCAGTTACTTTTGGATTTTTTCTTATCGTGCGAGTATCATTAACGTAGCCCACATCCATCATATTAACCAATGGATTGTTGTCTATGAAATCATAAATTCTTTTTGTTCCATAAGCAAAACCAGAAACTATTTTTCCGGGTTCGGTAACTTTATTACTGCCATTAATGACTCCTTTTTCAACCAAATCAATAATTCCGTCAGAGCACATTTCTGTATGTATCCCAATATTTTTATGGTGGTTCAAGTAAGACAATGCAGCATCTGGGATCCCTCCAATACCCATTTGCAATGTAGCCCCATCTTCAACTAAACTAGCAATGTTCTTTCCTATTTTCTTCTCCAATTCACTAATGGGTTTAATCGCTCTTTCATATAATGGATCCTTTACAGGAACACATGCATGAATTTTGCTGATATGAATAATTCCATTACCATGAACAAAAGGCATATTTGGATTGACTTGAGCAATAACATATTTAGCTGTATCAATTGCAGCATTAGAAATATCTACAGAACAACCTAATGAGCAAAATCCTTTTTCATTTGGTGGTGAAACAGTAATTAATGCAACATCTATTGGCATTTTACCACTTCTGAATAACATCGGAATTTCACTTAAAAAGATTGGAATATAATTTGCTCTACCTCGCTGCACATGGCTGCGAATATTGTGCCCAACAAAAAAACAATTTATAGTAAAACTATCTTTATATACATCTGCTGCATAAGGTACTTCACCCTCTGTATGCGCAGAGATAATTTCAACATCTTTTAATTCTTCGTACCTATCTGTCATAGCCTGAATAAGGTGCTTTGGAGATGCAGCAGCAGTATGAATAAAGACCCTATTACCAGATTTTATAATTTTCACAGCTTCATTGGCTGTTTTCATAGTTGAATTCATCTTTTGAGAGCAAAGATAGCTTATTTATAATCATTCTAAATAAGGCTTATTCAAAAAAATAATTATTCGCTCAACACACATTCTAAATTTAATAATCTTAGAACTCTTCGACATCTTTTATTCGCCATTCAAAACATCGTAAGACTGAATATTGGATATAATATTCTAACAAACGAATTCCATGAAACTGAAATTAATCGTTGGGTCCTATCAACCATAATCGGAATTCCTGTAATCAAAAAGAAAATTACTTTAACTCGAATACTGATAGGACTTTTAATATTTCCGATAGGCATTTGGACTATTCAAGAGACATTAAAAATAACCACGGCTAACAATTAAGTACTAACCAGTAATAGAAGAAGTTGTAGTAAATTTGACATCAATGAAATTTAATAACCAGAACCCGAGTTCCGCTAGAATCGCCATGAAAGGCCTACTTATATTAACCAAAAAGTAGTTATATTTTAATCCGGTCATGTCATTTCACTTACCTCTGCAAACTATTATAGTTTTGAAAATAATCGTCCTCGCATATTTATCAATCATCTTATTTCAGTCTTGCGAAATTCAATCGGAAAACGTTGATAATTGTATAAACCCTTCGGTACTCATGAACACCAACATTGGTGACTCTATTGTTCTTGATTTGACAAAATCAATACAAGAAAATTACAACTCTATTGAACGGCAAACCAAAACTGAAATTTGCAACACCGTTGGTCAATATTCTGCAGTTGTAAAAGTGGGAAATGATACTTTTCAACTTAATTTTTTTACGGACAGAATATGCCAAGAAGCCGAAGACAAATATCCCGTTGGATATTTAACTGCGCATTTTCACACCTATGATATTCTGCTCAATGACTTCAATATGATTTTATTTGATGGCAAAGTTTTAAGCCTTGACACTTTGGAAATGTCCATCTATAAAAGCTTGCTTAAAGCTGACCTAAATAATGGAAATCAAGCAATTCATTTTAATTTCAATTACGATTCTAATACAAAGTTAACAGCAAGATATTCAATTTTCAGATCCTCTATAAATGCATATATGCGATTTATAGAGCATTTAGCAGAAAAGCCTATTTGTGATCTAAGTGAAGTGGAAATAAACACACTTAGAAAAAATATTTATCCAATTTTTTGGTTTAAAGATTCGAAACCACCACCACCGAATATCAAAAACATTGATTCCATTTTAAAAACGGATTATATTGAATTAGAACTGAAACCTGATTTTTAAATAGCCCAAAAGGATACAGCCCCACTTTTACTTATTGTAAACAAGGAAAGTTTAGACTTCTGGAAGTTTATCTTAGATTTTACAATTTGGTCTAGTAAAAACGAATACACCTCTTACCAATTCAACCTAGTCACCCAAACAAACTCTCTCGAATTAAAATGCTGTGGGCTATTATCATAATGAGATCTCAGCTACTCGATCAAACCCAAGCTTTATAGCTCCTCTCCTTGTAAAAAACGTATATTAATCTTTTTTACAAATAATGAAGGCAAATAACTCTGTTCCCGCTAGTGGTATTAGTGGCTTAATTGAAAATTGGCGCAGCGACCTTTTGGCTGCTCTAAGCGTCTCATTAGTAGCATTACCACTGGCATTAGGTATTGCCGTAGCTTCAGACTTGTCTCCAATGGCGGGAGTAATTTCCTCTATTATCGGTGGCGTTGTAACTACATTTTTTCGAGGTGGGCATGTCTCAATAAATGGTCCAGGCGCGGGATTAATTGCAGTAATTCTTGGTGGTCTAGTCGCCTTAGATGGCAACATCAATTATGTGATGGCAGCAATAGTTTTCGCTGGAGCGATTCAAGCTGCAATGGGCGCTCTTAAAATGGGGCGTTATGCCAAGTTATTACCGTCATCCGTACTTCGTGGTGTTTTGGCGGCAATTGGAATAATTATCTTTGCAAAACAAGCACATTACGCTCTCGGAATAACTACCAATGCTACCAGCACGATAGATGGCCTAGCCGATATTTTCCACAATCTACCATCAGCGAATCCATTTGTTTTTTTAATTGCATTGATAGGTGTTTTAGCGCTTATCTTCCATCCTAAAATTAATAACAGGTTTATTAAATTAATACCCGCACCAATGTGGGTGTTACTCTTAGCAATTCCGTTAGTATTCGCATTTGATTTTTTTACAGAACATATTATGTATTTCAATGGAAGTGCATACTCTGTTGGACCTGATTTACTTGTCGATATTCCTAAAAATCCGCTAGATAGTATTATGCATCCTGACTTTGGTATGATCGGTACTTCCGCTTTTTGGCTCACCGTATTATCGATAACTACTATTGCCACCATTGAGACCTTGGCCAGTGCGCGTGCTGTTGACAAGTTAGATCCATTTAAGCGCACGACTGACTTAGATAAAGATCTTATTGGCGTTGGACTAAGTACAATGATATCCGGAGCCATAGGTGGACTTCCTATTATAACTGTAATTGTTAGAAGTACGGTAAACCTAAATCACAATGCCAAGACGAGCTGGTCTAATTTCTTCCATGGCGTCTTTCTAATTCTGTTTATTCTGATTTTGGCTCCTATCTTGAGAAGTATCCCTTTAGCGGCTTTGGCAGCAATACTGATGCACACAGGCTATAAATTGGCTTCGCCTAAAGTATTTAAACAAGCCTATGATGAAGGAATAGAACAGCTATTATTCCTTTCATCAACACTCATTATAACGCTATTTACAAGCTTGTTATATGGAATAGTAGGCGGAATTTTGGTCACCTTACTTTTGCATATGCTCCTGGCAAAAGTCGGCTTCATAACTTTCTTTAAAATGATATACCGATCAGGATCTAGAGTGCATCAATTAGACAATGGAACCTACGTCGTTAAATTGAAAGGAATAGCAAATTTCTTATATGCAATGCAGCTCGACAAGCTCCTTGGAAAGATTCCCAAAGGGGCTATTGTGCGCATTGATATGGCGCAAACACGTATTGTAGATCTTTCTATAATGGAAAACATGATCGATTATAAACGCATACAGGAGAATTATGGTGGAGCAGTAAAACTAGTGGGATTGGACAGTCATATCTCTTCTACCAGCCATAACAGAGCGTTGAAAATTATTACCGGAAGAGTCAATAGACGGATTACGAAACGCCAAATACGGTTGCAAAAAATGGCCATTGCCAATGGCTGGTCATTCGATCGCGAGGTAGATTGGAACACTTCTTATCTCAGAAACTTTCATTTCTTCGATTCGCGCCCAATTGAAATGAAGAGTAATTCGTTGCAAGGAAAAGATCTAGAAAATAATGCTCAATGGGAGATTGCGGATATTGTGTTTGATGAAGGAGCTATGTTTGCACTTGAAGTGTATCAAACTACTGTTCAAATTGTTAAGCTGCCTGTCAAAATACCACGATTTATTATTGACAAAGAGGGGCTCTTTAATAGAATATCTGAACGCGTGCGGGCTTTTTCTAGATTAAATAGAGCTATTGATTTCACGAAACATCCTGCTTTCTCTCATAAGTTTCATTTAAGTGGAGAAAATGAAGAAGCAATTCGACTATTTTTTACTGATGATCTTATTCGTTTTCTAGACGAAAATGAAATACATCATATTGAAAGTAATGGTGAAGCGCTTATGATATTTAAATACGTTCATATTGTCCGCACGGAAGAGGTGCAAAATATGCTCACCTTTTCAACCAACTTATTAGTTCATATGGGATTAACGAAATAGCTCCTAATTTGCATAAGTAGCCTGTTAAAGTTAGTGAGAATGTTGGTCATTTAAGCAATCAACAGCTATCCTGCAATGAATTTAATCAAACTCACATCATGTTCTTCCATAGGAACTTCAGAAATCAACTGACATTCAAACCCGACTCCGATTTTAATTGCATTTGGCTGAGTCGCTAAAAATGTATCGTAATACCCCCCGCCATAACCCAATCTGCCTCCTTGAATATCGAACGCCAAACCGGGAACAATAATTAAATCTAATTCATCGGTAAACTCGCGCTCTCCAGCAGGATAAACTGTTCCAAAAACACCATTTTCAACAGCGTTTAAATCACGCAATACCAAGTGTTTTAATTGTGTTTTTTTTAACGTTTTTGGGCAAACTACAATTACCGATTGCGCCAAACAATACTCAATAAAGGAACGAACATCAATTTCCTGACCCATTGGGATAAAACAATGCACAGTTTTCAAGTTTTTGTCTTTTACTAAATCAATCAACTGATCGCAAACTTTTTCGGAGGCTCGTTTTCGTTGTTCAACACTTAAGCGCTTTCGAAGCTCAAACATTTCTTTTCTAAGTTGATCCTTTTGTGTGCTTATCATTTTGCCAATTCCAAGGCATCAACCAATTCTTCGGTAAACGGGTTACGTACTTCAATATTTGCAGACTTACCGTCAATATTTATCAAAACAACTACATTTTGAGTAGAGAAATTAGTGGCGAAATCAGACCAAGGTGTTTTCTCTTTCGCATAATAAGGAGCTCCCGCCGATCCATTATTTAACTGATAAATAGTTCTCGTCAATTTTAGTTTTGGCCTTTCCCAGTTTTCAGGATAACGCGGCATAGCCTCGGTAATTTTTGTTTTAGCATAATTGTGCTCATCACCGGTTAATACCGCTCTAACTTTCGAAGATTGGTTAATCATTGCATCCAATAACTCATCTCTACGTTCAATGATTCCCTTTTCTACTTTTTCTCCTGCTACAATTGGACGTGGCCAGTTTTTGCCGTTGTACCACATATCGTCAGTAACGTGTCCTCCATTAGGGAAAAACGGTGTGTGCAAGGTTACAAAAACGTGATCAATATCCTTATCAGACTCGTATTTCCTCAATTCGTCTTTGAACCATTCCAACTGATTGTCCATTATATAAGCATGAATATTTCCTGAAGTACCGGGATATCGATTAAGCGCATATGCATACCAATAATTGGAATTAAGCACTACAACTGCTGCATTTCCATACACATAAGAAAACACGGTTTCATCGTAAGGTGGAAAGTCCTTCGTTTTAGGATCTGGATCATAAGCTGCACCATCTTCCGATTTTAATTCTGATACGGGATTACTGAAATTCGTTGCAAAAACAGCTTCAGCACTTTCAGTTTCAAATGGAAAACGATCAATTCCAAATTCCTCTGCAGTTTCTGGATTAGAAAAATAGGTGACCAATGCCTCATGATTTCCCATGGCAACATATACAGGAAAGGAAGAGGAATAGGGCTCTAACGAGCGTTTCCAGTTGGCGTATTGCAAATTCATTTCTTGTTTTTCGGCCAAATAACCGTTGATCATGTCGCCAGTAAATTGCAAGAACGCCACATTTCTAGCTTTAGAGTATGCCACAATCCGTTGCATCACGTAATAATTGGCTCCGTATAAGTTGCGTTCTCCTCCACCCTGTCCAGCTCTAGAATCACTAGCGTATGCAAAAACAAATGGAGTTCTATCTCCTTTTTTAAGATTAGTTTTAAATGCATAATTTCGGGTTACTACTCCTTCTAAACTGTACTTATACTCCGTATTTGGAGATAAACTGCTAATCTTAAAATCAATAGTAGTTTTCCCTTTCGACTCGTACTTTGTATCGTTTACGTTCAATACAATTGGCCCTGGCTTGTTCAACTTCATGGAAATTACCACGCTGTTATCGGTTAGTTGATTGATTGTAGGTCCTTCAATAATCGAGGGAGGCACTCGAAACATGTCATTTTCATATTTAAAACTCAATCGGCCATCGTAAAGCAGCTGACCCTCTGGCCCCATCACTCTATATCCTAAAAAACCACCATTCGATTTTTCCCAACCACTCATATCGTACTTACCTCTTAGCTGAATAAGATTAATCTCGGTTACAGAAGCACTGATTTTAGCGGTTCTTCTAAAATAGACCGGCATCGGATATTTCCCATCTGTTGGATTAATTAATCCGAAGTAGACTTTACCTGAAGGAACTTTTGGTCCAAAATTGAATTTCACTCCCGTCTGAGTTCCTTGTGGATTTCCTATTAAATCTTGTAAATGAAAACCAGCTCCATTGTTGGATTCCCTGTATTCTTTTCCTTTTACCGTGGCAACAGCGTTTCCTCTATCCAAAGAAATATTGGTATAGACTTTTGGCACTTGGCCATTGGACTTAAAACTTAAAACTATTACTAAAAAAAGGAAATAATAATTTATTATATTCATGAGTAATTTGTTTCGGCTAAAGTACTTTAATCATTAGTGAATTCAACCTATATACATTTCCAAATAGTTATTTTTGCACACCGATTTTAAGCATTTCCATGAAGTTTAGAGAAGAAATAGAAAAAAGAAAAACCTTTGCGATTATCAGTCATCCAGATGCTGGTAAAACAACATTGACCGAGAAATTCTTACTCTTTGGAGGGGCAATTCAAGTTGCTGGTGCCGTTAAGAACAACAAAATCAAAAAGACGGCCGCTTCCGATTTTATGGAAATTGAAAAGCAGAGAGGAATTTCTGTTGCTACTTCCGTTATGACTTTTCCATATAACGGTAAAATCGTAAACATTCTGGATACTCCTGGTCACAAGGATTTTGCGGAAGATACTTATCGAACCCTTACTGCAGTTGATAGCGTAATTCTAGTAATTGATTGTGTAAAAGGGGTGGAAGCGCAAACTGAACGGCTTATGGAAGTTTGCCGAATGCGAGATACTCCCGTAATTATTTTCATTAACAAAATGGACCGTCCAGGACGGGATCCGTTTGACTTGTTAGATGAATTAGAAGAAAAACTAGACATAAAAGTTCGTCCTTTGAGTTGGCCTATAAATATGGGTAAAGAATTTAAAGGCGTGTACAAAATGTTTGACGGAACGTTGAATCTTTTCGATTCAGAAAACAAATCGAAAGTAGCCGAGAATATTGTTCCAATATCTGGTTTAGAAGATACTAAATTGGAAGAATTAGTGGGTCAGAAAGATGCTGATGACCTTCGCGAAGATGTTGAGTTGATTAATGGCGTTTATGATCAATTCGAGAAAGAACAATACTTAAAAGGAAAGCTTGCTCCAGTGTTTTTTGGTTCTGCATTGAACAACTTTGGGATTAAAGAAATGCTGGATACCTTTACCGAAATTGCACCCACTCCGCAACCCGTTTTCACGGACAAAAGAGAAGTAACTGCGAACGATGAAAAATTTTCAGGCTTTATCTTTAAGATTCACGCTAACATTGACCCTAACCATCGTGATCGAATTGCATTCTTGAGAATTGTAAGTGGAAAATTCAAACGAAACACCTTTTACAAGCATGTTCGCTTAGATAAAAAATTGAAATTTTCTAACCCCGCATCATTCATGGCCCAGAGTAAAGAGGTTATTGAAGAAGCTTTTCCAGGCGATGTTATTGGCTTATACGACACTGGTAATTTTAAAATTGGCGATACCCTTACCGAAGGTGAAGACATGATGTTTAAGGGCATCCCTTCTTTCTCTCCAGAGATGTTTAAAGAAGTGGTGAATAAAGATCCAATGAAGACCAAACAATTGGAAAAAGGCATCCAACAACTCACAGAAGAAGGTGTTGCTCAGCTGTTTACCAAACAACCTGGAAATATTAAAATTATTGGAACAGTTGGAAATCTTCAATTTGAAGTTATTCAATATCGACTATTGCACGAATACGGAGCGACTTGTGATTTCAAATCTTTGAACTATCACTTGGCTTGTTGGATAACAACCACAGACCAAGGTCAAATGGATCAGTTTGTAAAAGTGAAAGGAAGTGATGTTGGTTACGATAAGGATAATAATCCTGTATTCTTGGCTCCGTCAGCATGGATGTTAGAAAAAGCACGCGAAAATTACCCCGATCTTGAGTTTCATACTACTTCAGAGTTTAAGGTTAAGATGTAGTTTACTACTTCTACCATTGCTATTTGCCTGTAACCGGCAGCCAGATGCATGCGTAGAAACCTCAACAACTTCTATTCTGGTCGGTATGCCAATCACTGTATCTGATTGTTCAGAACGTGGCTTCGATAACGTCATAAATATGGGTAACGGTGCCAAGTTCAATAACGCCGAGCAAGTCCCTTATACCTATTTCGCGGGCGGATCGTACAGAATATCACTTACTAGTTTCAGTCGAAAAGGAAACAAAAAAGAAACCGCCGAAACTGGAATTACAGTCACCTACCCCAGTGCAAATCAAATACAGGGAAATTGGACCTTAACCAAGGTTGAAACTCGTGAGCAATTAAACGTTGACCAAACTGTATCTATTTTCAATTTACCCATAGACAGTTCTCGAACATTCGCCGAGAAATATGAGGTTACCGAAGACAGTATTTTTGTAACACATGGAAGCGAGCAATTTTATCTCTTTCAATTTAGAAACGGATACAAATACGAAAATGGAGCTCTAAAAATCAATCAAAATAGTTTTCCAGTAGTGCGCTTCTCCTCTACCGAAATGATATTGCAAGGGCCTTATTTTAAAGGATTTGAATTATTGTATTTGGAGCGGTAATACTAATTTGCGTTGTTTATAACTCAGCGTAAACAGATCTTAAACCCTTTTTCGCAAAACTTACATTTGAATCAATAAACTTTCTATGGCGCTCAATTACATATTCATTGGCTTTTTTCTAATTGCATTCGTAGTAGCGATATTGCGAGTCGTTGGTTATTTCTTCCGAGAATTTTTAGCCAATTATGGTTTCCAATTTGGCGATGCTGATCTAAATGTTTTCCATGCCATAGTACAATCCACTTTTGATATGACGGAAACTTCGATTTCTATCGTCGTCTACTTGATTGGCATTATGGCCTTGTGGCTCGGTATTATGAAGATTGGAGAACATGGTGGAGCGATTAATATTCTATCCAGATTGGTTGCTCCTTTCTTCCGAAAGTTATTTCCTGAATTACCGAAAGATCATCCTGCAATGGGCAGTATGATGATGAATTTTTCGGCTAATATGTTGGGTTTGGACAATGCCGCTACTCCACTTGGTCTAAAAGCAATGAACGAACTGCAAGAAACCAACACATCAAAAAACACGGCCAGCAATGCCCAAATCATGTTCTTAGTCTTAAATACTTCAGGATTAACATTGATTCCAGTTTCAGTAATGGCTTTAAGAGCTGCAGGTGGAGCCGCACAGCCTTCAGATGTGTTTTTACCAATTCTATTGGCAACCTTTTTTGCAACTTTAGCCGGACTCATTTCTGTATCTATTTACCAGAAAATTAATCTTTTAAACAGAGTGGTTCTTGCCTACTTAGGTTCAATGACATTGGCAATTTGTGTTTTTATTTGGTGGCTAACAAGCCTTTCTCCCGACCAAGTATCTAAAGTAAGCTCCTTAATTGGAAACGGCGTTTTGTTTACGGTAATCGTTGCCTTTATTGGGCTAGCGGTAAAACGAAAAGTCAATGTATATGAGTCGTTTATTGAAGGAGCTAAAGAAGGGTTTCAGGTTGCTATTAAGATTATCCCATACTTAGTTGGTATGTTAGTCGCTATTGGTGTTTTTAGAGCCAGTGGCGCGCTCGATATTCTAATTGAGGGACTTAGAGGTGCAATTGCTTTAACTGGACTAAACGCCGATTTTGTAGATGCTATGCCCACTGCACTTATGAAACCGTTGAGCGGTTCTGGTGCAAGAGGAATGATGGTGGAAACCATGAGCACTTTTGGGGCTGATTCTTTTGCAGGTAGGCTGTCCAGTGTATTCCAAGGTTCTACAGAAACTACGTTTTACACATTAGCTGTTTATTTTGGAGCGGTAAACATTACACGAACTAGATATACTGTGGTCTGCGGGTTAATTGCCGATTCAGTCGGAATAATAGCCGCAATTTTCATTGCCTACTTGTTCTTTCATTAATATGCAATGGATAAAAATACAGACAGAATACTATTTGTATAAAGGCTAAAAATCAATCTCACAGTTCTATGATTCAGCGCGTTTTGTACAATTAGTAAGAGTAGGATATTAGAATTTTACGGTTTAATATTTACAAAACTATTAAGCTATTCTATAGCATTAACCCAAACACCCCAAGCTTTATTATACGTATGAATCCTTGTTGTGCTTTTACCATTTAAATTAACAATTGGTTTTTTATCGTTTACCCATTGAAAAATTCCGCCTTTCAAATTATAAATCTCTTTCAACTTTGATTGTTTTAATATGCGCTCTCCTATTTTCTCACTGCGCAACCCAACAGAACAGTATATCAATAATGGCTTTTTAGCATCTAAGAGCTCTAAGCTAAAATCTTTGCTATCCGGATCGATTCTTATAGCACCCGGTAAATGACTCACATCAAATTCTGCGCTACTCCTTGCATCAATAATAGTATAATCGTCCAGCTCATCTGAAGATACTCTGATCTGCTCAATTGAATTTGACAATATTGTTTGTGTCATTTTTTCATACGACCATTGCTTAAATACCATAGCGAAAATTAGTGTAAAGCCTAGTAAGGCGCCTATGATGAACAACATTATTTTCAACTTCTTCAGCATGAAAAATTTAGGAATTATTTCTAAAATCGTTAATTTGGACAAAATCAAAACTTAAATTCATGAAACTTACATTAATAATTACTACCGCTCTTGCCTCAGTTGCTTTTGCCTTCATGGCCTTTACCAATTATACTCCTGAGGTTACAGTGCGAACCGAAGAATATGCAATTATTTCAGTTATTCAAGACGGAAAAAGAAACTACATAAGCACAACTGTAGGTTCTTTACCCACCGAGGAAAAGGAATTTGAAAAAGAAAAGGCAGATAAGAAAAATGATTTATCTCCCATAATAAAAGAACTAGAAAGACTAAATGAACAAGGCTTTTATCTATTAAATGGATCTAATGCGGTCGTCCCTTATGGACAAAGCCGAGGTGGTGATATCTTCTACACCTTTATTATGAAAAGAAAAATACGGAAGTAATACTTACTTCAGTAACTCAGGAAATAGCTGAATTGCCTTTTTATAACGCGGAATGGATACAGCTACTACGTAACTCTGATTAGGATTGAGTTTAACGTAATCTTGGTGATATTTCTCTGCAATATAAAATTTCGTAAACTCTTCTACGTCAACAGCAATTGGCTGGCTGTATTCTCCAGAATCATTTAGATTCTTGATATAATTCTCTGTAAGTGTGCGTTGCTCATCTGTTTTGTAAAAAATAATGGATCGATATTGTTTTCCAATATCGTTTCCTTGGCCGTTTACCTGAGTAATATCTCCTGAATTAAAGTAGACTTTAAGCAATTCAGTATAGCTGATTACACCAGCATCGTATGTCACTTCGATAGCCTCTGCATGCCCTGTGCTTCCGCTGCCCACTTGTCGGTAAGTAGGATTTTCCTCTTCTCCCCCTGCATACCCTGATACAACTGCTGTAACTCCTTTAACTGACTCAAATATCTCTTCAACACACCAAAAACACCCTTCGGCAAAAACCGCTGAACGCAAATCCTGTTGGGGTTTGAATTGTAAGGCTACTCCGTTAATGCAATAACGCAATCCAGTTGGTTTTGGACCATCATTAAAGACATGTCCCAAATGCGCATCACAACGGGCACAAACTACCTCATCACGCGACATTCCATACGAATTATCCGAACCTACAGCTACACTCTTTTCAAAATAAAAATCGTAAAAACTTGGCCATCCGGTACCTGACTTAAACTTGGTGTTGGAAGCAAATAATGGATTTTGACAAGCCACGCAAAGAAATACGCCTTCCTTTTTGGAATCGTTATAGGCATGAGAAAACGGTCGTTCTGTGCCTTTCTCTCTTGTAATTTCATATGCATCAGCGCTCAACTGCTGCTTCCACTCTGCTTCAGTTTTCACTATTTTATCCGTCCAAGTGGTGTTGATACTTGGAATGGTAACTTGCGCTGCATCATCAGTAGTTGATTGTTGTTGGGAGTTGGTGCAGTTGGTAAAAACTGCAAGTACAGCAATTAGTGTTACTATTTCTTTCATAGGTATCTCAAATTAAAACAATACAAATCTCAATTAAATTATTTGATCATTTATTATAATAGTTGACAATTTGGGATGTAATGGGTTTGAAGTTGGTTGTTTTTAACAACCATGACAATAAACTGCCATTTCAGAACCAAAAAAAGCCCGATAAAGTGGGCTTTTTAAAATTCTATTTAAAAACGAATTACTCTCCTAACAACACTTTATATTTTTCAAAATTGTGCCTCGCAATAGCTCTACCTAACTCCAGTCCCGCAATATTGTCGGCCTGTATATGATAGCCACCCAGCACTCTTGACATGCCTGCCATTTCAGCAGCTTCAGTAAAAGTCGGTAAGTTTATAGTTCTTTCTACAAATCTATCTTTTAAATCGGGTGTATTGTTTTTACCATTGCAACGTTGCCAGCCTTTGGGTATTGCATTTATAGCTCAATGCCAATGACACAAGAGCTATTAGAATTACTATTATGTTTTATATGATTTGCTGTTATTTGTTTTTTAAAGCTTCAACCTCATTTTTTAAAGCTTTTATCTGTTCCTGCTGTTCTTTCACAGCGTTTATCAGCATATAAGTCATGGCACTATTGTCCAAATTATAATATTCGCCATCTAAACCCGGAATTGGTGCCTGCTCAACCATATAGGGTGCAATCTTTGCCATATCCTGTGCTATGACACCCACATATTCTTTCCCCGAACCAATGCCAGATTCCTTGGTATAATGGAATTTAACTGGTTTGATTTGCAGCAATTCATTTAATCCATCTGAATAACTTACCACGCCTTCCTTCAGTCTCGCATCGCTAACAGCCAACCATGAACCGCCTCCAGGTTGAGCATTCGTTCCGCTCTTGACATAAACACCTCTACCAGTTCCAGCGACTATATGCAAAGCAATAGTTTGGTTAGATGATATATGGAGTTTAGCATTACTGGCAGCACCTGCTCCAATGCCAACATTACCAGCGCTATTATTTAAACTTTGGCACAATTGAAGATGTCCGCCAGATATTTTGGCAGCGCCATCCACCGTTAAAGCATATGTTTGATTCGACTTTATTGCGAGTTTAACATTACTATGACCGCCAAAACCAATACCAACATTTCCAGCGCTATTATTTAAACTTTGGCACAAATAAACGCTTCCTCCGGATAATCGAGCACTTCCATTAACATCTAATGAATAGTTTGGGCTAATTGTTCCGATGCCCAAATCACCACTTGAAGTTAAAATCATTTTGTTGGAGGCCGAACTTCCATTGGGGGTATATTGAAAATATAAATTATTTCCCCAATTGGTTAGCCCCCAAATATCTTTTCTTGTTGTGTTTTTGATGCCAAATTGATAATCATTTCCTGAAATCGTTAATTTTTTAGTTGGGGTGAGCGTTCCTATGCCCAAGTTTCCGTGTTTAGCTTTACCACTTGTCATAGTGGTCATGTCAGCGGAAGAAGCATTATTATATGTCCTGTATTCAGTTTTCCAAGGATTCATTGCGTACCATTTTGTACTATTGTTAGGACTTCCATAGCCTATGAACAAAATGTCCAAGTCGGTATCATAAACCATCATTCCTTGAGCAAAACCACTTCCTCCACTCAGAGCTTCTCGCTGTATTGAAGTCAATCTTGGAATTAGTAATCCTTTAGTCTTGGATTTCAAATCCAAAACAGATTTTGAATCAGGACTACTATTATTAATTCCTACTTGAGACATTAAGGAAAAAGAAATAAACCACAAAGCAAAAAGTGAATAAAAAGATTTCATAATAATTTTTTACTAAAATAAACAAAATTCGTATTAACTAAACACAACTAATGCCTGTTTTCAAGCAATATCATAGACTATAAAAAGCCCGATAAAGTGGGCTTTTTAAAATTCTATTTAAAAACGAATTACTCTCCTAACAACACTTTATATTTTTCAAAATTGTGCCTCGCAATAGCTCTACCTAGCTCCAGTCCCGCAATATTGTCGGCCTGTATATGATAGCCACCCAGCACTCGTGACATGCCTGCCATTTCAGCAGCTTCAGTAAAAGTCGGGAAGTTTATAGTAACGGTATCTCCAAGTTTATCCGGTTCAGTCATAATTCCGGGAACGAGCCTAACGCTTGCTCCAAACTCATCGTTTCCTTTAAATAATCGCAACACTTCTCCATATCCTCCGCTAATTGTGCTGTGTCCTGAAGCATAACTTGGAAATGGTGGACATAAAAATATTGCTGGAGAATAAGGCCTCCATTCTTCGCCCGGCATTTCGTCTTTCCATCCTTCTACTTCTCCAGCCCAACCTGCAATAGTTCTTCCTTTAAATTGTTCGTGCACTAATGCATAAGGGCGTGCATAATCGTAAAACATTTTAGAATCCCAATTGGCAATAAAACCATCCATAGCAACACTTTCTGCCAAGAAGTACATTTTCACATCTGCTTCTAACGTGTGCTGATCTCTAATCGAGACTTCTTGCGCAAATACTAACCAGTGTCCACCTTGTTGCACCGATTGAGGACCATCTCTCATAAACTCAACCAATGCTTTTTGTTCGTTGGTCATATTAGCCTGTAAGTCGACTACTTCAATAACCTCTTTTTTCAATTGTTCTGTTCCATAAGCCGGCGGCGGTCCTGGCCTAAATTGACTGGCAGAATCCATCAAAAGCGGCTTTACCTGTTGCCAATAAGGAGTTAAACAACCTGGCGCAAAAGAACCACCTGCACCATCGCTAAAGTACTTTGGTTGCCAGCGATTTATATCGGTGTTTTCATCTGCGGTATTTACAGGAGCGTACCCTGAATAATCTTTATAAGCCATACCCTCAGTCAATTCTCCATTTTGATTACTTCCATCGGTGCTACGCTGATCAATTATGGTTTTAGCCACTAGATTTCCCAAACCGGCAGCGGTAGTTGGATCTAAAGAGGTATTCATTGGGTCATAGCCCATTGCCTTCATTCGCTTTTTCCATACAGCAGTATCTGAATAATAGTATGCATTCATTGTGCGAAAAGCGGCATAGCTTATAGCCTCTTGTTTGTTCTTAAGTGTTCGCATATTTTCAGGCACTCTCTCAATACATTTTACCAAAGCTGGATTTGCCTTTTCGTCAAACCTAGTCCAAGTATCAAACATTGATGTCATTATAAGTCCTAGATACCTTGATATAATTGTTGGTCTTGGTTTAAATCGCTCTGTATCAAAAGCAGTTCCTTCCAAGGCTATTTTTCCCCACTTATATACAACGTTGTTTTCTCCTTTAGGCATTTCAACAGTATTTTCGGCTGCTGTTGTTTTTGTTTGTTCGTTTTCAGGACTTACACAACTGGTGATTACTGATATGCCGATTCCGATTAAAATAATTTTTTTCATAAAGACTTTATAGAATGAATTGTCGAATCTAAAGTTTGAGATGATATCTCATTTTAGAATTATGCGACTTGGTTGAATTAAATGATGAATTCTAACAATCTCTTGACGAACGCTATTTTACTGTTTCTACTGAAAAATATTGCATGAAAAGTGAGCAATATTGCGATCTTTGGAAAGCAATAGCAATAATCTCTGTAGCGATCGAATATCTCATAATACCAAGAAACTCCTGTTCCAGTAGCTTTCGGAATCTCGCGAATGACGAAATATAATGTCGGTAATAGTTGGTTCATTCCAAATTATCCTAAAACAAGGCATAAAAAAAGCCCTCTCAAATAAATGAAAGGGCTTTAAATTATTGAAATATTCGTTTTTATACCGTCGTTCCCTGCCAAGCCAACATACCGCCATCCATATTATAGACAGATTCAAAACCCATTTGGTCCATTGCGCCAGCTGCACTTCCCGATCGACCACCGCTCCTACAAATCATGTAGTAGTCCTTAGACTTATCTAATTTACCAATACGCTCAAGAAAGTCAGTATCGAATATATTGATATTCTCAGCTCCGTCAACCATACCTTCAGCACATTCTTCAGGAGAACGTACATCAATTAACACTGCATTTTCATTCTCTTTAGCTATCACTTCTAGCTCTGGTGGTGTAATATTTTTAATCATTTTTTTATTTTTTTTCAGACGGACAAACAAAACTTGTTTTAGGAATAGATGTTTCTGATAGCTCCTTATAGCCACCTTCAATATTTGTAAGATTATGCAATCCCCTTGACTTTAAAATTGAGCCAAAAATGACAGAACGATAACCACCAGCACAATGTGCATAATAGTTCTTACTCGAATCAATCTTTTCCATATTGCTATTTATAAAATCCAATGGAATGCTCTCTGCGGTTTCTAGGTGCTCTGCTTCAAATTCGCCCGGTTTTCTTACGTCTAAAACAATCAATTCGTCAGTATACATTTTTTCGAAACCTTCACTTGAAATCGTAGGCATAGAGTCGGTTTCTAAACCTGCATCTTTCCAGCTTTCTAATCCACCTTCTAAAAATCCGATAGTCTTATCATAGCCTACTCTAGATAATCGTGTGACAATTTCTTCTGCTCTGCCCTCATCAGCTACTATAAGTATAGGTTGATGAATATCAGTAATTAGCGCGCCAACCCATGGGGCAAAATTCCCATCAATACCAATGAAAATTGAACCTGGAATATGGCTTTCCATAAATTTACTTTGATGTCTAGTATCTAAAACTAAGGCTTCGGTACTTTCTGCAACCGAACGAAATGTTTTGGCGTCAAAGGATTTAAGCGCCTTGTCTTTTACCTCTTCAAAAGACTCATACCCATGCATATTCATCATTGCATTTTTCGGGAAATACTGTGGTGGAGGTAAAATTCCAGTGGTAAGCTCCTTTACAAAATCAGCTTTAGATAGTTTTACATCCAACGCATAATTAATCGCCTTTTGATTCCCTAGTGTATCGGTAGTTTCACTGCTCAAGTTTTTACCACAAGAACTGCCAGCTCCGTGTCCTGGGTAAACGATTAAATCATTAGGAAGGGGCAAAATCTTGTTGTGAATCGATTCATACATCATTCCTGCTAAATCTTCTTTTGTCAAGTCTGACTTTACCGCTAAATCAGGTCGACCTACATCGCCAATAAACAAGGTATCACCTGAGAAAATTGAATTCATTTTACCTTCTTCATCTAACAATAAGTAGGTTGTAGACTCTAAAGTATGACCCGGTGTGTGCATTACCCTAATGGTAATATTCCCTACTTTAAACTCTTGATTATCAGCTGCTTCAATAATATCGTACGAAGGCTTGGCAGTAGGCCCAAACACAATTTTAGCTCCTGTAGCTTTTGCTAAGTCAATATGTCCCGAAACAAAATCGGCGTGAAAATGCGTTTCAAAAACGTATTTTAATTTATCGCCATTGTCGCTTAGTTTTTCTAGATAAGGTTGAGGATCTCTTAGAGGATCAATTATGGCAACTTCACCATTTGATTCAATATAATAAGCAGCTTCTGCTAAACATCCTGTATATATCTGTTCTACTTTCATAGTTAACTTTTTAATTCCAGAACAAATGTACATAGTAGTCAGAATCTAGCCGGGTTATAATTGTCACTGATTAACGTTTATTGAGTAATGCAACCTAAGCACGATAAAGGTAAATACAATTACTTTGAGCAATAATTTATAATATGGAATTAATAAGAAAAAGCTATCCGGCACTAATAAACTGCACCTACCTTAACACGGCTGCTTGTGGTCTTATTTCTGATGCTACTTTAAGATCTAGTCAATCTTTTAACGCAGACTTTATTTCTAAAGGAAGTCTAGCTCCTGAACATTGGATGTTGAACGAATGGGAACCCACTCGAAAAGAAGTAGCCGAATTCATTAGTGCTAAAGTTTCAGAAACTGCATTGGTTCCAAATTTTTCTTTTGCTTACAACTCTTTACTCGAGACCATTGGAAAAAAGAAAGTTTTGGTCTATGAAAATGACTACCCATCTCTTCTGCTTCCATTGCAATTAAAAGGATTTGATATTCATACTTTTTCTGCAATTGATAATTTTAGTTTCAATTATGATATTATTGAAAAGCATCTTATTGAAGATGATATTGAGTTTATCATAATCAGTCATGTGCAATATAGAACTGGATATAAGGCTGATTTAGAACAACTGGGTTCAATATGCGAACGAAACGGAGTTCATATTATCGTAGATGCTACACAGAGCGCCGGAGCAGTTAAAATCAATTTTACAGCAACAAAGATCGACGCTTTAATTTGGAGCAATTATAAATGGATGAATGGAGGGTTAGGTACTGGTACTCTATGTATAAAAGATGATTTTCTTAAGAAATTCGAACCGAAAATCGGTGGTTATGGTTCGTACGAGCTTGAAAACGGAAGTTTTGTTTACCAACCTTCAATTAAATCCTTTCAACCTTCTCATCCTAACGTTCCTGGATATGAAGCTCTTCGAAATGCAATCAGAGAAAAGACTGAATTAGGCATTCAATCTATAGAAAAACGAAATGCTGAATTACTTCAGTACTTGTTGAGTGAGTTGGATCAAAAGAAAAGAAAAATTATTGGCGATTTTTCAGTAAAAAACCGTGCAGGATTTTTCTGCATGCCTTATACTGCTGAGCAATATGAAGTTTTAAAAAAGAACAACACAGTAGTAACGTTCAGAGAAGGAACCATTCGAGTTGGCGTTCATTTTTACAATAACGTAGAGGACGTAAATCGCTTTTTAGAAGTCGTTTAATTAAAATGGTGTTTAATGATACTGCTGAGACGCACTGAATTCATTTTCAGCATCTCAAATAAGATCGTTTACATGGATTTTCTAAAAAAATTCAGAATGACCAAAAAACAAAGGAGACACAAAACCCTTCAATGGAATGAAATTGGACCTAAACAGACATAATCAGGAAACTGAAAAAGCTTATCAGCAATAGAATTAAACGATCTTTCCAAACAGATCAAATTCCTCAGCATCAGTTACCTCTACATTGGCAAAGTCGCCAATTCTAGCAAAGCCATCCTTGTTATGCACTAATACTTCGTTATCCACTTCAGGAGAATCGTATTGCGTTCTGCCAATAAAGTAATCGCCTTCTACTCTATCAAATAAGACTTTGTAAGTTTTACCAACTTTAGCTTGATTCAATTCCATTGAAATTCCACTCTGCAGAGCCATTATTTGATTGGCTCTATCTTGTTTTACTTCTGGTGGTACATTATCAACCAAACCGTGAGCACTCGTATTTTCTTCGTGAGAATAAGTGAAACAACCTAATCTTTCGAATCGAGTTTCCTTAATCCATTCCAACATTTCTTGAAAATCGGCTTCCGTTTCTCCAGGGAATCCAGTAATCAAAGTGGTTCTTAACGCAATGCCAGGAACCTTTTCTCGAATATTCTTTATTAACGCATCTGTTTTCTCTCGATTTATTCCGCGCTTCATTGATTTCAGCATACTAGAACTAGCGTGTTGCAATGGCATGTCCAAATACTTACATACATTATCGTTTTCATTCATCGCATCCAGTATATCCATTGGAAAACCAGAGGGATAAGCATATTGTAGTCGAATCCAATCGATACCTTCTATTTCAGCTAATCTTGACATCAACTCCGACAAGTTACGCTTCTTATAAATATCTAATCCGTAATACGTTAAGTCTTGAGCAATAAGAATCAATTCTTTGGTTCCGCCAGCAGCCAAATTCTTAGCGTTTTTCAACAGCTGATCCATTGGAGTAGAAACATGCTTTCCTCTCATTAAAGGAATTGCACAAAAAGCGCAAGGTCGGTCGCAGCCTTCAGCTATTTTGAAATATGCGTAATGCAACGGAGTCGTTAATAAACGTTCTCCTACTAATTCGTGTTTGTAATCTGCTTTTAAAGTTTTAAGTAAGCGGGGCAATTCGCGAGTTCCAAACCAAGCATCAACTTCTGGTATTTCACCAGCTAGCTCATCTTTATAACGCTCACTCAAACAACCGGTTACCATAACCTTGTCTACTTCTCCGTTCTTTTTGGCATCTGCCCAACCAAGAATAGTATCAATGGATTCTTGTTTTGCATTATCGATAAAACCACAGGTATTAATTATTACCGTAGAAGCTTCACCATCATTGCTTTCGTGTTGTACATCGAACTTGTTGGCCTTCAATTGACTCATCAAAACTTCAGAGTCAAAAATATTTTTGGAACAACCCAAGGTTACTACATTCACCTTGTTTTTCTTAAGTGTTTTTGTTTTCATAAGCGCCTGCAAAAGTAGTCGGTTAGATGGATTTATTTAATCAGAAAAAAGGCTTGTTTATTTCTATTTTATCGCAAGTGCTTTTGACAGCGTTCTATTTAGATAATTGGAATATTCTCGGATGTGCCTGCTGTAAAATCGTTTGGCTTTATAACCTCCAACCCATTGAATTCCTCGAATAGAATTTGTCAAAAACAACTCATCAACTTCGTGTAATTCATCTTCCAAAAGAGGTTTTTCAAATACCACCACTCCTTGCTTTTGCAAAACATGAATTACATAGGCCCTCATTATGCCCGGCAAACCACCACCTTCGATTGGTGGAGTGTATAGTTGATCCTTTTTTTGATAGAAAATATTTGAATACAACGATTCAATAATTTCATTTTTCTCGTTTAACACAAATGCTTCATCAACTCTTTTTTCACGAGCAAATCGTCCAGCATTCACATAAAATGATGCATTTAAAGATTTAAAAGATTTAGCAGATTCGCTCCACTTTTTCTCTTTTTTATAAATGTCAATAAGCAAGCCTTTTCGATTCAGTTGAAAGTCTCTGTTTTTAATAGGACTAAGCTCTGCAATCCAATCACAATCATCACTCTCCGGAATAAAAGTCCCTCCCCATTTCCGGAAAATCGTTAGTCTAATTTTACCATTATCCAGTTCATTCGCCGCAGCTAATTTTCTAAAGCTTTTAGTTAATTCTAACCTTGAAAGAGAAGCCGTTCTCTTGAGCCCGAGTTCAACAAATGCTATATCCATTCGCTTTTGATGAATATCAATTAAGTGAACATTGCCATTAATAAATCGAATGGTTTCAAAAAAACCATCGCCATAATACATACCACGATTGAGCCCATTAAAGGTGCTTTCTGAAATTAATTTTCCGTTATGTAATAACAGTTTCACTATTTTATTTGATCTAATATACGCGTTAAACTTGAATTCGCTGCAATCAATATTCCTTTTACTCCAACTTTTTGGGCTGCTAAAATATCTCTTTCACTGTCTCCAATCATATAACTGTTAGAAACATCTATGCCGTATCGATCAATTGCTTTTTCGAGCATAAGACTATCAGGTTTTCGACTTAGTGACTTTGAAAAGTCTGAATGGTAAGGCGAATAATAAATGTCAAGTAATTCTAAATTATGATTTTCAAATTCTTTAGCTATAATGGTATTCAATCGAAGAACATCCTCATGTCCATACAAACCTTTAGCGATTCCCCCTTGATTGGTGATAATGACAAATGAATATCCTTTTTCCGAGAAATTACCCAAAGCTTCAAATAAGTTTTGAGTAAATTCAAAATCATCCACCTTCCATGTGTAGTCACCTCTTTCAACGTTTACAACACCATCTCGATCTAAAAAAATAATCTTTCTCATATTTTAAAAGACTTGCTCTAGAAAAACCACAAACAGTTTAGGTTCAAATAATATAGGTAAGATAAAGCCAAATACAGCTCCCCAATAATGAGCATCATGTGCTATATTATCATTAGATCTTTTTGCCATATACACTTCGTATGCAATGTACATAGGACCAAAAATAAATGCAGGAATTCCAATAGGTATAAAAAACAAATAGATAGAACTCATTGGATTCAATAGTATACTAGCAAACAGAACTGCACCTACTGCGCCAGAGGCACCGACTGAATTATAATAATAATTGTCTTTGTGTTTTATCAATGCCGAAACACTCGCAAATGCGACTCCTCCGAGGTAAAGAATGATGAAAAGAACCGTTCCTTTGAACCCGAAATAGGCTGTAAAATAGCGTTCTACTGAAGAACCAAAACTCCATAGTACAAACATGTTCACACCCAGATGCATCCAATCTCCATGAACCAAAGCATGGCTAAAAAGGCGGTACCATTGTTTTTGCTGTGCTATAGCATATGCATTAAACTTCAGCTTATCAAACAAGGATCTATTGCTGAAGCAGTTAAAAGACACAAGTGCCGTAATACCGATAATTATAAGCGTAATTGACATTTGGCAAATGTAAAAATTTGCCTTTAAGGTTATCTGCAGTTTGCTCAATCAAATCTAATTTTAACCTTATGTAATAAATGATACCTATTTTGAATTAGCAACTAATGTATATTTGGGTGTTACTAAAATCAATATCATGAAAAAATATTTTACAATAGCCTTAATGGCAGGAGCTTTATTCAGTTATACAACTGTATCTGCATTTAACTGTGTGAATTCAAATGAAACTACTTCAACTGAATTTGCAACTAAAAAAGGCGACAAAAAGAAATCTAAAAAAGATAAAAAAGCCGAAACGACCAAAAAAGGTTGTGAAGGAAAAGCAGCTGGTTCAGGTTGCTGTGCTGGAAAGAAAGCAAGCTAAAACCGCTTTTATAAAATGAGCTTTAAAGCCCTTCCATCCCGATAGCTATCAGGACGGAAGGGCTTTTTTAATGTGGCAATTTATGTAACTAATCAACCGTTTTGCTAATAATCCGTCTCTAAATTAAAACGTTTTTTCAGCTCTAATAATGTTGGGTTTAATTCAACTAGCCTATTAAATCGATCCCTGTTCGTGTAGTAATTAGTTTGCTCTTTCACTGCTACCTTATTGTATTTCAACTGAATAGAATAGTTGTTTAATGTGGACCTTAGAAACCCAAGTAATTCGGCCTTTTCTGTGTTCAACTCATTTTCCTGAACAGTATTTTCAATTTCTACCATTACGTCTTCACCATCCAATGTAGGTGCTCCAACCTCCATTGTACTTGCGAAACTGGATTTACCCGTTTCTTTAAGCAAGACGATATATTTGTTCCAAGCGGAAACGAAATCTTCTTCGCTAAAAGCAGTTGTTGGTTTTCCTTTTAAATCTTCGGCTTCCGTTTTTTTAGCTGATTCTTGTTCAGTTTTTTTCTTAAAACCTTTTATAGATATCATTCCAGATTGGAATCCTGCATCAATCTTAACTCGTTTCTTTACCGATACTGGTTTTGAATCAGAATTGGTTGGATTGGAAGTCTTTTCCTTACTGTTATCTGAGGTTGCGGTTGCAGACAATTCGGTTTGAACCTTAGGAGGTTCAATTAAAGAAATATTATTGGGTTTTAATAAGATTTCGAATAGCTCTTCTTCTTCAAGAATGAGATAAGCTAGGCCTTTTTTTTTTCAACCGCTTCCTTAATAGAACACAGTTGCATCAGGCAAAGCTCAACTAAGAGCCGTTTATTTTGACTCATTTTAAATTGAACATCACATTTGGCTGTTATTTTTAAAGCATACAACAAAATGTCAACCTCCAATAGTTTACTCTGGTCTCTGTACTTATCACTAATGGCTTTTCCCACTTGTAATAATTCAATTGTCTGGGGATCTTTGCACACCATTAGATTTCTAAAATGATCGGCTAAACCGTTGACAAAATGATGGCTATCAAATCCTTTTTCAAGAATTTCATCAAAAATAACAAGAGACTTAGCTATGTCTGCTGTAGCCATTGCCTCAGTAATTCGGAAATAATAATCGTAGTCAAGAACATTCAAGTTCTCTATAACATCACTGTAAGTAAGCTTGTTGCCGCAAAAGCTTACTAACTGATCAAATATTGAAAGTGCATCTCGCATGGCACCATCTGCTTTTTGAGCTACGATATGCAAAGCGTCATGATCTGCTTGAATTTTTTCTTTTTTAGCTACACTTTCCAGTTGAAGAATAATGTCTGGAATTTCAATTCTTCGAAAATCAAAAATTTGACAACGAGAGAGAATTGTAGGAAGTATCTTATGCTTCTCAGTGGTTGCAAGAATAAAGATAGCGTGGGCAGGAGGTTCTTCTAACGTCTTTAGAAAAGTATTAAATGCTTGAGAAGAAAGCATGTGAACCTCATCAATTATAAATACCTTGTACTTCCCAATTTGTGGAGGAATTCGAACTTGATCGATTAAGTGTCGAATATCCTCAACAGAATTATTACTGGCCGCATCCAGCTCGAAAATATTAAATGCAAAATCCTCTTCTGCTGAAACTCCAACTTCTTCATTAATATTTCTGGCCAAAATTCTAGCGCAAGTAGTTTTACCTACCCCTCTCGGACCACAAAACAAAAAGGCCTGAGCTAAGTGATTGTTTTTGATCGCATTCTCTAACGTACGGGTAATGGACGCTTGTCCGACTACATCATCAAATGTTTGTGGGCGATACTTTCTAGCTGAAACGACATAATTTTCCATAGGACTCTGCAGTTGACAAATTTAACCGAATGTGTTGTCCAGCCTCATTTCATAGCGTATTAATTTGTCAACAAGTTATTCAGTTTATATTTTTCAATTGAATCAGAACAATTGCCCGTAAACACTGAACTTTAATAGTTATTAATTACACCATAAAAATCGAGCATTTTACAATCAAAAACCCTTGTAAAACCTACTTTAAAAGAGTACTTTTGCCGGCTGAATTCTAGGATTCAGAAAATAAATTAGTAAACAAATTCATTTAAACTATGATTAATAGGTACGAAACTGTTTTCATTTTAACTCCCGTTTTATCTGATGACCAGGTAAAGGAAACAGTAAAAAAGTATGAAGCCACTTTAAAAGGCTTAGGTGCTAAAATTACTCTTAATGACAATTGGGGTTTGCGAAAGCTTGCTTACCCAATTCAGAAAAAAACAACTGGTTTTTACCACTTGTTCGAGTATGAGTTGGAAGGTGCAGAAATTGCAAAACTAGAATTGGACATGAAGCGCGACGAAAAAATCATGCGATTTTTAAGCGTTAGAATGGACAAACACTCTATTGCTTTTGCTGAAAGCAGAATTAATAGAGGCAAAAAAGCTGCTCCGAAAGCGGATGCTAAAGCTTAATTTTTAACCCAAAAAGAAAAAGATAATGGCACAACAAGGAGATATTAGGTATTTAACGCCTATCAACATTGAAATTACTAAAGAAAAATTTTGCCGATTTAGAAAAAGCAGAATTAAATATATCGATTATAAGGATGGTGATTTCCTTATGAAATTTGTAAACGATCAAGGGAAATTACTTCCAAGAAGAATTACTGGAACTTCTCTAAAATACCAAAGAAAAGTAGCTTCAGCTGTAAAGCGTGCTCGTCATTTGGCTATTCTTCCTTACAAAGGAGATTTACTTAAGTAATTAATAATTCAGAAGGACAATTACCATGGATATTATATTAAAAAAGAACGTTGACGGACTAGGTGAAGTTAACGATATGGTTTCAGTGAAATCAGGTTACGGTCGGAATTATTTAATTCCTACAGGTAGCGCAATTTTAGCGACAGTGTCTGCTAAAAAAATACACGAAGAAAACCTTAGACAACGCTCACACAAAATTGAAAAAGTACGTAAAGAAGCTAAAGTCGCTGCTGAGAAATTAGCTGCAATTACAGTTAAGATTGGTGCTAAAGTTGGTGAGAATGGAAAAATCTTTGGTTCAGTTACTAACCTACAAGTTGCTGATGCAATTAAAGCTTTAGGTTATGCTGTTGAACGTAAGAATATTACTATCATTAATGAACCAATTAAACAAATTGGTACATACGAAGCGAAAGTAAAATTCCAGAAAGGTGTTGATACCACTATTAGCTTTGAAGTTATAGAGGAATAATTGGTATTATAAAACATAAAAAACCCCGATTGGTATAACCAGTCGGGGTTTTTTTTTGACTTTAACTTTGGGTTAAACGCTTTCTTAACGATTTAAAAAAGCTGAATACATCCAAACTAGTTTTTCTTGCTCTCTTATATAATCACTCATTTGAGCATTGGTTCCTTCATCATTTATATCTCCCGACAAATCCAATATATGTCGCTGTTTTTTTAATAAGATTTCAAAAGCATCAAGAATCGATTCAACGGATTTAATTCCATTAGTGACTTCATTACTTTCAGCAATTTCAGATTGTTTGAAATATTCAGTGAATTGATGATTCGGTGCAAAACCAAGTGTAAGCACGCGCTCTGCAACTTCATCAATTTTCATAAATAAATCGTTGTACAATTCCTCAAACTTCAAATGCAATTCAAAGAATTTTTCTCCTTTAATGTTCCAATGATATCCTCTAACGTTTTGATAGAATGTAGAATAATTAGCAAGTAAGTCTCCTAATAAATCTGCAAGCTCTTCACTTTTCTGATTGTCTAAACCGATTCTATTTGTTTTCATATCTAGTAATTTGATAACAAAGTTGTTATAATAATTTTAAAGCAAAGGTGACTATTGTTACCTTAACTAATATTTACAGTTATTTAAGAATGCAAAACTATTCTACCATTTCAAGACGTTACTCTTGGCATCAAACTTCCACTCCAACTCTCCCCTTTCGATATCCTCAAAAGTAATCTTCATTTTAGGTGCATCCATAACCATTGGACCTTTAGAGCTCCAATCAAATTGTATAGGTATCACGAACCAGTTACTTTTTGGTTGCTTTAATATTATCGTTAATTGCCTCTTTTTCTTTTTGTACTTGAATGTTGATTCTACCTTTGCCATTCCAGGCTGATACAGCCAAGTTTCAAAAAACATATCTAAATTTCTATTGCTCGCGTTTTCCATTTCTATCTGAAAATCGGAGCTCAAAGCATTTCCATATTGATATTTTTCGTAATAGCTCTTGATACCTCTCCAAAATGCGTCGTCACCAATTATATTGCGGAGCATATGAAGCATCCAAGCGGCCTTTTGATACGTCATAGGATTCAATAATTGATTGAGGTTAGTAATGCTCGTATCAATGATCTTCGCTTCTGGATATTTTTTCTGAAACCGAATCACCTTAATTCTAGCCTGCTCCATTCCTTCCTTAAAAGCTATTTCACCTGCTGTTTCTTGTTTATAAACCTCTGTTAAATAAGTTGCAAAACCCTCGCTCAGCCATACGTGATGCCAATCTTTTTCTGAAGCTGAATTACCAAACCACTGGTGAGCTATTTCATGCGCAAATAGATACTTAGACCCTTGTTTGCCGTCAATACTATTCTCGTGATAAAATATACAACCAGCATTTTCCATTCCTCCATAGCGCGTTTTAGACTGAACATGGGCTAATTTTTCATAAGGATATGGAGCAATTTTATTTTCAAACCATTCAAGAATATCGGTTGTGGAACAATAATCACTAAAACCTTGTTCCTCCTCTTGCGGATATACATAAGCAGAAGATTGAGTAACTTGTTTTCCCGCTTCGCACAGATTAATTGAAAATTTGGCAACTCCAATAACCATGACCTTTGTCGGTAAAACAAGGGAGGTCGAATAAATAGTTCGAGTAAAACCATTATTCTGTTTTTTACTTAGCACTTTTTCGCCATTAGAAATTACTTGATAATGCGATGGTGCAATTACATCAAACTCAATTGAAGCCTTATCTGAGGGATGATCAATACACGGAAACCAATGGTGTGCCCGATTTGGCCAATTATCTCCAAAAAATGTTCGATCACCATATTTGTTTTTTGAAATGATTAGGCCGTCCGTTGGCTCACCTTCATAAAGTACTGTAAGTCGGAGCCCTCTATCATTTCTAATTCGTTGATTCAGTTCAATTGTCAGTCTATCATTTTTATGCGAAAAATTCAACGCTTCTTCCTCAAAAAACACTCCTTGAACCAGCATTCCTTTGCCTTCTCGCTCATTGATTAGGTCTAAAAATAAGAGTTCTACTGCACCATTCAACACAACTTCTATTTCAGATTTTGCTGTAATTCTATCATTAGAATCATTTAGCGCTATCTGCACAGCATAGCTTAAAACATCTATTTCAGGTTGTCTTTCGTAGGAATCTTGTGCAATTCCCATAATGGGAATACATAAAAGAAATACTAATTTTCGCATTTATTCAACTATAAGTCGTTTGTAATCAATAGGTTTTGGAGCATTAACTGACCCTATGTCCTTTCCTTCGTAACCTAAAATATAATACACTCCAGATGGCCAGTTAGAAACATCAATTTCCATTGTATTTGATTCCACATCAGATAACCACACCTCTGCCCCATATGAATTCAAAATGGTAATATGTACTTCAACTCCTTCTGCGATTTTTATACTAATCCAATCATTACTAGGATTAGGAAAAACTTCTAAGTATGATTTAGACTCAGATAATTCCTCTCCAATAAAATCAAACAAGGACTCATTAAATGAAGGATCGTATTCTGCTAACGTATACTCACCAAGTGCACCATTCTCAATTCTAAAACCACCTAAAGAATCGGTTAGTAAACCAATATTCATAATAGGGTTTTTATAAATTTCCCAGGGGTTTTCAGGCTTTTCACGATATAAAACTACAATACTATCTTCGCTAGATTTCAGCAACCCAAAATCATTCTCGCCTTTTTTTGCGTTGTAGAACCCGGACAAAATAACGGTTGCAGCACCTACACCATCAATTCTCCAATAACGATTCGAACTTACTCGAACTCGCAAATCCACAGCATTTCTCAAGGAAATATTTGGTCCTGTCCAATACGTTTGAGCCCTAATGTATGCTGAATCTGTAACTGAAGAGACTTGCGCATTAATGAGTAATCCTTGCCCGTTTAGTGAACCGGCAGATTTCACGACTTGATCGGTTGCCGTCATTGCGTAGTTCAAATTGTATGTTGGGTTAAGTGTGGCATAAGCGGCATTAATTGGGATTTGCAATTTGACAGTGCTCAACTCTCCTCCAACATCAATAGTTTCAAAATGCTCATTAAATTGAGCATCTAAGAATTTCACCTCCAATGGAATTTTTCCAAAAAAGTGATCGGAGTTCGCTTTTAGCTGTCTAACCGTTAATTCAATAGAGTACAATCCTGCACTAGCAGTAGCCTTAAAAGAATCAATTACATAACATGGCAAACCGGGGCTAAATACCCAATCGTCAAAAAATTCAGTAAGGTCAACTCCAGTAGCTTTTGACATTCCATCTCTGAAATCATAACTGTTTACTGCTGAAAATTCATTGGAATCCAAAAAATCAGTGAAACCCGAAAATGCTTTCTGATCTCCCAGTTTCACTCTTAAGTTGTGTCCTACCAAAGCTCCTTTTCTATACGTATGTGTTCCGTAAGTATGCACTCTGGGCACACCCGAAATTGGTTGATATCCGTCTTCCTGTTTGTGGGCTGTATTTAAAACTGTAAATAAATCTCCGTGCATGTCTGAACGCGCCTGTTCTTTACCGTATAAGTCTTCTGCAAATAAGTACTCCGAAAAAACTGCCATTCCTTCGTTAATCCACATATCTCTATCGGACTCACAAGTAATAAGGTCGCCCCACCAATGATGAGAAAGTTCGTGCATAATAGTCGATTCAGAAGCACCTGGAGGAATTGCGATATTAGTAGCGTGTTCCATTGCACCTTGAGAAGTGGTAGAATAACCAACTCGATCCCAGCGATACTTGCCAAATTTAGTTTCGTACAGTTTAAAGCAATCTTCTAGTCGCTGTGTTTTAATGAGCATGCTGTTAAGCTGCGATGACAATACGTATAAGTCAGATTCAATCGTAGTTAATGGGCCTTGAAAAGTATCTTTTAGCAGAATGTATCGGCCAGCAGCTATTCCATATAAGTAGGTCGGTATTTCTTGATTCAATTGCCACGTTCTGTTTAAAATTCGAGGACTTATTTGTACAGTATCAACTTTTGTCAAAATCCCAGACCCAACACCAATCCAACTTCCAAACGTTTTTAAACCAACGGTGTAAGTAGCTCTCTCTACAAAATTATCGACACACGGATGCCATACTTTTCCAAGGTTATGCGGAATGGATTTAAACCCAACACCAAGGTTAAAAATGTAATTCGCATTGTTGTACCAGCCTCCCCATTGTTCGCCAAATGGCAAACCGTGATAAGCAACTTTAATTCGAATGGTGTCTCCTTTGTTCTTTGAGTTTGTTGAGACCGAAAGCAATGTATCGTTATGTGACCAGTTCGTTGTGCGAGTTCCTTCCAGCCAAACCGAATCAACCGTTAACTTCAGTAAATCCAGATTTACTTTCGTAAGTCCATTTTGCTTTGACAACAAAGTGATTTCTGCAACACCTTTTAGTTTTTTTGAAATAGAATCGGTTAAATCCAATGCAATTTCGTAATGCAAAACGTTTATGGTATCGGAGCGTCTTCCCTCTTCTGTTTGAAAAGTATGATGAGCATGCTGGCTATAAACCAAACTAGCTATTAGGAGAAAAAATGAGGTAAAAAAAGCATTCATAATTCTTTGATTTTTCGCAACACCAAAGAACGTAAAAAAGAAACGACTTCAAAATGTGATATAATTCCAACTTAATAATCAATAATGAAAATGACTACATATAAGCTTCACAAATAAACAACTTATAAAACTTACTAAAATCTTCTCAATTTATCCTTTATTTCATGTTTTAAATCTTGTTATTTTACTTGCGTTTACACCTTTTTATATTCTAAAATCGCAGAGTTGTTCAACTGTATCAGAAAATGATATAGTAACTGCTCTATATCCATCTAGAACAGTTAGAATCGCCATACACATAGTGTATAAAACTTCAATGAGTGACAATACTAATATACCTGCAGATTCATTTGGAACTGCATATTGGTATGACAGGGTTGACTCTATTAATCATTATTTAAAAAATCTAAGCATAGCAAATTATTTCAGTTATACTGGAAGACAAATTGATGATTCTAAGCTCCAAGTTGAATTGTACGACATTCATTATCATGTGGATGCAGAACTTTATGATCAGAAATGGTCTAACGGAACTGCAATGACAGATGGTGATCATAACGGGTTGCTACAAAGTAGACTAGTTAACAATAATTCTTCTATTTCAACTTTCGAAAAAGATCAAGTACTTCCTCTATTTTAGTACGGTGATGATATTTTTGGGGGTCGTGGTTTTGGAAGAGAAAAAGTAATCGTTCAAGATTAAAATTGTGGGCTAAAAGTCCTTCTCGATACAATTCTCCTGAGTCGAATCGCTCGAAGTGACAAATACTTACAATTACGATAAACCTTTCAGTTCGATTGTTTTACAAGGAATGAAATAAAATTGTATCAATAACCTAAACCAATTTTTGTCAGTTCGAGTGCCATGACGTTAGGAATGGTGTATCGAGAACTACTCCCCCAACAACTGCGTTAATTTTAAATCCAAAGCTGCACCACGTAAATTTTTCGCTAAAATCTTTCCGTCTTTATCCACCAAAAAACTAGCCGGTACACTGCCTATATTGTATTGCGCCACTGCAGCAGAACTCCAAAGCTTCAAATCACTCATGTGCGTCCATGCAAGACCGTCTTGTTTGATAGCACGCTTCCACAATTCAGCATCTTCATCCAATGAAATACCAACAACTGTAAATCCTTTTGACTTATACTTTTCAAATGCTTTTACAATATTCGGATTCTCTCCTCTGCATGGTCTGCACCAACTTGCCCAAAAATCAACCAACGTTACTTCTGCTAATTGATCGTACAACGTAATAGCGTCACCTTCAGGATTGTTTAGTTTAATATCTAACATTGTAGCGCCCATTTGTGCATTTGCCCACATTCCTATCTGGCTTGCCAAATTGTTGTGCAATTGAGTGCCACCAATTTTTGGAACTAAATCGTCTTTTACAAGCACAAATAAATCAAAATCTCCATCGGGATCTAATTTCTGAACAGCCGATAAACTTGCCAAATAAGTTGAATTTTCTTTTACAAAAGTTCTAATATTTTCTCCCGTCGACATTTGCAATTCTTCTTGGCCAGACATTAAAAAAGCCACCTCATTGTAGTACTGATTTGATTTAGCTATTCCAACTAAATTATTTATTGAATCAATTTTATCTACATATACGTTTAACATATCATTCAGCTCCTTTAGCTTTTGAGTTTCTTCATTTCCCTCAATTGCATAAGTACCTTCCAAGTCCTCCACATTCGCACTAAAAAGTAACGTATCGTTTGGCTCAAGAATTAGGTTTACGAAATTGTTGTTGTTTACGAAGATTCTATAAAACCCAATATTCGGAACATTTGGTCCAATGGTAAAACCTCCTTCAGCATCTGGAATAATCGTATCAACGGTTACAATACTATTTGCCATAAGCGACTGCACTAAAATCAGTTCACCACCTTGAATTCCTTCTATATATCCTTCGATATATGACCCTGAAGGACTTACTACTTCTACTTTGTCACAACTTGAAAAAATAACACTAACCGCAACCAATAACAACCCAATAATTCTCTTCATTACTTTTCTAATTCTTCGCGCAAGAGCGCATTTGTTTTTTTAGGGTCAGCTTTGCCCCCACTTCTTTTCATTACCTCTCCCATAAATAGGCCAAGTAATCCTTTTTTTCCACCTTTATAATCAGCAGCTTTCTCAGGATATGCTTCAATAGCAGCTTTTATGTATCCCATTAAAGCATCACTATCATCTTCTTGAACTAATCCTTGTTCATCTGCTATTTGAGCAGCAGTTTTGTCCGTATTTTCAAGTAAGGCTGGAAATACCTTTTGACCTGCAATAGAATTAGAAACCTTTCCTTCTTCAATCAACTGAATCAATCCAACCAATCGTTCGGCAGAAATTGGAAACTCACTAATGTGCAATCCTTTTTCATTCAAATAGCCTTTTACCTCACCCATCAACCAATTTGCGCAGATCTTATAATTACTCGATAGAGCAATCATCTTTTCATAATACAATGCCACGTCTTTACTGTCCGTTAAGATTTGAGCATCGTAGTCACTCAGTTTTAGTTCTTGAGTGTATTTATTATATAGCTCATGGGGCAGCGGAGGCATTATTTCTTTTACGCCAGCAATTTTTTCTTGAGTAAGATATACTGGCAATAAATCAGGTTCTGGAAAATAGCGGTAGTCATTTGCGTCTTCCTTACTTCTCATTCCAGCAGTCGATCCTGTTGCAGCATCAAAACTTCTAGTTTCATGAAAAATTTCTTCGTTATTTTCTACAGCCTCTATCTGTCGATCTATTTCATACTCAATCGCACGTTGCACGTTACGCATGGAGTTCATGTTCTTCACCTCTACCTTAGTTCCGTATTCAGCAGCACCACGTTCTCGAACAGAGATGTTTGCATCACAACGCATACTTCCCTCCTCCATGTTACCATCACAAATTTCTAGGTAACGTACCAGTTTTCTAACCTCAGTAACAAAATTGTATGCTTCGATACTCGAACGAATGTCTGGCTCAGTCACCATTTCTAATAATGGAGTACCAGCACGATTCAGGTCAATTAGTGAATTAAACGGATCTTGATCGTGAATACTCTTACCACTATCCTCCTCCATGTGAATTCTGGTCAAAATCACTTTCTTTTCTTTACCGTCAGCGTCTTTTAAACGAACAAATCCGTTGGTGCAAATTGGAGTTTGATCTTGCGTAATTTGATAGCCCTTCGGCATATCTGCATAGAAATAATTTTTTCTAGCGTATTGGTTTTCTTCTCGAAGGTCACATTCACAAGCCAACCCAAGTAAAATCGCATATTGCAATTGCTTCTCGTTTACTCTTGGAAGTACTCCTGGGTGTGCCAGGGTAATTGCGCTGATATTAGAATTCGGGTCATCACCATATTCATTCAAATCATTTGAATAGGCCTTACTATTAGTAAGCAATTGAATGTGGATTTCTAATCCAATAACCGCTTCGTACTTCTCGTGTAAATGGTACATAAATGTGTTTAAAAACAGCTCGCAAAAGTAGGGATTCTGTAGGTAAATTGTAATTTAAGAATTTGTAATCATTTAATGATTGTAAACTGAAACGCCGTCAGTTTGCGCGCTCCACCAAAACTAGATTTTATTGAAAAAAAGCAGGTAGTTTCCAAAGTGAAAGAAGCGAAAGTGTAAATTGAACTATAGACCAGTAATTAAGCTTATAACTGCAAAATAATTACTTCTATTGGACAATACGTGAACAGCAACTAACCGTCTTTGATTAAATATATTTGCAGTATCATAAAGTTAGTTTAGTTAATTTATGATATCCTTTCGCAAAATAAAATAACACAACTTTTAAAAGGAGACAGAAATCCTATTTAAAACGGGAAGAATCCCGAAAATTTATTCAAATAAGAAAAATTTAATACAATGGAGAATTTAGTAAGATTAGCACAAATGACTTTAGCAATTTCTGTTGCTTATGT
>CAJVZZ010000018.1 GCA_913020435.1 uncultured Flavobacteriales bacterium | reverse complement strand
TTCAACATTCAACATTCAACATTCAACATTCAACATTCAACATTCAACATTCAACATTCAAAACCACCACTACCAAGGCAAAATCTTTATACCAAACACAACACTTTTAGCCTGTGGCCCTTGTCCGCTGACAAAGAAATTGGTTAATGCATAATTTCCAAAAACGTGGTAGTTAGCATATCCTATTCTAAATGTTGCGGCAACCTTCCATGGGTTTTGGTGCATTTGTCCCTTTCTTTCTAGAGCTGTTTCAACGTTTCCATCGTCGTATTCTATCTTTTGTTTACCAGATAGTCGATAGCTTAAAATAAGTCCTGTAGCAAAATGAAATGCTTTTGAATGCTTCACATTTGTGTTAAATGCGATAAGCAGGGGCACGGTTAAATGAGCACTTTTTAGGTTGTTTTTCGTAAATGTATTTATAGTATCAATTGCTGAAGCCAGCGTGTCTCTTTGCGAAAGAAGAATCGCATTTTTATCTAAATGAAAATTATAAAAATCGAAACCAAATCCTGTTATGAACTTTATGTATTCACCGTTTAGTGTAATGTCTTTTTCTAAAACATTTAATCCAAAATAAAATGATTTTCCAATATCCGGGGTTAATGCATTGAACTTAGCTTCTGGAATTTCGCTACCGTCATCATAAAGCAGCATATTAATTCCTACATCTAAACCTCTCCAGTGCTTATTGCTTCTTTCTTTCCAATCTTCCCACGAAAAATCACGTTTTTTTTCATCTGTAATGATTTTATCGCCTGCATTAGGTGTTTCATTTTGGGCATTTAGTCCCAAGGAAAGTAAAATTGTTAGCAGAACTAATGTGGTTGTGTAAAAACAGAATTTCATAAATAGTTTGTAGAAAATGAATTTTCAAATGATTGCAGAATAAATCCATTTTAGAGGCATATTTGCAAAATGCAAATTACAAAACATTTAGTATCAGCTTTCTTAATAATCCTTTTCAGTAACCTCAGTTTATTTGCTCAGACTGCGTCTGAAGTGGTTTTAGAGAACACCAATATTGAGGAGCTACTGCAGCTTTCCAAAGAACTTAAAGTTAGTGATAGTATTGAACTAAAAACCGCTTTAAACCTTGCTAAATTGTACAACTGGCCTACAGAAATTGTTGGAGAAGGCGTTTATATTCAGTTGGTTGGTTTAAATGCAGACGGTTCTCCAAGATATAATGAGGCTTTTAACAGAGTAGCGGCTCGAAGTATTGGAACCAATAAATTACACAACGGAGGTGGTCAAGGATTAAACTTGGAAGGACAAAACATGACTATTGCTGAGTGGGATGGTGGTGGTGTTCGAGCTTCTCATCGCGAGTTTGGAAATAGGATAACGCGCAGTGATAATGCGTCTGGAAATAGTTCACATGCTACTCATGTTGCAGGTACTCTTATAGCATCCGGTTTATCAGCAAACGCAAAAGGAATGGCACCTCAAGCAAAATTATGGGCTTACGATTGGAATAGTGATGCTTCAGAAATGGCAGATGCCGCATCTAAAGGAATTATGGTTTCAAATCATTCTTATGGAACAGCAACAGGCTGGGGCAGGAGTAATGGTAATGATTTTTGGTACGGCAATACTTCGATTAGTTCAGTAGAGGATTACAAATTTGGTTTTTACGATTCACGAACAAGAGCTTGGGATAGAATTGCTCGATTAGCTCCTTATTACTTAATTGTAAAAGCAGCTGGAAACGATAGAAACGATAGACAACCGAGCGGATCTTACCAAATTTGGACTGGTAGCTCTTATGCTACAAGTTCTGCGGTAAGAGATCCAGATGGACAATACGATTGTGTCTCTACATATGCTACTGCTAAGAATATTTTAACCGTGGGAGCTGTCAATGATTTGACCAACGGCTATGTAATTGCCAACGGAGTTTCAATGACTAGTTTTAGCTCTTGGGGACCAACTGATGACGGCAGAATTAAACCCGATATTGTGGGGAATGGAGCTGGAGTTTATAGTTGTAATAGCACTGGAAATTCGGACTATTACAGTTCAAGCGGAACAAGCATGTCCAGTCCCAGTGTTGCGGGTTCATGCCTATTGCTGCAGCAGCATTATAACAGTATAAAAAGAAAATACATGAGGGCTGCTACTCTCAAAGGACTCGTCATTCATTCTGCAGATGAAGCAGGAACTTCTACTGGTCCGGATTATGTTTTTGGTTGGGGGTTAATGAACACATTCAAAGCAGTTGAGGTTTTGAATGACACTGAAATTCAAGTTGAGGAACTGACATTAAATAATTCGGCTAAATATGAAAAAGTAGTTTTTTCAAATGGAACCAATCCTGTTCGAGTTACGATTTGCTGGACAGATATCGAAGGTTCAACAAATTCTCCAAGTCTCAATCCGACCAATATTAAACTGGTGAATGATTTAGATGTAAGGTTGGTAAATATTAATAACGGATCTGTATATTATCCTTACCGAATGAATCCTCTAGTACCTGCTTCTGCAGCTACGAAAGCAGATAATTTCAGAGATAATGTAGAGCAAATTTATTACTCAAACATTCCTGCAGGAAGTTACTATTTACGAGTAACACATAAAGGCAGTTTATCAACTGGAAATCAGGATTTTTCATTAATCGCTGAAGGGTTTATTGAAGGTCCTAGAGCTGATTTTAACGCATCTTCACTTACGGGTTGTATTGGTGATACCATCTACTTTACCGATAGATCTACTGGTGGAGTTACTGCTTGGCAATGGAGTTTTGGTGGTGCACTTCCAGCAAATTCAAATCAGCAAAACCCGTATTGTGTTTATAAAACCTCAGGAGTTTATGTTGCAACTTTAAGGAGTTTTAAAGGAGTATTATTCGATACCAAAACCGTAAATATTTCCATCGGAGACAAACCAGATGCAGGAGTAGTTGAAGCGGATACAGCATATTGTATTTCTGAAAAGACATCGATTGTACTTACTCCAATTGATCAAAATGGAAAATGGAGCGGTGGCAGTTGGATGCCTTATATTGATTCTTGTAAGTTTAGACCTAGCTTATTGCAGCCAGGGGATTATACAGCAATTCACACGATTAAAAACGCAACGGGCTGCGAGGATATAAAAATAATAACGGTAAAAATTCGAGCCAATCCAGAGGTATCACTTGCACTGGAAGAAACTAGAATCTGTAATAATGCTCCTCGATTTATATTAACGGGAGGAATACCTTCAGGCGGCAGGTATTCAATTGATGGCTCACAAAACGCACAATTTGATCCTAGGATAATTACGCCTGGAGTTAGAAGAATAACTTATGTATTTGCAGATGCTAACAATTGCGAAGGAAGTGCTTCTGAATTCATTCGACTCGATAACTGCACTGGAATGAATGAAGGGAATCTAAATTTGAAAATTCAGGTTTATCCAAATCCTTTTACACAGGTTTTAGAAATACGGAATGTATCAAAATCTTCAGTTCTAAAGTTAACTGATGTGACAGGAAGAACTATTTATATGGAAGAATCTTTTGTAGCTTTAGGAAGAAAAATTAAACTGACCTCAGTAACTCAAGGTGTTTACTTTTTATCAATTATTGAAGATGGAATTGTATCCGAAACAGTTCGTTTGATTAAAGAGTAATTATAGAAATAAGCCAAGTTGCTTGAACTTAATAAGTAAGTTGTCCGCTCGTTTTTCAATGATTGCTATGTCGGTTAGGTTGTATTGTGCAGCAACTTTTTTCATTGAATGTAAAAAGTCAAAGTTGTTTTCTGGAAGAGCTTCTAATACTTGTGCCACAAGCACAGACACCTCGCTAAATTCAATTTTATAATTCTCCAAATTTCTAAATATTATCAGCGATAAAGTCAGAATTAAGTTCAATTAGATTTGAACGTACTTCAGATCCTGACCCTAAATGATCAACAGGTAAATAAGTCTGCAGCATTAGCATTTTTTGAGACAGCTCCGAGAGCTATAGTTCCAGTTGCAACGGCAACGATTTTTACAATTTTCATAGTTATAAGTTTTAAAGATTAAACTAATATACTCTGCTTGTAAGGCCTAAGAACAGTAAATACGGAGCTATGTCAGAACACTGCTAATTATTCAGCATCAGATTTCCTTTTCTCACAATCCAAAATTGCTTTTACAATGTCGTATTCTTTGGCTTTAAGAATAAACTCATTTTCTAACGGACACTCTTCCATAAACCGCTTTGCTTCTTGTTTGGTTTCAAATTCTAAAATTTTTTGCACTACTTGGGAATTGTATTTTTCTTTAATTATTTTTTCTTCTTTAGTTTCTTTTTGAGCTTTAGCTAATTTTTTTGCTTGTCTGGCTTCCTTTCCAAATTTATTGTACAGAAATGAAATAGGACTATTCAGCGGAATATGTGCATTTAGGTCAGTATCCACATCTTCAAGTTTACTTGGCTTTTTGTATTCAAACAGCTCAGGGTTAATTGGTTTAATAGGGGTTTGATTTATAAAATCTTCTTTAAATTCTTCCTTAGTGTTGTATTGATTGACATCAAAACTGGGCAAATCATATACCTGAGGAGACATATAAATTGTTATTGTTTGACCACTGGCTACCCAAAACATTCCGGTAAATAGTTTATGATCTTTATAACCTATCGAAGTCAAGATAATAGTATCGCCATTTTGATAAGGCATAGAAAAAGAACCATCAGATATAGAGTTAGTTGCTTTGTTCGAGCTTATGTTTACAACGTGAACCCCAAATAGCTTGGAACTATCCTTCTTAGAGATTACTTCTCCAATCAGTAATTTGGATTGCGAGTAAGCGCTTACGGAGAAAATGGAAAGGATTAAAAATATAAAAAGTTGAATGTATGCCTTCATAAGCAATCTATAGCACCCAAATTTACGGTAAACGAGGCCCTAGGGTAATTTATTCTACAATGTCCATTGCTTCTTTAGCGGAGATAGTTTTACCGTTGTATTCTCCAACAACAAATGCTTCATTTATATTGAAGTCGCCTAATTCGTTAATATAAGAACTTGCCTTGTCATAGCTTGAGAATGAACCAACGAAGTATCTAGTCTTCCCATCTGATCCTTTTTCATTAGCAATTTTTCCAAGTTTTACAAATTTGTTGAACTCTGTCATTGGTATTGCGTTTGCATAAGCTCCCAACTGAACTTTAAAACTGACCTTACTCTTATCTTTTGGCGAAGCAGGAGTAGTATTAGTAGCGTCAAATGTGGCGCCTGCACTTGATAATGAAACTTGTTCTCCTTCACTAAATGCTTTAATTAATGAATTTCCAATACCTTGTCCTTTCAATGCAACTTTAGCTGCTGCTGCTGCTGCATAGGATGAGTAACCTTCAGAGATATAATATCGTGTAAAACCATCGCTACTTTTTATTCCAATTATATTTAAATTACTAAATGCACTTTTTTTAATAGGCTTTTTAAATGCACCAACTTGAATTCTAAATTGAGTACCTGGAGGAGCAGTTTTTCCGATGGTAGCGCCAACAATTTCACCACGTGTATCTGCTATTATAATCTTTCCGGTGACAGTTTCTTCAACAATGGCTCGTGTTGAAATCCCTTTTTCTTTAAGTTCTTTATTTTTTGCAAGTGCTTCACTTATTTCATCGAATTCACCAACTAATACAGTCGAGTTATCGCCATCTTGAACGCTTTTAAGTTTTTCATTACTTAGCAAATCTACTGCTTGTTCTGTAGATAAAGAGTCACTAGCTACTTGAACGCTATATTTTTTCTTGGTTATACGTTCAGTTTTACTAGGCAGCTCGTATGTATATATAGTGTCTTCGATAGCAGTTAGTGCTCCAGATTCATCAAGGAACCTGAAGGCAATCATTTGGATCTGCTCTTGAGTCATACCGACACCATTAGTATCAACAATCAAAGTAGAATCAGTTCCTAACTCAAGGTCTAAGTAATCTGGAACACCATCCTTGTCTTCATCAAAAGGACAACCCTTTTCATCAACTTCTACTCCTGCAGGAGTTTCAGAACACTCGTCGGCTAAATTATTTACACCATCCAAATCTTTATCTCCTGTTGCTAGGTCTGCCAATTCTTCATCGCTAATTCCGCTTTCTTCTGGATTGGAAGTACTATGATTTGAGAGATCATAGCTTAATCCAATATGGCTAAATAAAAATCCATCTAATTTCCCGGGACCATTATAATCAGCAACCCCATCGGCAGTAACTCCATCAACTCTGTCAGTGAGTAATAAATTGTATGTTGCTCCTATATGAACATGGAATTTGTGACTTAATCGCATATTAACACCTGCACCAAATGGAATAACAAAAGAGAATTTATCGAATTCAGGAGCTCCAGTAACTCCACTTTTTCTTAAGTCAGTTTCGTAATCGTAATCTCGCTGTAGTTTGTTTGCGGAAGCTAGGTTTTCAGGAGTTTCAGCCCTATCCATTATGTCTCCAGAAGTCCAGTAGTAATATTGATTTCCATTGGCATCGAATAGGTCTGTTTTTGAATTAAAAACCAATGCGTCAAAACCTATAGATAGGTAGGGGTCAATTGCTCTTTTCTCATTTAAGAAGTGATTGAAGTTGTAACTTGTTTCAATTCCAAAAGTTTGAATTCTACTGCTGAAATTTAAATTTCTACTCGCACTTCTTTCATTTGCAGAAACTGTTCCCAGCATGCTTCTGAAGGTTAAATAAAAACTACTTTTTAATGGAAAAGAAACGCTCAAATCAACTGCAAGATTTGAAAGTAATATTCCGTTTGCTTTTTGCTTGTTAGAAACGTCACCAAAAAAAGTAAGCCAACCTCCAGATAACGAAACTACAGGTCTGAAATCGCTAATGGATTCAGTTGTCTCTGTATCTGCAGACTCAAGAACAAATTCTTCAGTGGAACTGGTGTCAGTTTGGGCAACCGAAATCGCCGAAAACACTACAATAAATACTCCTGTTAGGATTGACTTCATTTGACTTATTACAATAATTGGCCTAAATTAAATAAATAATGATTGTTGCAGTTGATTTTTTGCTACTTAAACCATTTCTGTTTACTAATCATTAGCGCCTCTTGAACCGTAATTCTAATACCTTCGTTGTACGCCGTTACAAAAGGACCATTAAACTTATGCTCACCGCCATTAACAGTTGCTCTATTATCGCGAGCAATTCTGTATATCTGGTAAGAACCGGTTGTATATTTAATCCAGCCTTTGTGATTTTCGATTACAAAGTCACTTGTCCAATTATGTCGTTTTTCAAAGTATGCCTTGTCTACCACATTTTTTCCAGCAGCTATCTGTACACGGTAATTTACTCCCGTTCTAACTCCAAAATTATTTTCTAGAACTGGTCCGGTTTTTTTTTCTTTCGGTTTTTCCTCTTTAATCGTAGCAACTTCCTCCTCTTTAACTGCTTCAAAATCCGTATCAATTTCGTTTTCCTCGGTTGTTGCAACTTTTTTAAGTTCTATATTTTCAAGAACAGGTGTTTCTTCAAGAATATCGTCTTCTATTATAACCTCTTCTTTAATAGAATCAGAAGTAATATCAAGAGTTTCTTCGGTGTTCCCCTTTTTAGGTTCATTTCTGTTAGCTGCAGCTAAAGTCTCAGCGGTTATCATTTCTTTATTTTCTATTTCTTCATCAGAAGTAATCATCGACTCTTGAGAGGTGTCTAGTTCTTCCTCCTCGTTTATCACTGTTATTTTTGAGTCATCTTCAACAACTGGGATCGTTGGACTTGTCACAGATGTCTCCATCGGAATAGAAGGCTCATTTTCAGTGCTTATTATGGTTTCGTCCTTCTTGGTATTTTTTTCTTCGACAGTTTCGTTTTGAGAAGAGCTTGAATTATCCGCAAGAGTTTCTAAGACTCTCTTAATTATGTCCACTTTTTTGGTAACGTTTCCTTCTAAAAAGGAAAAGTCTCCTTTCAAAACTGAAACGTCTTTGTTTTTGGCTGAACCTAGGTCTAGACTGTAAGAAACTGTGAAGTTTTCATCTGTTGGTAATGACATCCAAACAAACTTTCCTTTATTCTTGATGAAGCTGAAGATAGCCCCCTTGAGCTCAACTTCGCTCATTATGCCTCCAAACGAAGTGAATTCTTGAATTTTGCAAAATCCTTCAATTCCTTGTTTTGTTATATCTAGAGTAACCTGGTATTTGTCATTACCAAGTGTTTCAACGGTTCTAATTACTTCAACATAAGCAGCTATTTCTTCTTCTTTTAGTTCGGTTTTAGTTTTTGATGCTAAGGCCTCTACTCCAGTTGCAATGGATTTTTTAAAAATAGAATAACTTCTTTTTTCATTGTTCTCTAAGTAAGAGAATTTACCTCCAATGTCGAAGTCGTTTGCAGCTGATTGGTCTACTTTGACTTTATATTTAACCGAGAACTGGTTATCGGTGGGGAAGTTGAGCCAAATAATTTTCAAGACCCCATTACTGAAGGTGAATGTAGCATCCCCCATATCGACTGCTTCAGCAATTACTCCTTGCGGAAAGTTATCTGTCAGTTTTGCGAAACCTTTTACAGTTCCTTTAGTGAATTTAATTTCTACAATTCCTTCTGAACCTTTTTCTATAATTTCTGGCGTGTTTATCTCTGCTTTAAAATCTTCTTTTTTTAATTCGTTTACATCAGTTGTAAATATGAATGAAAACGAAATTATATGTAGGAATGCAATGAGCGTGCGAAGCATAGTTCTTTTGTTTAGGATCTATTTTCACAAATCTATTTTTAAGGCACAAAGACATGGTAGGTTACATCCTGCACTTCTAAACACGAAGCTGTGTACAAGGGAAGGTTAGATGTTGTTTGAATTTAATTATACTACTGTTTATCAGATACTTATAATTAATTTCCTCTGTTTTTAAAATAGATTATGAATGACCCTACTTATAAAGAAAGGGGTGTTGATTACTCTGATTATTCTAGAAATTCGGTTTTAGAAGATATTTTGTGTAAAAGGCTTCAATTTCCTCAACCGCTTCATCGGAAGTATCTACAACTCTGAATAAATCGAGATCTGCTTTATTGATATTTTTTTCTTCCAACATGGTAGTTTTAATCCAGTCTATTAATCCGCTCCAGTATTTTTTACCAACTAGAATGATTGGAAATTTGGCGATTTTTTGAGTTTGTATTAGGGTTAATGCTTCAAAAAGTTCATCCAATGTTCCAAAGCCTCCTGGCATTACAATAAAACCTTGAGCGTACTTAATGAACATAAGTTTTCTAACAAAGAAATAATCGAAGTTGATCAGTTTATCCTTATCAATGTAAGGGTTTTCAGTCTGTTCAAAGGGTAATTCAATATTCAGACCTACTGATCTTCCTCCACCTTTTTGTGCGCCTTTATTCGCCGCTTCCATAATTCCGGGTCCGCCGCCACTAATTACGCCAAAACCTGAAAGAGTGAGTTTATATGCGATTTCTTCTGTTAGAAGGTAGTGGGGATGGTTTTCGTCTGTACGAGCTGAACCGAAAATAGAAACACAGGGTCCTATTTTAGAAAGCTTTTCAAATCCAATCACAAATTCTGACATAATTTTAAAAATCTGCCAAGAATCATTGGTTTTTATTTCATTCCAGTTTTTGTCTATGAATGCCTTCTTGATCTTATCGTCGCTCGTCATAATTAGTTTACTTGTTTTGCGTTCATGGAGAATAAAAAAACCCCTTATAAAAGGGATATATTTGCATCAATATTACGGTTGTGAACTCAAATAAGTTATCATATCTTTTTCTTTTAGCATTTATTGTAACTTGTTCTGGTTGCAAAAAGTGGCCGTGGCAAGATTGCGAAAAAGGGATAGGTGATGTAGTTGAAGATCGCAGGTCGTTTGAGAACTATCACACTTTTACGTTAGATATTCCTGCTGAACTTCATATTCACTTCGATAGTAACCGTTCTCGCAGTGAAGTAATGGTTTTAGCGCAAGAAAATGTTGCTGAACAAATTGAAGTAATTGATGTTAATGGCTCAATTACAGTAGGTTTTGATGGATGTTTTAGGGAGCATAAAGAGATTCAATTTCATTTATTTGTCAACTCGCTAGAAAAGTTAGTCATTAATTCACCTTCTAAAATTTTCACGACAAAAGCTATTTACGGAGATAATTTCCACCTGGTGTTCAACGAATCTGCTTCATTAGATGCATTTTTTTATGTGGATGAATTACAAGTTGATCTAAATGGTGCTGCTAATATTAAAACCCAAGGGTATGCCCAGATTCACACAGCGAACTTTAACTCATCATCAACTTACAATGCTAGGTATCTAATAACCGATACTACTTATGTGAAAATGGATGCTTCAGCTTCATTTAAAGCATATGCAACGGGCTTGTTAGATGTAAATATGTCTAGAGGTACGATTGAGTTTGACGGGGAAGATACTCTCAGTATAACTGATAGAGCTACTGGAGGTGCACTTGTTGACCTAAGAGACTCCCTTTAAGCTAAGGGCAATTCGTTTTCTTTCTAAATCTATACTCTTCACTTTAGCTTCTATGGTTTGATTCATAGACACTATGTCATTTGGATCTGATACATATTTATCGGCCATTTCTGAAAGATGAAGTAATCCATTTTCCTTTATTCCTATATCCACAAAGGCGCCAAATCCTGTGACGTTGGAAACAATACCGGGCACAATATCACCAACCTTTAAGTCATTAATTGTTTTTATATCCTTCCTAAATTGAAATATTTTTGCAGTTTCTCGTGGATCACGATTTGGCTTTTCAAGTTCCATAAGAATAAAAGAAATGGTTTCTATTCCAGTCTTTTCTGTTACAAAATCTTCTGCGTTTAATGTCTGAAGAATGTCTTTATTGCCTAACAATTCGTTAGTTGTTAGATTTAGTTTTTCAGAAATTGATTTAACGACATTGTAAGATTCAGGGTGGATTGCAGAATTATCTAAAGGGTTTTTTGCATTTGAAATTCGAATAAATCCTGCGCATTGCTCAAAAGCTTTTTGGCCTAATCCTGAGACTTTAAGTATATCTTTTTTGGATTGAAAGGTAGATTTTTCGTTTCTGAATGAAACAATTGATTCTGCCATTTTTGGACCGATTCCACTAACATATGTTAACAAGTGGGCGCTTGACGTATTAATATCGACGCCTACTTTATTCACACAATATTCAATGCTTCGGCTCAATCCACTTTCTAATTGAATCAACGGAATATCATGCTGATATTGTCCAACTCCCAATGCTTTCGGTTCAATTTTCACCAGTTCAGACAAAGGATCAATTAGTCTCCTTCCAATAGAAACGGAGCCCCTAACGGTGACATCATAATTTGGAAATTCAGCTCTTGCAATTCTTGAAGCACTGTAAACGGAAGCTCCTGCTTCACTTACCACAAATACCTGAATATCACGATCGAATCTAATTTTTTGAATCAACTGTTCGGTTTCGCGGCTTGCTGTGCCGTTTCCAATTGCAATGGCGTCAATTTTATAAGAACGAACCAAAGTGTTTATCTTATTCAATGCTTTGCTGTCGAATTGTGGTGCATTTGGGTAAATAGTTTCATTGTGTTTTAGTGCTCCATTTTCATCCAAACAAACCAGTTTGCAACCTGACTTAAAGCCTGGGTCAATTGCTAAAATCTTCTTATTTCTGAGCGGAGCAGTCATAAGAATTTGCTCTAAGTTTTTTCTGAATATGGTAACCGCTGAACGATCTGATGTTTCAGAAAGACGATTAAATACTTCCCGCTCTAAAGCAGGTTTTAGTTGTTTAGAATAAGCCTGAACAATTGCTTTTTTTAGAAGAGTAGAATATAAAGTTTTAGACTTTACTAAAGCATGCTCCATTGCAGCAATTGAGTCAGCCTTCAAAGGCACTATTCCTATAGCTAAAACTCCTAAATTTTTACCTCGCCTTAATGCCATAAAACGATGAGGTTTAATACGATTTACGCTTTCGGAATAGTCAAAGAAATCACTGAATTTTTCTGCTTCAATGTCTTTTCCTTTGATGAGTTTGCTGGAAATTAGTGCCTTACTATTGAATATCCTGCGCAAACGATTTCTAATCCATTCGTTATTATTGATCCAATCAGCAGCAATATCTATTGCACCTTGCATTGTAGCTTGTTCTGTCGGGAACTTGCTAGAAATAAGTTTTTTAGCAAAATGAACGGGGTCATTATCTGATTCTTTCATTATTGCCACGGCTAATGGTTTTAATCCAGCTTCTAAAGCAATTGCAGCCTTAGTTTTTGTTTTCTTTTTGAAGGGTAGAAATAGATCTTCAAGTGCAATAAGATTATAGCATTCGACGATTTTTGTTTTTAATTCAACCGTAATGACATTTTGTTCCTCCAGGTTTTTAAGAATAGTTTTTTTGCGTTCTTCCAATTTATTCCAAATTGAAAGTTGAGTATGAACAGATTCAATTTCAACTTCATTCATACCGCCAGTTGAGTCTTTTCTGTATCGAGCGATAAACGGAATAGTTCCACCATCTTCGATTAAATCAACGCAATTTTTAATGTGCTTATTGCTCAGTTTTGAGGCTTGTTGAATGAAATTGACTTTAGACGTATTCGACATAGGAGGCATTAGGTATTTTTGTGCTTCAAAATTAGGAAAAGGTCAAACGCATGAATTTTTATAGCAAGGATTTTAAACTTGGGATGTTAGGTGGTGGACAACTCGGGAAAATGTTTATTCAAGAAGCAGTAAACTACAATGTTCAAGTATGTGTTTTAGATCCTGATAAAAATGCGCCATGTCGTCTGATTGCGCACGAATTCGAACAAGGAGATTTTAAAGATTACCAAACTGTTCTTAATTTTGGAAAAGACAAAGATGTGCTTACTATAGAAATTGAGCATGTAAACACTGATGCCTTAAAGCAACTAGAAAAAAACGGATTAAAAGTATTTCCTCAACCGCGTGTCTTGGAGTTGATAAAAGATAAAGGCCTTCAAAAACAATTTTATTCAGAAAACGGAATCCCCACTGCTCCATATGTTTTGGTGAATTCTAGGGCTGAATTAAGTGATCACGTTCAAGACTTTCCTTTTATGCAAAAGGCAAGAACTGGAGGTTATGATGGTAAAGGCGTGCATTTACTAAAGTCAATTGCAGACACTGAAAAAGCATTTGATTCACCAAGTGTTTTGGAGAAGTTTGTCGATTTTGAGAAGGAATTGAGTGTTATTGTTGCTCGGAATGAGAGTGGGGAAGTGGTTACCTATCCAATCGTTGAATTAGAATTTAATCCAGTAGCCAATTTGGTGGAATATTTGAAGTGCCCAGCTAAGGTTTCAAAAGAAATTGAAGGAGCTGCAGAGATGTTGGCCAAAAAAGTTGCGGAAAAACTAGATATAGTTGGATTGCTTGCAGTTGAATTTTTCTTGACTAAATCCGGTGAATTATTGGTGAACGAAGTGGCGCCAAGAACGCACAACAGTGGACATCAAACTATTGAAGGGAATGTAACTTCTCAGTTTGAGCAACATATGCGAGCGGTCTTGAATTTACCGTTAGGTGACACGTCCATTTTGCAGCCAAGTGTTATGCTGAACGTGCTTGGTGATCCTTCTTATACAGGCGAAGCTAAGTATGAAAATCTAGAAAAGGTAATGGCAATGCCGCAAGTCCATATTCACCTGTATGGCAAACATTTAACTAAGCCATATAGAAAGATGGGGCACGTTACAATAACACATCATGATATAGATCAGGCATATAATAAGGCTAGAGAAGTTAAAGCCTTGCTTAAAGTGGTGAGTTGTTAAAATACTCCAAGAGTTAGTAAATAGTTGGTTTTTTTCTAATGATAATAGTAATGCTATCATACCTTAGCGTTTTACTCTTAATTCATGTATGGAAAATAATTATCTCAAGAATTTAAAGTCTGATATTCCAGCCGGTTTAGTTGTCTTTTTAGTTGCCTTGCCTTTATGTCTTGGTATAGCTTCAGCTTCTGGTTCAAGTCCCGATACTTTTTCACTGGTTGCAGGTATAATATCGGGGATAGTTGGAGGAATAATTGTAGGGATTGCAAGTGGTTCACAGGTAGGAGCAAGTGGACCTGCAGCTGGCCTTGCTGTGATTGTATTTACCTCTGTAAATGAGTTAGGGTTTCCGCCTTTTTTATTAGCGGTGATGATCGGAGGCTTTCTTCAAATAGCAATGGGATTTCTAAAAGCGGGAATGATTGCCTATTATTTCCCCAATTCTGTTATTCGAGGTATGCTGGCGAGTATTGGAATCATATTAATACTCAAGCAAATTCCTCATGCGCTGGGTTTTGACAGAGATCAAGAAGGAGATACTTCATTTTTTCAATCAGATGGAGAAAATACATTTACGGAGATATTACAAGCTTTAGATTATTTTTCTGTTGGTGCAATAATAATTTCAGGAACCTGTCTTCTTGTGCTGCTTTTATGGGATAAGTATTTAACTCCCAAGGGTGGCCTTATGAAGCTGCTTCCCGGTGCATTAGTAGTAGTAGTTTTAGGTGCTACAATGAATATTGTTTTAGAGTCTATAAATCCCGAATTATCTGTCAGTGCTGAACATTTAGTGCGCATTCCAAAGATTAGCTCATTTGCCGGTCTTAGAGATTTTGTCACTTTTCCTGACTGGAATTCTATATTTAATTTAGATGTTTGGTTAGTTGGAGTCACAATTGCTATTGTTGCTTCCTTAGAAACGCTATTGTGTGTTGAGGCAACTGATAAATTAGATCCTCACAAAAGAATTACACCTGCAAATAGGGAATTAAAGGCTCAAGGATTAGGAAATATGATATCGGGTTTAATCGGAGGTTTGCCCGTTACGCAAGTAATTGTCCGAAGCAGTGCCAATATTGATTCAGGAGGACAAACTAAAGTGTCTACCGTTTTTCATGGTGTTTTGTTGTTGGTTTCGGTAGTGTTTATTCCTGGGATATTAAGCAAGATTCCTCTTTCGGCATTAGCGGCAATTCTGATTGTTGTTGGTTATAAATTGGCTAAAATAAGTGTGTTTAAAGACATGCTTTCGAAAGGAAAAGAGCAATATATCCCTTTTCTAGTGACGGTTTTTGCAATTCTATTGTCCGATCTTCTGATAGGAATCGGAATTGGACTGCTAGTAGCAATCTTTTTCATTCTTCAAAGAAATCTCGAAACTGATCACGTTAAAATCAAAGAAGAAGACGATGGAAAACACATTCATAGAATCATTCTTTCTGAAGAAGTTAGCTTTCTAAATAAAGGTGCTTTACTTGATGCTTTAGAGCATGTAAAACATGATGAGGAAGTTATTATTGACGGTACAAAAGCGGTCAGTATCCCCTATGATATTTATGATTTGATTAAAGAATTCGAGAGCACTGCTCATGAGCGTAATATTACTGTATTTATGAAAGGTTTTTCCCAAGATAAAGTCAATTAGAAGGTAACCTTATGATAGTCCAAGTAAAAATCCAAGAACGTTGTTTCATAAAAGATCCAGATACTTCAGAGTTGGGGCAAAATATTATTGCAAATAGTATTTCATTAATTGATGAAATTGGTTTCGAAGCCTTCACTTTTAAGAAATTAGCTAAACGAATAGAGTCTACAGAAGCCTCAGTATACAGATACTTTGAGAATAAACATAAGCTGCTTATTTATTTGGTTTCTTGGTATTGGAATTGGCTAGATTATCGCTTAACGTTCGCCATGCAAAATATTGAGTCAGCAGAACGTCGATTAGAAATCTTTGTAGAGCACATTACTCATCCCGTAAAAGTTGACCCTACTTTCAGTCATATTGATGAAGTGGCGCTGCATAGGATTGTAATTTCTGAAAGTTCTAAAGCATATCTTACAAAAGAAGTTGATTCTGATAACGAAGAAGGATACTTTATAAGCTTTCAAAGCTTAGTGCATGAATTAAGTAAGGTTATTTTGGAGGTTAATTCAGATTATAAGTTTCCTTCTGCATTGATAAGTACAATTATCGAAAGCGCACATTTTCAGCGCTTTTTTAGTACACACCTCTGCTCGCTTACTGAGAGTGATTCTGATCTTTCGCTAGAATTATTTCTTAAACATTTGTTGTTTTCCACTATTAAAGAGAAGTAAGATTTTATTTTACACTTGAATTATCGCAGTCATTATTAATCTGGCAATCGATAGCGATCAGTTCTGAATGTACTCGTATGAATGTTCCTGAAGGATAGAGAATCTGAAAAATGAATACTTGTGGACAGGGATGATAAACTAAATTCAACACGATGGGAGAATAAAAGAAAAAGAGCCTCTGACTTAGCGTCTAAATCATGCATTTTTGTAGGATGAATTATATACTTTTTTCAGTCGCGTCCTGTATAATGCTCGCCTGTACTGCGGTTAAAACTCCAGCTGTAAAATCAGCTAAAAACTATCAAATCGCATTCTATAATGTCGAGAATTTATTCGATACTATAAATGCTCCCGAGAAAAGAGATGGTGAATACACTCCTGAAGGCTCTAAAGAATGGGATACAGAAAAATATCTTCAGAAGTTGGATAGAATTGCACAAGTAATTGCCTCAATAGATTCGGCAGAGTCACTAGCAGCAATTGGATTGGCAGAAATTGAAAATCGTTTGGTTTTGGAAGACTTATCGAAGCACAAAAGTATTGCTCATTTGGGTCTTCAAATACTGCATAAAGAAAGTCCTGATTTTCGTGGAATTGATGTCGCTTTGCTATACAACCCCCAGATTTTAAAAGAAATTGAAAGCAATTTTATCGAAATAGATATCAACGACAGTGGTAAAACAACACGAGATATTCTAAAAGCAAGACTGGTTGATAATTCTAACGATACTATTTTGATTTATGTAAATCATTGGCCATCTAGATGGGGCGGAAAAGAAGCTTCTAATCGTAAAAGAATAGCTGCGGCAACTGCTTTAAAAATGGATTTGGATAAAGAAGAATTAGATTGTAAGATTCTGATTATGGGTGATTTAAATGATTATCCGACTAACGAAAGTGTGATTTCTGTTCTAGGAGCTGATTCTGTGATGGGAGGAAGACTTTATAATGCCACTTTTCCAATTCATGCAGATACGACTCAAGGAACACATGCTTATAAAGGACATTGGGGAGTGTTGGATCATGCTATTTTATCGAATAATTTAATGGTAGATATAGATTCGGTTTACGTGCACAGAAAGCAATACATGCTTTATAAAACTAGAAATGGTGACTGGTTTCCAAGTAGAACGCATGGCGGTAAAAAGTACTTTGCCGGTTACTCAGATCATTTGCCAATCGTAGTAAATTTTAAATAAATCTTATGGAGTTTTTAGATGAAAAATTAGACGACTACGTTACTGCACATTCCGAAGCTGAAAATGAGGTTTTGGCAGAATTAAACCGTCAAACTCATTTGAAAATTTTGATTCCACGAATGTTGGCTGGACATTATCAAGGACGAGTTTTGAGTATGTTAAGTCATATGATAAAACCAACAACCATTCTGGAAATAGGAACTTATACGGGTTATTCAGCCATCTGTTTTGCAGAAGGATTGGCAGCTAATGGGGTGATTCATACCATCGATTTGAATGAAGAATTGGAAAGTTTCCAAAGCGAGTATTTTAAGAAAAGTGGATGCTCAGATCAAATTGTTCAGCATGTAGGAAAAGCGCTTGAAGTAATCCCAAAGATCGAAGGCAATTTTGATTTGGTTTATATTGATGCCGATAAAGAGAACTATTGCAATTATTACGATCAGACGATTGATCGTGTCAATAAAGGTGGATATATCATCGCTGATAATGTATTGTGGAGTGGAAAGGTGATAGAGCCTTTGGATCCTAAAGATGAAGAAACACGAATGTTATTGGAATACAATAAAAAAATTCAGGATGATGAGCGGGTGCAAAATGTATTGCTGCCGATTAGAGATGGTTTAATGGTTGCGAGGAAACTTTAAAAGAAATTCTATGAAAAACTTACTGGTTGCCATGGTATTTTCTGTGATATGTTTCGGAGGTTTTGCACAAGAAAATAATAAACCAACGTTAGAAATAAATGGTCAAGCACGAATGAGTGTTATGCCTGATGAAGTGATTTTTTCAATTACTGTACATCAAGAAAATGTAGATTTTGGTGTGGCATTGGATGAATTAAATACCAAGATAAGTGCTATTAAAAGTCAATTGAAAAAGTCGAAAGTCGAAGACAAGAACATTAAAACCATTAATTACTCTATCGACGAAAATTGGAAATACGAAAATGGAAAACGTTTTCAAGATGGTTATAAGGCCATGCACAGCATAAACGTCCACATAGCTTTTGATAAAGAAACTATGAAAATGGTTTACGGCGCCATTCGAGATTCTAAAGTGGAAGTGAATATGCGATTGAGTTTTGATTTGTCTAATAAAAAGAAGTACGAAGCTGAGCTTATGCAAATGGCAGTAACAGATGCAAAGTCAAAAGCTCAATTATTGGCTGCAGCAGCAAATATGGAAGTCATAGGGATTAAAAAAATGGTTTACGGTGGGCGGATAGATAGGCCACAACCAAGAAATTACAAGTTGGCTATGGATGCGGCAGCGGTTAGGTCTAATGGAGCGGCAAACATCGATGCAACACCAGGGGCGATAACGTTAAGCGATCAAGTGTTTGTTAAATTTGAATTGTCGGCAAAATAGAGACGTATGCGAGTAGATTTTAGAAGCGATACAGTTACCAAGCCAACCCAAGGAATGTTAGATGCAATGTTTTCTGCTGAGGTGGGAGACGATGTTTTTGTGGAAGACCCAACAATAAATGCATTGGAGCAAAAATCTGCAAAATTATTTGGGTTCGAAGCGGGATTGTTTTGTCCAAGCGGAACGCAAACCAATCAAATTGCGATTAACGCACATACCCGACCTGGAGACGAAGTAATTTGCGATGTATTGTCACATATTCATGTGTATGAAGGCGGAGGAATTGCAGCAAATTCTGGAGTTTCTGCTGCACTTTTGAATGGCGAAAAAGGTCAAATTACGGCATCTCAAATAGAAGGAGTAATAAAAGCAGACAACGTTCATTTTCCAAAATCTACTTTGGTTTCTTTAGAAAACACTTGCAACAAAGCTGGTGGAACGGTTTATAAACTGAATCAAATTCAAGAGATTCAGGCTTTATGTAATGCTCATAAAATGGCCTTACATCTTGACGGTGCTCGGATATTTAATGCCTTTGAAGCTGCAGGCTACTCGTCTTTAGATATTGGTAAATGCTTCGATTCGATTAGTATTTGTTTGAGTAAAGGATTGGGTGCTCCTGTCGGAAGTGTATTGGTTGGAACTCAGGAATTTATTCATCAAGCTAGACGTGTTCGAAAACGGTTTGGAGGAGGAATGAGACAAGCAGGATATCTAGCTGCTGCGGGAATTTATGCTTTGGATAATAATGTAGATCGATTGAAAGTAGATCATGAAAATGCAACTGAACTTGGAAAAGCGTTTGAAAATTTAGCCTTTGTTACCAAAGTGACTCCAGTGGAATCTAATATTGTAATGGTGCACTTTGATTCACCAGATACAACTGAAATTATTATGGATTTATTGACTAAAAATGACATACATGCCTTAACTTTAACCCCTACAAGTATTCGATTGGTTACACATTTAGATGTAAGTTCGGAGCAGTTTGATTTTGCTTTGAATTACATTTTAAAAATGAACTTATCCTAAGGCACAGTTGTTGTATTAACCAAAGCATGAAATATTTTATCCAACTTCTTTTAATTACGGTTCTTTTTTCCAGCTGTTCGAGTATAGAAACAGCTAGCTATTATACCGACGACCTTTATTACAACAATGATGTAACGCACAATTTCAACACTTCGGCAATTCTTAACAATGAAAATGTTGCTATGCCAGAAGGTGCTGTCGTCTATTACGACAAAGAAGAGTCTAGTAGAATCAACCCAAGTTTCGAAGACAGAATTGCAGCTTATGAAGCCGAAGATGAAAATTCAACATACGAACCAAACGATAGAACATGGATGCAGCCACAATCTCCATATATATCTGGAGCAGCTGGATTAATGGTTTCTGGCGGCGGGTATTTAATTTCTCCTTATCAGACTCACACGAGTCCATATTATGTGGGTTACAACAACCCTCAATATACTAACTACGGTGCTGGAACTTATTACATGCCTGCTACAAATCAACGTCCTGTTGTTGTGGTTCCTCCAGAGCCTTATCGTCCAAATGTTTCGAACTCACGTTATGAAGCAGATCGAGTAGCGAAAATGAGACAGCCTATTCGTCCTGCATCTTCTCAAAGTAGTTCAAGTTCCTCTTCAAAACCTTCTGGATACAATTCCAACGCAAGTCGTAAATACAAAACGGGTAACAGCTCTGGAACTGGGACATGGTCTAACCCTGGTTACCATAATAACTCGAGAAGTAACTCTGGTAGTAGTTCAGGTGGCTCAAGAAGTTCTGGGTCAGTAAGTGGTGCAAGGAGACGATAATATGCGGCTGCCTTTACTTGGTTTTGCTGTTTTTTTTGGATTCTTGCTGGTTCAAAACTCTCTTTTTTCTCAAAATATTGAAGACGCAGTTCGATTTTCTGCTCCTCAAACATTAGGCACTGCTCGATTTGTAGGAATGGCAGGTTCTTTTGGCGCACTTGGTGGAGAAGCCAGTGCGGTAAACTCTAATCCAGCCGGAATAGGTGTTTTTAGAACAGGTCAGTTTACAGCAAGTCTGACCATTGGCCAAAGTAAAAATAGTACGGCGCATTATGGTAGTGAATCAGAAGCAGGAATCGGTTTAGGTCGATTATCTAACTTCTCTATTGTGTTGTCGGAAGAAGTCGAACATCCAGATTGGGAGTTCGTAAATGCATTTTTTTCCTACAATCAACAATCCATGTTCACTACAAAATCAAAGTTTGAGGGAGTTAATAATCAAAGTTCTTTACTCGATTTGTATTTCTTGGATATTATAGAGGATCCAAATGTTACTGTAGAATCTGTGGAGGCGTTTTTTCCTTTTGGGGCAGGCTTGGCTTGGGGAGCATTTCTGATTGATACTGCAAATGGAGAATACATTCACGCCAACGAATTGCACGGACAAACTCAGGGTAGAGAAGATCAAGAACGACGTGGTATTGGACATTATAATTTTGGAGTAGGAGGGAACTACCGCGATAAATTGCATTTAGGTGCTTCTATTGGCGTTTCGGCGCTGCGTTATTTAAGTACTTCAACTTATACCGAAGTAATGCCTGAGAACGATCCTAACACTTTTGTGACGAGTTGGAAACAAACCAGTGAATTGAATATCCGTGGAAACGGATTTCAGTTAAAAATGGGTGCTATCTATCGTATCAATAAATTTTTGAGAATGGGCGCTTCTTTCAAAAGCCAAGAATTTTTTAAACTCTCTGAAACGTACACTAATACTTTGGAGGCCAACTGGGAGGACAGACCCAAAACCAGGGCAGAATCTCCTGAGGGATTGAACGATTATCGTATGCGCAGTCCATATACATTAGGGTTGAGCTTTGGGGCAGCGAAAAAGAAACTTGGAGCAATTAATATCGACGTCGATTACATCGATTATCGTGCGGTTCAGTTTAAGTCCACGGGTGAATTTCCTATTGATTTTACTAGGTTGAATAATGAACTCTCTGCTGCTTTTAAACCCACTTTAAATTTCAGATCGGGAATCGAAAAACCAATAGGGCCTTATGCCATAAGAGCGGGGTATTCCTTTAATCAAGGAATTGAAAATACTACCTTATTAGATCGGCACCAATTCGGTTTGGGATTTGGATATCGGAAAGATCTTTTTGCGTTTGATGTAGGCTACGGATATGCGATTTCTGCAGTAGGGGAGCGTTCCATTCATTTTGCGGAGAACATAAACCTACAAGCTAGCCAGTTCCAAACCGAACAACATCAAGTTGTGCTAAGTTTTGCGGTTTATTTGAAGTAGGTTAAGTAAAACGTCTCCATTGTAACATTTTATTCTTTTAAAACCATATCGATACAAATTACTGCTGCAAGAATTAAAACTCTCAAAGGATCAGATGCGTGAACCGTATCGTTAATTTCGAGCATATAATTATCTGCACTGGTGAACATTTCTTTGCCTAATCCCGCCCATTTTTTACTCACATGCCCATACTCTCTATTATCGTCTGTAAATTTAAAATCCCAGCTAGTCCACTTGCCTTGTAGCTTACACAATATTTCTTCATTAGCATTTAGCACATTGAACTTACCACCAATTGAAAAGAACTTCTGTTTGAATTTACCAACTAGAATATCGTTTTCATCAAAAACATCAACAGTAGATACAAAGATGGAAACACCTCGTTTTACGGTTAATACTTTTTCTCCTGAAGTAGTTTTGATCTGTACATCGAAAGGAGTCATTCTTTTGTAGTCTGTAAATCTTAATATTTTGGTGAAAAAACCAAGATTTTCTTCACGACAACTCATTATCATTTTTTGATTATCGGGATTGTAAATATCGTAATTGTTGGCTGCCTTGAACATTCCAACATGCTCTTTGATAAAAAATAGATTTTGATTTAGAATAGTATTCATAGTAGAGGTTTTAGTTATTTACTGCTATGTCCGAGTCAATAAAGCTAGTGTCTTATAAGCACATTTACTCGTTTTTGATTTTAGCTAGCATTTAACTAAAGTAAATAAAAAGCCCCTCTCAAATTAATGAGAAGGGCTTCCTTAATCTTATGTAAAAGTGACTATTTAAAAATAGCAGTCATTTTTTCTGTTTCTTCATTTGCTAATTCTTCATCAACCAAAATTCTACCACAGTGTTCGCTGATAATGATTTTCTTTCTTGCTCTTATGTCCAACTCACGTTGAGGTGGAATCATGAAGAAAGAACCTTGTGTAGCTCCGTCAATTACAGGAACAACTGCTAATCCGTGAATAGAGTTATTTCTAATTCTTTTATAACCTTCTAACAGACGAATTTCGATTTTCGTTGCATAGTCATCAGATAATTTGGTAAGTGCTTTTTCTTTCTTCTCGTTTGCAGAAACGATGTTATCCAATTCGCCTTTTTTGACAGCCAAATCTTCAGAACGCTCTTTCAACTTCTCATCAGCCAAGCCAAGAACTTCTTTTTTGTTAGCAATTTTAACCTTGTATTCGTTTATTCTTTTCTCAGCTAACTCAATTTCCAAGTTCTGGAATTCAACTTCCTTAGTAAGAGCTTCAAACTCTCTGTTGTTTTTTACTTCCTCTAATTGTTTATTGAACCTCTTAATTTGAGCTTCAGAATCTTTTATTGTTAGTTTTTTCTTAGAAATGTCACCATCTAAAGAAGTGATTTCGCCATTCAGCTTGTCTACACGACTTTGAATTTCTTCAATTTCATCTTCTAAATTTCCAACTTCCTTAGGTAATTCACCTCTAGTCGCACGGATTTCATCGATCTTAGAATCAATTAATTGTAAGTCGTATAATGATCTTAACTTCTCTTCGATACTTGCAACTGCAGCTTTTTTAGCCATATATACTTAATTAATAGTAGTTTACCGGATTTGTGTTTATTTTCGTCAAATGGACTGCAAATTTAGGGAATTTTTCCTTCAGAAAATCGCCTAATAAGTCAATTGTGAATTGTTCACTTTCGTAGTGACCAATGTCTGCAATTACTAAATTATTCTCATGGTCAAAAAACTCATGATACTTAAAGTCTCCAGTGACAAAAACATCTGCTTTAACCGCTTTTGCTCGATCTAATAAAAAGCTTCCTGAACCGCCACACCAGGCTATTTTTTTTACAATCGATTTTGTTCCTGTTGTATGTCTGATGATTTTCAACTTGAATTTCCGCTTTAGTAATTCAAAGAATGCATTGATTTCTAATTCTTGGTCTAATTCACCAAACATACCTGAACCAATGTTAGGGTGACTGTTTAAAGTAGAGTATAGACTGTAAGCAACCACTTCGTAGGGGTGACATTCGTTGAGTTTTGCCAAAACCTTAGATCGATTATAGTTTTCAAAAACTACTTCAATCTTATGTTCTTCTTCATGGTGTTTTTCATTTCGTGTTCCTACAAATGGGGTTGCATTTTCATTTGCAGTAAACGTTCCAGTACCAATAGAGCTGAAGGAACATTCAGAATAATTCCCAATGTTTCCTGCTCCAGCAGAAAACAATCCATCTCTTACTTCAATTGCCTGTTCAGTTGGGCAGTAAGTCACTAATTTTTCAATAATTTTATTTTTTGGTAGCAGAATTTTAGGATGATCAATGCCTAGTAGTTCTCCAATTTTAGCGTTTACACCTTGCTGAACATTATCTAAATTCGTGTGAATGGCATAAATAGCAATGTCGTTTTTGATTGCTTTTAATATCGTTCGTTCGATATAGTTTTTTCCAGTGAGACTCTTCAGACCCTTAAAAACGATTGGATGGTGGGCGATGACCAAGTTGCATTTTTTGGAAATGGCCTCATTAATGACCTCCTCAATAGAATCTAAGCAGATCAAAGCACCCGAAATTTCCATTTCTTGGTTTCCTACCAACAATCCAGAATTATCGTAGGATTCCTGCAGGGTTTGGGGAGCTAGACTTTCGAGTGCCTGTATAATTTGAGCGAGTTTCATGTTATTGAATTTTCAAACTCAAAATTAGTTTTTCCCTTGCTTTGAATTGAAAATCGGAGTTTTGATTAATTTTTATTTCAATTCGCTCACATTTTGACGGAGATAAAGGTTTGGGAGTAATTATCGATTAATTCTAATCATCTAAAATAATCCAGTGGTTATTTTCAGCTTGAATAGGAACACTAAAAGTACTTGGTGGTATCGTATCAGTCATTTTCTAGAGCAGATATGCTGGGCATTAAGACGTTCAATGAAGTTCTCCTCCATAATGGAATGTGTCGGTCTAGAGCACGCAGAGTTCTTTTACATTACATATGAATAGAAAATTGCGGTCCTTATTCTGACTGTAATCGTTGCGGAGCGGCTTATTGAGAGTGAATTGGTGAAGGTGATTACAGAAATACATATAATGTATGCTTAAGATGCTTAAACTTTTAACTTCGCACGTCAATGAAAATAATTAGATTTTTTCTGTATCCCCTTGCCTTTGTCTATGGAGGTATAACGACTTTGAGAAATTTCTTCTATGACATGGGTTTTTTGAGTTCTAAAAAGCATGATTTTCCAGTTATTTCTGTTGGGAATTTATCTATGGGTGGGACAGGGAAAAGTCCACATGTTGAATATTTAATACGCCTATTAAAAAGAAAAATTAAAATTGCCACTTTAAGCAGGGGTTATGGACGAAAAACCACTGGCTTTATTAAGGTATCTCCCAATCACTCGTTTTTGGATGTAGGAGATGAACCTAAAGTTTTTAAAGATAATTATCCATACTTAAACGTATTTGTTGATGCTAATCGGAATCGTGGTATCAAAAATATTATCGAAAAATACCCTGAGACTAAATGTGTTATTTTGGATGATGCTTTTCAGCACAGGTCTTTAAAACCGGGGCTTTCAATTTTATTGACAGATTACAGCAAATTATATATCAAGGATATTATGCTGCCTACCGGTGGTTTAAGAGAACCGCAATGGGGTGCGCTGCGTGCTGATGTTATTGTAGTTACTAAATGTCCATCCATATTCTCACCTGTTGATGCGAGAGCAATTCGTAAACAATTGAAGACAAAACCTTACCAAAAGGTTTATTTCTCCTATTTGTCCTACAATAGTATAAAGCCAGTTTATGAAAACAATCATCCAAAGAATATCAAACTAGGAAAAGAAAAAGATATTCTACTATTTACGGGAATTGCAAAACCTTCTATTTTGGAATATCACTTAAAGGATACAGTCAATTCAATTCGTCATTTGAGGTTTGGAGATCACCATAACTTTATGATCAATGACATTATGAAAATTCTTAGAGAATTTGATCAAATAAAAGGAAAAAATAAAATTATTATTACTACCGAGAAGGATGCTGTTCGGTTGCAATCGGCTGGAATTAAAGAACTATTGGGAGATAAACCCATCTATTTTATTCCTGTTCAAGTACAATTTCATGGAAAGGACAAAGAGGAATTTGATGAACAAATTATAGAATATGTTACAAGAAATAAATAACACTGCTAATTTCTTAAGAAGTAAAATTCAAAATCAGCCTAGCGTTGGAATCGTTCTAGGTTCGGGTTTAGGCGGATTAGCAGATAAGATTGAGGCAGAGTTAGAATTGAATTATTCTGATATTCCAAACTTTCCTATTTCAACAGTCGAAGGACATGCCGGTAAATTAATTTTCGGAAAATTAGGTGGGAAAAATGTTGTTGCTATGCAAGGACGATTTCATTTTTACGAAGGCTATGGGATGAATAAGGTAGTTTTTCCAATTCGTGTTATGAAGCAACTGGGAATTAAACACTTGTTACTTTCTAACGCATGCGGCGGAGTCAACGAAACTTATGAAATTGGAGATTTAATGATCATAAATGACCATATTAATTTGTTTGGTGATAATCCGTTAATGGGATCAAACATTGACGAATTAGGAACAAGGTTTCCCGATATGAGTGAAGCTTATGATAAGTCTATGATTGCTAAGGCGCATAAGATTGCAACACAAAATGACATTAAAGTTCAAGAAGGTGTTTATGCAGGAGTAAGCGGTCCTTGTTTAGAAACCCCAGCAGAATATAAATACGTAAGAGTTATTGGTGCCGATGTAGTTGGAATGTCGACCGTTCCAGAAGTTATTGCGGCTCGCCATATGGGAATTCCGTGTTTTGCCTGTTCTATAATTTCTGATTTGGGTGTGGAAGGAAAAATTGTAGAAGTAACACATACTGATGTGCAAGAGGTTGCAAATAATGCAGAGCCCTTAATGACTACTATTTTTACTGAACTTATTCGAAGTTTGTAGATCTATTTCTCAGGTTCTGTATGTTCTTCAATCTGATTTGGGTTGTAATCGAATTTATCAATTATTCCGACTTTAAAACTCGAGCTGTAGTTGGTATTAGACCAAATAACTCCCTTAGCATCAACGCCATATACACTTCTTCCATACTTAATATTCCATGCAAAATTGGTTGTTTCAGATGGCATTTTTTTTCCAATTTCAATAGGCCTGCCTCGTTCGTTAAACCAGATTACTTGATCATTTTGATTTATGTAATAAACGTTTTCGTCACCATTAAATGTGCACTTATATTGATACACATTAGTTGAGGGAGCTTCAGGGTTGTCTATCTTCTCTAAAATCTTATGATTTAAATTTAACGAAGCAGCTTGCATCCAACCTTCTGCCAAGGAGGTAATTCGAGAATTAACCGGAGGATGATGGATGGTATCCGAAATACCACCAATTTTTTCTAAACTTAGCAAAGCAGATTCAGCTTGAGCCAATGTAGCGCCCATTCGCTGAAGAATAAAACCACTGAAATGATCTGCAACTAATTCATTTCCTGGATTTGATCTGCCATTTTTTTCTGTGTGGCCTGCAAGATGATGGCCTATTTCATGCGCCAAAACACTATATGCACTCCAATCGGTTTCAGATTGAATTCGCAATCGTTGAATAAATTTTGGATTGTATCCTATATAGCGATCTCCATGTTTGGTGTAAGCGATGACATTGGGAATATTTAATTGAACCACCTTGAAATCTGGAGGTAAACCAATGTAATTCAATATATTAGTTGTAGCCTCTTTAACGATTTTATCTGCTTCAAAATCAAGATTTTCACGAGATGTACTTTTAGAATCTTGTGCTGCTAAAGATCCAATTGATAAGCAGGTAAGCAGCAAGATATAGCCTTTTATCATGATTCTAATTCAGTTGCGAATTGCATGTCATATAAGTTTTTGTAAAAACCATTTTTCTTTAATAATTCTGAATGACTTCCACTTTCAATGATTTTTCCGTCATCAACTATCATAATCCTATCCGATTTTTGAATTGTTGCTAAACGGTGAGCGATAATAATTGAAGTCCGATTTTCAGTGATTTTTTCCGTAGCTTTTTGAATCATTTCTTCCGATTCAGTATCGACAGATGATGTAGCCTCGTCCAATATTAGAATACCAGGGTTATAGAGGTAAGCACGTATAAAGGCTAATAATTGTCTTTGTCCAACAGATAAAGTTCCCCCGCGCTCACCAACTGCATATTGGTAATCACCAGGCAATCGCATAATGAAATCATCAGCACCAATTTCCTTAGCAGCTGTTCTAACTTCCTCCATTGAAATTCTAGGATTGTTGAGTGTAATATTATTGTAGATGGTGTCTGAGAATAAGAAAACGTCTTGAACCACAATTCCTACATGTTTTCTTAGCGATTGTAAGTCAATGTCTTGAATCAAGTTTCCGTCAATACTCACAGACCCTTTTTGGTATTCATAGAATCGTCCAAGAAGATTTATAATAGAGGATTTTCCCGCTCCTGTTGGCCCTACTAAAGCAACTTTTTCACCTGGAGCGACTGTAAAGTTAATGTCTCTAAGAATCCATTCAGGCTCATTATATGCAAACCAGACATTCTTAAAATCAATCAGCCCTTTTGGATTATTCAGTATTATGTTTCCTGTATTTTCAATTTTCGCATCTGTATCCAATACTCGAAAAACCCTTTCGGAACTGACCATTCCCAATTGCAATGTGTTGAATCGGTCAGCAAGTTGTCGGATAGGGCGGAATAGCATGTGAATGTATAAGATAAACGCAAGGAGACTTCCAAATGTTATTTTCTCATCTATAATTCCTTTGGAGCCAAGCCAAACTAATAAGGCAAGAGAAGTTGCACTGAATAACTCTACAATTGGAAAAAAGATAGCATTGGCCCAAACCGTTCTAACATGTGCGTTTCTATGTTTTTTATTTATCCCTTTAAATTTTTCATATTCCTTTTGTTCACGATTAAAAATCTGAACAATACTCATCCCCGTTAGATGCTCCTGAATAAACGCGTTCAGTCTAGAAACCTCGGTTCTTACATCTTGAAAAGCTGATTTAATGGACTTATTAAACATTTTAGTAGCCACTAATAATAGTGGAATTGAAGCCAAACTGAGCAAAGCCAAACGCCAATCAGTGATGAACATTATTATAATTACAACTAAAAGTTTCATGATATCTCCAATTATAATGAGGATACCATTCGAGAATAAGTCAGCAATGGTTTCAATATCAGAAACTACTCTAGTTACCATAGTTCCTATTGGCGTTTGATCGAAATACTTGAGTTTGAATGCTGAAATTTTGTGGAAAGTCTCTTCTCTAAGGTCTTTAATTACACTTTGACCGACCCAGTTGGCCATGTAGGTTTGGTAAAATTGTACAATCGTTTCTATTATTACCAATGCTACCATGGCTAAAGTCAGCTTTATCAGCAATTCTGAATCAGGGATGATAATTGAATTATCTACAGTATATTTAACCAATAATGGTCTAGAGGGACCGAGGAAGGCAAGTATTATGGTAAGTAAAGCTGTAAAATTAAACTGCTTTCGATAAGGCCGAACGTACTTTAGGACACGTTTAAATATCTTGACATCGAAAACGTTACCCGTCATCTCACTCATAACTTTTAAGATTTGGATAGGTGATTTCCCAAAGGAATAAGCCCTTTGCTGGAGCTGAAGGACCTGCTTGACTTCGGTCTTTACTTTTAAGAATGGTTTTGAATTTTTCTATTGAAATATCATCTAGACCGACTTCCAACAAGGTTCCTGTAATTGCTCGAACCATATTTCTAAGAAATCTATTCGCTGAAATTTCGAAAACAGTACCGCTTTCATTTTTAGTCCATTTAGCATGCGATATTTTGCAAATACTGGTAGAATTATCGGATCCTATTTTCTCGAAGCAAGAAAAATCATGCTCTCCTAAAAGCAGCTGTGCTGCTAAATTCATTTTTTCTATATCTGGTTTAGTACCATAGATATAATGACTGAAGGGGATTTCAAAAGGATTTTTCTCAAAAAGAACGAAGTACTTATAAGTTCTTAAGGTTGCATCAAACCTAGCATGGAGCTCATTATCTACAGAACAAATCCTTGAAATTCCTATATCATTATTTAAAATGCTATTGAGTTTAAATACTAAATCAACTGGTTCAAATGACATTTCAGTATCAAAATGCGCGAAGTAGGACTTTGCATGGACTCCTGAATCGGTTCTTCCACAACCTAAGATTTCCGTAGGTTTTTGAAAAATAATACTGATAGCTTCTTCAATTGTTTGCTGAACAGACGAAGCATTTAACTGACGTTGCCAACCACTGAAGGCGGCACCATTATAACTTAGTTCTATAAACCATCTATTTTGCTCAGTTTTCAAGGCTACAAAATTACTGTATTAGCCAATGAAATTTGGTTTGAAACCATTTGATTCGAGTTAAAAATTAAGAACAGAGAATAACCTTTTTGGATTTAAGCAGATCTTCTAAATACAAGGTTTATTTTTCCATCGCAATGTGATACGAATCGTTACAATAATCCTAGTTTTTTCATAATTAATTAGCAGCTCATAAAAATAGAGGGAGTTATTATTGTTAGTAATAAGTTAACCTCAAATTATTAGGCTGCACTGGGTTAATTGAACTGGGGGCTAATTGGATTGCATTTTATCCATTTATAGTTTTATAAAAATTTTTCTGAGTGTTCAGCGAGTAAAAACAAGAAAATATATGTATTGAATATGGATATTGTATTGCGGATAATATAGCTAGCTATAAATGGGTAATTGACTCAAAATCATCAACTTATTTAGTTAATTAAAAGCACAATAAAATATATTACAGATTTTATAATTCAGTTTGGAGTCAAGATTGGTTTGCTGGGGTTTATTTGAAAGTGATTCCCAAGTCATGAAGATGCTTTAGGAGAAAATTACCTTGGCTTTAAATCTCAAAATAAATCATCTGGAGAAGAATTGAAACTTCAATATTCTGTTGGACATTCCTTAGAATAGGTCTAGTTGCAAAAACGGTGTTCAGGTATTTTGAAGATTAATTGATTAAAATAGATTAGAAAGTTGACATTAAGTTGCAATAGTATGGTGCTTTAGTAGCGGAATAAAAGGGTTGTCCATTAAAAAGTAAGTTACTGAACTTGAAAGTTGAACAAAAAAAAGCTCCTACCGGAATTCCGATAGGAGCTTTTTCAATTGCTCTTAAAAATTATTTTAGAGGTACTTTTTAACCAGTTTTTCAATAGTCATTCCTTGAACAAGGATAGAGAATACAACTACGCAATAGGTAATTGTTACAATCAAAAACTTAACCTCTTTTCCTATATCGCCTTCAGATAAAGAAAGTGCTAAGGCAATAGAAATACCGCCTCTTAAGCCTCCCCAAGTAAGAATCGGAATCGTTCCTGTTGCTGACCGTTTGAAGAAGTCAAGAATGGTGACAGGGATTGCAACTCCTAAGAATCGACCAGCAAGAATTACGAATATACTTATGACACCGATTTGCAAGAATGCTGCACTACTTTCTTCAATAATGATTAACATTTCCAGTCCAATAAGGATGAATAGAATAGCATTCATTGCTTCATCAACTAAATGCCAAAATTTCATTACATATTCTCCAGCAATTCCTTCAATTTCCACTCCGTTTTCGTCCAACTGACCATGGCTTGCATTTCCTCGTCCAATTATAAGACCCATAACTACCATTGCAAGTGGTGCTGAAATATGCAGATGAACAGCTATTTGCGTTCCAACCAATACTAAAGCAAGAGTAGTTAAAACCTCTAATTCTTCATGCGCATTGTCTATTACAACCAATAACCAATAACCTAGTGCTCCGAATAAACCTCCTAATAAAAGACCACCAAAAACTTCTTTACCAAAAAGAAAAGCTACAGAACCTGCAGTAATTTCTTCTCCACCACCATGACCAGAGCCACCTGTTGCAATCGCTAGGATAGTAATGAATACAACAACACCGATTCCATCATTAAACAATGATTCGCCTTCAATCTTAATTTGAAGATTTTTTGAAATATTAGTTGTTTTAAGAATTGCTAGAACTGCAATTGGATCTGTAGGAGAAATAAGTGCTCCCAGCAATAAACAGTGTATGTATTCTATTTCAAATGATAATTCGAATAATCCTAAGAAATAATAGATTGATGTTGCGATAAGGAATGTTGAAATTAAGGTACCGAATATCGCAAGTATAAATACAGAGGCAGATTCTTCTTTTAACTTATCGATATCCACATGCAATGCACCTGCATAGAGCAAGAAACTAAGCATAATGTTCAATAGTACTTCCGTAAAATCCACATTACGCATAATGTTTTCTGCACCTTGTCTGATTGCTGGGAATACAAATCCTGCTCCTACAATTATTAAGCTTAAAAAGAGAGCTTGAAGCATAAGACCAATTGTTCCTGGCAGCTTTATGTAATGAATATTAATGAATGTGAATAATGCGGCAAGTAATACCAATAAAGCGATAAGATCTAAGGTGTTCATTCCCTCATGACCATGACTATTATGTTCTTCCTCTGCAACAGCCTCATTTGAATGTTCTATAATAGGTTCAGCGGTAATGACATCTTCAACAATTTCTTCTTGTTCTAACTCCGACATTACGTCATCGGATGGTTCTGTATTTTGTTCTAAATTGGTTAATTGTTCATCAACAGCTGCTTGGTCATCGTTTATTTGCCCGTAAGACAAACCGATCATAAAAAGTCCAATTGTGGACATAAATAAGAACTTCCAGTTACCTTTCATTTTAGTAGATTTTATGTGTTTGATTTTAATTTTTGTGTGTTTTGCCCAAAACTAAGAAACTTTTAAGAATGTGAACTAATCATAAATATTAATTTAAAATACTGTATATCAGAATGTTATGTTTAATTTTTTTGTTGATAGCCTCTCAACTATCTAATCCAGAAACCTTATTTAGTTTCCTATTTTAGTCGCACGTCTAAAAATCAATATAATGAGTACAAAAGGTATAGGACTAGCAGTTTTGATTACAGTGTTTCTTTCGAGTGTTTCTTTTGGTCAAAAGAAAAAAGGAAGGTCGGGTAATTCCGATCCTGAAGAAATTATTATCAAAGAGAGTTGTACATTTAAAGTAACTGCAGAGAAAATTAAAGTGGAAATTGCTCCATTTAGACTGGAAAAGATTACTCCTGCGAAAATTCACTACAAATCGTACACCCAAGTTAAGGAAATTGCAATTCCTATTTATCACACAACACAGTATAAGTTTGTGATTAATGCGGAAGGCATGCCAACTGGAGTAGAAATGAAGATTACTGATAAACCTCACAAGGCTTCGGGTTCTAAAGTATTATCTCAGTCTACCTCCAAAACGTTTACCTATGAAACCCCTTCAGATTTTGAAGGATCAAGAATATATTTATCTGTTAAAATACCTGGTGACAAAGAGTTTAACAATTACATAAGAAATAGAGGATGTATACTAATTGGAGCAGGATTTGAGGATGTAGATTTTTAAAAAATGAAAAGGGTTAGAAAACCCACTAGAGTAATTTATATATATTCGCAACGATAAGACCTAAAGGATAAAAAATGAATAAAAAAGCCAGTTCAGTATTAGCTATATTAGTTTGTGTTTTTGCAGTTTCATGCGGAGATTCAAATGTTCCTGATGCCAATCCCGTCGAAGATAACGAGGAAGCGGTAGTTCAGGAAGTTGAAGTAATTGAAGGGAAAATTGATCAACCTGAATTTGTAATTCCATCAGCGCTGCAGATTAGTGCGATGTTTAAGAATTCTGGTCTTTCGTACTTAGACGGAATTACCAATAATCCAGATAAAGTTTCTGACTACAACTCTAAGTTCGAGAAACTATTGAATTTTGGTGTTTACAGCGGCGATTTATTTTATTGTATTCTTAATGATCAGTCTCAAATGTCGATACAATATTTAAAAGCTGTTAGACAACTAGCTGACGAAACAGGAATGTCTGGAATTTTTAATACCGGTCCTCTATTTGAGCGTTTTGAGGCAAATATTGGGAATAAAGATTCAGTTTTTACTATAATGCTAGAGTTTCAAGAAAAAACAGATATGCTAATTGCTGAGAATAATGAAGAGCATACAGCAATGGTGATTTTTGCTGGAGCATGGATTGAAGGAATGTTTATAGGATTAGATGCTGCTAACAATAGTGGTAATGATAACCTTAAAGCTCGTTTAGCGGAGCAAATGGGTATTGTAGAAAATCTTATTAAGGGTTTGCAGTTTCAGCCAAATAGAAATGAAGAAACTATTGCAATTGAAGGGAAATATCAAGCGATTCTGGATTACTTTTTAAGCATCAAGGGTGTAAAGGGGGCTGATAAATATTCTTACGATGAAACAGCACTTGCAGATGCGGATTGGAAGAAACTTTATGAAATGGTAAGAGATTTGCGCAGCGAAATAACCAAATCGTAATTATTACTTTAAAATTTATAAAAAATGAGAAATTTATTTTTAGTTCTGGCTCTTTTATTTGCTGCTCTTTCAATCCAGGCTCAAACAGTTAGGAACTCTTGTAAATGGGATGAAGAAGTAAAGAAAAAATGTAAACATGATTTAAAGCCATTTCATTACTATGCTTTCAAAATCACAAAAATTACTTTTAATTCGGAAAGTCAGTTTAAAGAAGTAGAAGTGCCTCTTTTTCATGATGCTAATTATCGATTTGTGTTTAACACAGAAGGTCTTCACCAAGACGTGAAAATTGAAATTTACGATAAGCCTGCTAGTAATTCAAGCCGAAGAAAAGTCTATGATGGATCCAGTAATGAGCGACATTTCGTATATGATCCACCTAAAAACGTTGCGCACAATAGAATCTATATTGATTACATTATTCCTGCTTCAAATAATAGTGACGCAAGCGTAATTGATAAGGGTTGTGTGATTTTTTACTCAGGATTTAAGAATTAATATCAAGTACTAAACTAATTTCCAAAATAATGGACAAGAAGATAATTACAGCTTTGTTTATTTCAACAATGATATTGACGTCATGTGGTGAAGATTCAACGCAACAAGTTTCTCAAGAGGAGCAAGCCCAAGATGATTTATTGAATGAAATGGCAGAGGAAGGAGAGGATAAAGAACCTGAAGCATTTTATTTACCTTCAGCATTGCAAATAGGTTCTATTTTCCAAAAATCAGGATTGAGCTACATAGAAAGGCTCACTAATTCTCCTTCCAATCAAGAACAGTACATTACCAAGTCTCAGAAGATTTTGAACTTTGGAGTTTATTCTGCTGATTTAGCTTATATAATTCTTAATGGACAAAGTCAGGATGCAACTGCTTACTTGAAAACAATAAAAAGTCTTTCAGATAAAATTGGGTTTGGTGCTGTGTTTGAATCAGAAGAATTGTTGAATAGGTTTCAAAATAGCTTAGGAAATGAAGATTCTATTCTAAATGTTATGATTGATATTCAAATGCAAACAGACATGTTTGTGGATGAAAACAATTTACAAGAAGTAACTCACATTATTTTTGCTGGAGCTTGGATAGAAGGGATGTACCTAGGAGTTAAGGCTTCTAATTCGAATAATCAACATATGATTTCAGGGAGACTGGTAGAGCAAATGACTGTTCTGGATAATTTGGTTAAAGCCCTTCGGTCAAACAATAACCAAACTGAAGATATCGAACAACTTACTAAGGATTTGAATAAACTTGATAAGTTCTTCATACGATTAGAAGAGAATAAAAACTCACAAAAGATTGCATCTTTTAAAGATTATAAAATTTCGAAAGAACATTTAGAAGAACTATCTATTATGATTATTGAATTGAGAAATCGAATTACTAAAGTTTAATTTTAGAAAGTAAAAATTATGAGAATATTGCTATCAATTGTAGTTTTACTTGCCTCGAGTTATCTGCATGCTCAACAAACTCCGACATCATATTGCCCAAAGGGAGATGTGATCATAAAATGCAGAAAGGCTTTAGTCCCTTTTAAATATACGAATATGATTACTAATCGTATCGTATTTAAACGTTTCAATCATATCAAGGAAATTAGTATTCCAATATATTATGATGCGAGATATCGTTTTACATTTAACACTGAATTAGTTCCCAAAGACATCAAAATTAGAATTTACGATAAATCTCAAACTGAAAAGAAAAGAGAGCAATTAGCTGAGTTCGAAAGTTCACAAAAGCAATTTAATTTTGAGCCAGATCCTGAGTCAGGATTGTCAGAGGTATATGTCAATTTTTTAATCCCAGCATATATTGACGAAGACGGTTCGTCCTTTATTAAAGGTTGCATAATTCTCATGACTGGATACGAGGATGAAGTATCTGATGCATTTGGTGATGCTGAAGGTGCAGCAGCAGAGTAGATAAATTTTACAATTAAAAAATCCTTTATCAATTTATTTGGTAAGGGATTTTTTTTGAACTAATAATTAATAATAGTCTGTTAGTTTTATGCACCGCACGAAAAACACTTCACTTAGTTGAGGTGGTATTTTATCGTTTCTGTGCCTGAGAATTTAATAGCGAAGTTCGGCACTAATAAATGTCTAATAGTTAAGGCAGTATCTAATGATAAAATTAAATACTATCTCTCGGTTAAAAGCAGAGGAGATAAATGCTATTTAATAGTAAGCGGTTCAATTGGAATAAAACTAGGGCTACAAATTGCTGAACTCATTCAAATTTACTTAAAAAAGAAGAAAGTACATATGAGCTGCTTATATCAGACGAACTCGCTGGCCAATTCTTGCATAAATTACCCCATGGAAAGCAACGAACGCTCATACATTAGATTCGATCTAAAGTTCACTGATGTCCCAATTAGAAAGGCATTGGTATTAAAGAATACCTCATATAATATAATGAGGATTTATATTTCAAAATACTCAATGATAAATTTAAAGAAGTAAAGAGTCGGTTTAAGTGAAAATGTAGTTCTTGTAGTATCTTTGATTAACTTAAGAGCTTAGGTTTTTGAACTATTTTTTGTCAGTTAAATGACTGTTTGATTATAGTGCCAAACCATTAACTTTTTTGGTTGTTCAACTTATAACACAAAAACAAATACATGAAAAATCTATATATTTCTTTTATTTTTTTATTTAGTTGCTTATTCGCTATCGGTCAAACAAATTGGAAAACTAAAGCTCCTTTTCCTGGGGTAGCAAGGCATCACCCTATCGCTTTTTCATTAATTGGCAACGGTTATGTTCTAGCAGGTACAGCTGGGGCACAAGCAGGTGGAAGAGATGCTTACGTTAAGGATTTTTATAGATATGATCCTATTTCCAATACTTGGACAAAAATGGCCGATTTTCCTGGAGTAGCCAGAAGCTTCTCATACGCTGTAACAAATGATGGAAAAGCTTATGTAGGTTTTGGGATAAGTTCAACAAATCAATATTTAAATGATTTGTGGGAATATGATCCAATTGCCAACACTTGGAAGCAACTTGCTTCTTGTTCTTGTGTTGGTCGTTTTCATCCAGCTTTTGTTTCTACTTCGAATGGAAAGCTATTTGTTGGTGCAGGTGGCAGCGCTACAGGAAATCGTAAAGACTGGTACGAATACAACATTTCTTCAAATACTTGGTTGAAACATCCTGATTTACCGGGAGATACAAGACATCACCCATATTTCTTTGGTATTGGTACGGATGCATATGTTGGAATGGGACACGGAACAACATTTGTTCCCGGTTTTAGATTGACTTCAACAAACATTTATAATGACTTTTATAAATTCAATACAGTAAATAATTCATGGACAAAATTGAGTGATTTTCCTGGAGAAGGAAGAGTGGCTGGAAGTCAATTTAATAACGGTAAATACGGTTACATAATAAGCGGAGAGGATGAACAACATCAAAACTTTGATTCTGGATATTTTTATCAGTATACACCAGATTTAGACTCTTGGATAAAACAAGAGTCGCATCCTGGAAATGGAAGTAGATGGGCTACAGGCACATTTGTTATTGATAATATGGTTTATTTAGTAGGAGGAGAAGACGCTTCTGGATTGCGTTTAAATCAAATGCTATCTTTTGATTTATCTACAATAGAAGAGAAAGAAACTGATCCAAATTTAAATGTTGGAGTAGAAAGTTTATTTGGTGAAAGCAATTTTCAAATGTTTCCCAATCCAGCAACTGATGTTCTTTACTTTCAGATTGACTCAGATTCGGAAACTTCGGTTTGCTTGTTTGACTTAAATGGAAAACTTATTATAAAACAAACAATTTCTAAATCTGAGTCAACTATTTCTCTGGTTGAATTGGAACCAGGAATGTATGTTGTTCAAATTGATAATGAAGGTGTTATTGTCCGAGAAAGACTTATAAAGAATTAAATTTCTATTTGGTTTGTCATTTGTTAAAATCGGCCTTTTCGTAATCTGAAAAGGCCGATTTTTGTTATTATAACCCTCGAATTGATCATAAAGAACTGTTAACTCTTATGTTCGAACTGCAAGTCTTCCACCCAAATATTCCAGCAAGATATAAGCAACTATAAAAGAAGCAATTCAGTTAACACCTGCATCATTTGGATTGCAGTTATCGCTGCGGCTGCATTGCGTATAGATGCTACTCCAATAGAAGGGTTTGAGCCAGGACAATATTCTGAGATATTAGAAATGAAACAAAAAATATTGGAGCCATTTGAACTATGAGCATTGGGTTATCTGTCACCTGAAGTTTCTGCTCAACACTATAATAAAGCTAGAAAAGCGTTGGAAGGCTTATACGAATTGATATAAAAATGCTGTAAATGGTTGTTATAAAAGCTTAGTATTAAAAAAGTCGTAAAATATAGATGTACATACATTGATTATTGCTTTTATAATTATACATTCGTCGCTCAATAAGTCAAATAACAAAATTATAAAGAGATGAAAAAAATTACATTATTAGCTGCAACTGCAGCATTCACATTTGCAATGACATCATGTGGCGGTGGCGAAAAGAAAACTGAAGCAGCAGCTCCAGCAACAGATACTGATGAAGTTGAGATGAAGTCATTTACGGTTGATGCAGCTGCTAGCTCAGTAGAGTGGAAAGGAACTATGGCTGGAATGTATTCGCATTCGGGAACAGTTGTAGTAAAAGAAGGAAATTTAGATTGGAAAGGAAAGGATCTTGTTGGTGGCAAGTTTGTTATTGATATGGGTTCAATTACTCCAACAGACAGCAATTATAGCGAAGATAATACTGTAGAGAAATTAGTGGGTCATTTAGCAACTGCTGATTTCTTTGATGTTGCGAATAATCCAACAGCATCTTTCGAAATTACTGGTTCTGATATGAAAGCAGGAACAGTTATGGGAAATCTTACAGTAAGAGGAAAAACAAACGCAGAAACAGTTAGTAATGTAGTATTTGATGAAGCTACAGGAGCAGCTACTGGTGTATTGACTTTCAATCGTCAGAATTATGAAGTTGCTTATGCGGCTACTATGAAAGATATGGTTCTTAGTGATGATATCGAGTTGACTATTTCTTTGATGCCAGCAATGTAAACGATTCTCGTTAACAATATTTGGAAGCCTTAATCTCAAACTCTTGGGATTAAGGCTTTTTTTATTTCATACTATTGGTTGTGCAAATATCTAAATCATCACATTGGGCAATAATTACAACAGCGGCCATTCATTTGGTCACTGTGTTGTTTTTTGCTTTTACGCAAATTGATTTTGACAAGAATAAAGATTGGTCTTACATCAATATGAGTTTACAGGAAATTAAACCACTATCTAAATTACGTGAAATTGAAAAGGTTAGAATTCCAGAGAATTTCGAAGAAAAGGGGTTGGATGCTAAAAAATATTCGGTAGCAAAAACCAATCAAGCAATTAATGAAGCTACTAATGAACTGAGTAAGGCTCAGAAGGCCAAAATTGAGCAAGAGATTGCCAAACAAGTATCTGATATGGCTCGGAGTGAAAGCACTACTGATTTAGGTCGAAAAGGAGCTGGAAGCTTGGAGGGAGAAATTTCTGATAAAAAGAAAAGTAAAAAGAAAACTTCAACTGGAGTAAAGGGCAAATCTGACTTAGGCAACAAACACAATGATGTGACCAACATTACCTATTATCTAAAGAATAGGATAGAGGGTATTATAGGCATCAATAATCCGGTATATGTTTGTCAGGGTGGAGGCACGGTCGTAGTAAATATTTCTGTCAATCGTTTTGGAGAAGTACTATCAGCAAGTGTTAATTCAGTACAAACCAATACAAAAGATAAGTGTCTTCAAGAAGCCGCTAAGAATGCTGCTTTGACTTCTACTTTTAACGAAGATCTAGCTTCGGAAACCAAGCAAGATGGAACAATTTCTTACAATTTTGTTGGTCAGTGAGTATGACCAAATACATCAGTAAAATGATGCAGTGAATACATGGCGATAGTAAAAACCGTTGTACTCCATAAAAATACTTTTGAAGTGCGTTTGTTTTTATGACTGTGTGTTTCACATTCACAATCTATTTCTGGTTTGGGTTTATACACTTGATAAAAAGAAAAGCCTAAAGCTAAAATTGAAAAGCCAATTAAATAAGGCTCGGCAGGTTCTATCCAAGATAGAGTAGAAGCCGCTCCAGATAATCCCCCTAAAACCACAACAAGAGGTAATACGCAGCAAAAGGAATGCATTAACATAGCAATAAAGCTAGCACCAATAATTGTTTTTAATCTGCTCGAATCCATAAGTGTAGTACAAAAGTAGTGAACCTTTAAGAATTCAAGGTTACATTTATCACTTTGAAAGAAGAATAATTGCGTAATCAACAACCTTTAACCATGATTATTTATTGCAGAGGTCTTGAACTGAATTTGTAGTTGTTTTATTTGGCCAAGTCTTATTGGATTGTTTCCGTTTTTAGTACAACCACAGCAGAATTATATAAGGAACTTAAGTTTTAAATCTGTTAGTGTAAACAGACAGTTTGGAAGTAATGAAAACGCTAAGAATAGAATAGTTTCGATTCCCTAAAGCATGTAAAGTGAAGATATATCAAAATAATTAATATACAGAAAAATTCAATTATGTATTGGTATAAATTGTCGCTTTAAGTATAATTAATGAGATTTTTAATTTTTAGATAGCTACTTTAAAAGTTCAACGGATCACTAGCTTTTAATACCGCTTTTCTTAAATAACTCTTTGGGTTATACCAGTATCTTTTCTATTTTTTCTCGGAATTCAGGGTAGTCAATAAGGTCAGAATGTGTTGCACCTGCAATGGTGGTCAGTTCAATGTTATCGCCCAATTTATTCAACTTAACGCTGGATTCGTAAGGTACTAATTCATCCTCCGTTCCATGTAATAGGTAAATGGGGCAATTGAGTTGCTTTAGGTATTCATTGGTTCTGAATTTATACTTCAGTAATACCGATACAGGAACTAGCGGGTAGGTGTATTTAACCACATCGTCAAAATTGAAATAGGGGGTGCACAACACCAGCGATTCTGGTTGGTGCAGAGTAGCTAATTTAGCCGCAATGCCTGTCCCAAGACTTCGTCCATAAAGCACTACACGCTTTTCGTGGTATTCTGGAATAATCTTGTTGTAGACTTCTTCCGCTTCCACATGGAGTTGTGTTTCATTGTGAATCCATCCCGTTGACTTTCCATAACCTCGATAATCGTACATCAACACATCCCAATTGTGTTCTTGAAAAACACTAGCCCATTGTCCCCAGCTTGCAAGCGACCCTGCGTTACCATGAAAGTAAAACACAATTCCTTTTGGTTCTTTTACTCTGAACTGCAGTGCATGAACAGTTTCGCCGGATTCTAATTTCATAAAACGTTCTTCTACATCACCAGGGAAATTAAAGACATGATTTCTAGGAAGTTTCTCTGCTAAAAAAATCATTTTCTCTTGACGTAAATACAAGAATAGTAGCATGCCCAAGGCTATTAAAACCACTACTATTAAAACGACTACGGGAATTGCGACTTGCATTATAATTCGAAAGTACAAGAATTACGGTTTCGTTGTTATTTTGATTCAATCATTCTTGAGTTTTAGTTTAGAATTTTTTTTTCTTTTTGCAGTAATTTTGAGCTCCCGCACGATTGCGACGTGACGTTTTATTAGCTGAGCAGCAGCTAAAAATTAATTACATATATCATAATTCTGTAAAGTTTGCTTGGGTTTTTAACGTAGAAGATTACCCCAGCTCGCGTGGTTTTATCAGCTGATCAGCAGCTGAATTAAGTTTAATTTTAGTGATTATATTTAAAGTAAAAATATCAAAGCATTTCTGACCGATTGCTATACAATCGAGCTTGCGAGCTCAGCGAAGCTAATCGCGCGGCAGCTTAGGGTTTTATCAGCATTAGCTGAAACTCTTCAGTTTATTTTTGAAACCAATGAGTCGTAATTACAAATTTCATAATCCAGAGGGAATCTACTTTGTAAGTTTTGCAGTAGTTGAATGGATTGATGTTTTTACTCGACTTGAATACAAGAATCTGCTATTAGATAGTTTGTCTTATTGTCAAAAGGAAAAAGGCATGGAGATTTTTTCTTGGTGTGTTATGAGTAATCATGTTCATTTGGTATTTAGGGTAGCTTCTGAGGAAAAGCCAGAAAAGATCCTAGGAGACTTTAAACGCTTTACCAGTAAAGCGATAATCAAAGAAATAAAAGAAAGTTCTAAAGAAAGTAGGCGAGAATGGCTTTTGGAACAGTTTTCTAAAGCTGCCGATAATACTTCAAATGTCAAGAATTATCAATTCTGGAGACATGACAATAAACCAATCGAATTGTGGTCAAATCATGTAATCGACGAAAAAATAAACTACATACATCAGAATCCAGTCAAGGCAGGGTTGGTTTTTAATGCAGAGGACTACCTTTACAGCAGTGCAAAGGATTATGCTGGTGAAAAAGGTTTATTGGATAATGTTCTGGTGGTATAGTTTTACCACGCGATGCAATCGCGCGGCAGCAATGGGGCAGAAGATTACCTTTACAGTCGTGCGAAAAAATATGCTGGAGGAAGTTATTATTGAAAAATGTCGAGGTGGTTTAGTAGTAACCACGCGATGCAATTGCGCGGCAGTTGGGTGAATTACCAATATTATTGGTTTTCTAGAACAAAGGGGATTCGATTGATTTAGTCGTAAATCATTGAAAAAAAATAACATACATTTCTCTGATTACTATCCCCAACACCTTGCCATATGTTGATTAAAAAGTAGTTACTCAAGTTGTCATATGATAGTTTTCTAGTCTTTGCTTTTTGCAAAGACTATAGAAAAGCTTTATGGCAACTGTAAATACTAGCACAAAACCTATCTTAGTTCCATGAGCAAAGGCCCCCGCTAGCGCGGATTTGCAATCCGTGTCTAACCAAAACAATCAACTAGCCCCAACCTGCCTAAGCTGTGCTTTTTTCTTAAGAAGGTTCATTTTATAGTTTATTCGAATAATTGAAGGCGTAGTTTCAAACTGCGCCAAGCTCCAATCACGTTTCAATACTATTATTTAAAACTATTAAGCTACTCTTCCTCAACGACCTTAATCACCTCAATTCTTCGTTCCAATATCGCAGCAGGACTATAAACTGATAAGGCTTTGTTCCTGCGATTATCGCTCACAGCTTTTGAGGCCTCAGATTCCCCAAAAGAAGCCTGTTCAATAATAATTCTTCCAGAAGTTGTTGTGTCGCTTAAAAACGGCTTTAAAACACCTTCTTGATAAGTATTGAGGTAATTAATTATGGAAGAAATTCTTCGTTGGGAAAGTTTCAAGTTGTAGGTCGGTCCGGCAAGGGGAGACGCGTAACCTTTAATCGTGATTTTTATCTTTTTGCCTGCCTTAAGTTCGGGTAACATTAAATCGATAAAACGATTCAAATCAGTGAGCCCGGTTTTGACTTTTTTGTTGAATACATTATTGATTAATTCTTTTAAACTATCGCTTTCGTTGGATTCTGCAACTGATATAAATTCAGTTAAGTAAGTATTTTTATTTTCTGTAAACTGATTCAGTAGGTCAGCGTAATTTTCTTTGGTTGTAGCGTTAAAGCTGCCTGGGTTTGGTTGGTCATTTTCGAAGTATAAAACGGGCAAATAATTGTTCAATTCTGGAATTGTAACAATTAAAGGAACAGTGTCTTTGATGGTGTCTAAAGGGGTTGGTGGAATAATCGTGTCAATAGCTGGAATTGGTTCGGCTGGTGGTGAAATTCCAGCAAAGTATATGTCATTGCAGCAAGTTTGACCATCCATCTTGGTTCCTCCGTGCCTATTGGAACTTACGAAAATGGTTTGTTTTGGCGATTCCCAGAAGTACAAATCGTTTGCAGGAGTGTTGATTGGTTGCGAAGTGTTTTGCGCTTTACTGGTTGATCTAAGACTGTTTACATCAACTTTAAAAACATCGTAGCCACCATAACCTTCCCACCAGTCAGAGCTGAAGTAGAGTTGGTTGCTATCTGCTGAGTAGAATGGAGTGACCTCATTTCCTGCAGAATTCAATTTTCTGCCCATGTTTCTTGGGTATTTAAAGTCGTTTAAACGCTTTTCGAAGGTAGAGTACCAGATATCCAATTTACCTCGACCTTGTGGTCTATTTGAAACGAAGAATAAAGTGGGCTTTCCTTTTATAATGGCCATAACGGGTTGTGTAGCTGAAAAGCCTTCAAGATTCACAGTAGGAGGTAACTCAATGGCTTCGCTCCATATTCCATCTTTAAACTTACGGTATTTGATTTTACAATTGCTATAATCTGGACATTCGGAGTAGAGCAGCCAATTGCTATCCGCAAAATAACTGGCGTTTCCAATGTGCATATCCGTTTCTGGAAACAGCGTGTCCCAGCTTGGCTCACGCGTCCAGTTGGAATCTTGTTGTCTAGCGCCAATAGTCTGAACTTTTTTCGTGCGTTCCGACTTCGCAAGCTTAAGAGTACTGTCCTTCTTTAGAAAACGTAAAGAAGAGTAAAGCAAAGTGGTGTCGTTGATTAATGTACCTCCAAAATCGGTGTAATTACTAGCAAAGTTGCTATTGTTGAAGGATACGTCTGTAGAGTCGTTGATATTATTCTGTGCCCATTCGCAAGACTTGATTTGCTGCTTGGCATCTTTCCAGAAGAAGGAGCCTGGGTTTGCTTCGTAATTTGCGTATCGTTCAAAATTTTGACCTGCAGTGTCATATTTACCTTGCGACTGTTGCATGCGAGCTAGCCAATAAGCACTCATTCCATAATTTGCTCTAGAGAGCGCTGATGTTGGCCTAGAGTAAATTTCTTGATAAGATTTTTCAGCCATTACGTAATTGTTGTTTAAACGATACGAATCGCCCAGTTTCATTAGGTTCTGGAGTTGTGTGGTGTCTGCTCTGTACGCTTTTCCAAAATAGTCAATTGCGGCATAAAGATCCCCTTCTTCAAAAGCAATATTCCCATATTTAGCCCACTGAATAGGAGATTGAGCAAAGCTTAATGCTATCCAAAAAGTGCAACAGGAAAGGAGTAGGCCTTTTTTGAAATTCACGCTATAAAAAGTTTGGACAATACTTGTAATTGCTTCGTTTTGGAAGCAATTCGCGCAAGATATAAATAACTGAAACTTCCCAGCCACCGCGGTTTCGTGAGGCGGTTTCTAACTGAGAATAATTAACATCATAACTAAATCCAACGCGCCATGAGTTGTAATAAAACCCAATATCTGCAACGGCAGCGTCATTGTTTCTGTTCCATGCCCCTAAAAACAGTGCTCGGTAGCGATAGAGTGCTGCGTCAAATTCATAATTGATTTCTGTTCCGAAAACTGTTTCTTGGAATTGACCTTGTCTAGAATGAATAATACCAGGAGTAAGAAACCAATTTGGTGTCAAATAAACGGTGGCACCTGCATGATAATTAAATCGTCTATCCAATTGGCCTCCAGCTCCATTGGTGAATTCAATAGCAGGTTGATTCAGATTGTAAATGCCAACTCCTGCTTTGAATCTTAGATTTCGAGATAAGTCTAAATTGTAAACCGCACCCGCCGCAAAAACGGTATTTAGTGCGCTATTCCCTGAAACGTTTTCACCATCTAAATCGCCATCGTAACGATTTCCATTGTACTGAGATCCGAAGGTAGACTGGCTGCCATCAAGCGATTGGCTTTCCAGTCCAGCTTGAGCGCCGAGTGTTATGCTGTGCACGCTGTCTTTGGTAATTCCTATTCGATAGGAAACGGGTATGCTAAATTGAATGGTTTTGAAGTTGGTAGTGCCAACTTGATCGTAATTGAAGTTTAAGCCTAATCCGAAATTCTTGAGATTCAGAAAATCTCTAGCATCAACTCCAATAGAGGTAGTTTGGAAGGGATTGATAAATGATTGCCATTGTTGACGGTGGTTAAAAGCAGCTCTATATCGCCCATCAAAGTTACCGGTCATGCCAGGATTTAGATTGTGAGGCGAGTATAAAAACTGACTGTAATGAAGGTCCTGACTGTAGGAGGTAAGTTGTAGAAAACCACCTAAAAGGAAAAGTAATATGACTTTTTTTAGTTCCAAATTTATTTAACTACAGTAATGTCTCCTTTAATTTTATATTCCTGACCGTCAATACACTTAACGTATAATTGGTAAACAAATACTTCAGGCCAACTTTCGTTTCCTTTGTAGGTTCCATCCCAAGTTTCCGATTGATCATTTGCTTCAAAAACCAACTCGCCCCAGCGGTTGAATACTTGAAGGTTCATTTCTCCAATATACTTTCCGAAAAGTTCTAGTTCATCATTTTTTCCATCCCCATTTGGAGTGAAGGTATTCGGCAAAAAGATGTAGGGAGGTTCGCAGAATAATTCTTCAACGTGAACTTTAATTTTTCGTTCGACAGAGCATTTTGGTAACTGGGGATCGAAAACCGTAACCGTATAAGTTGTGGTTTCTGCAGGTTTAGCAATTGGATTATCTGAGTTTGGATCGCTCAAACCAATAGTCGGAGACCACAAGTAAGCATAGCCTTTTGGTTCAACATTCAGTTCCGAATCCAACACCTTTACTATTGTGTCTCTAGTTCCAGTAAGTAGGGCAGTAGAAGAGTCCATATCCGATACAAAAACAAATACTTCTCTAGAAGCGCGACAGTTAAATGCTGTCTCAACATCTACAAAATAGGTCCGGCTTTCGCTTGGGTGTACTATGATTGTAGTAGTGTCATTTGGACCATAAATATCTTTAAAAGGTGTCCAAAGTACGTTTAAAGTATCGTTGGCAATTAGGCTAACTATAGAAAGGGTAGCCGAGTCGTTTAGGCACAAATTGGTGGAGTCAGAAACGCGAATACCAAAATCATTTAAAAATATTTTTGTAGAGTCGAAAGCGTTGCAACCTCTCGAAGAAACAGAACGCATATAGTAGGTGTTTTCAAATAACGTATCGTAGAAAACTCGAGCCAAACTATCTAGGATTGAAATATTTAGTTGATCATCGAATTTGTTATTTGAACTCCATTGATACAGCGTTCCGGTTCCAAAATGTTTTCCATCAAGAACTAAAGAAGGAACATTGGAGCAGATTATTGTGTCGGCATGTGTTGAAATTCGAATACTGTCAGCTTTAAGCAGCTGCAAAGCTGTATCAACACAAACGCCTTTGTTTATGAATAATTTGAAGGTAGTATCTACTTTAGTGCTACCAAAAGGATTTGAAGTTGTAGAATCACTTATTCCAAAAGAGGTATTCCAATTGTACACGTAGTTCGTATCGTTAGGAAGTCCGATCGGCAATGCATCCTCATTGCAAATTAAAATATCCTTCAATTTAAAAGTAGTATCGGAGTTGGCTTGAATTGTTTTCTGAATGGAATCTGATTCATTGCATGAATTAGAGTCACTTAGCACCAACAGAAACTTGTAAGTTCCTGGTTTTGTTATTGTATAATTTGGAGAAAGCACTGTATCCGCTGTGCCTCCGGCTAAATCCCAACGTACAATAGTTTCAATAAGGATATTGCTGCGGTTAGCAAGTGTAATAGTATCAGGAGTGCAAATCGAATCAGGAATCGTAAAATCGGCTCTAATGAAAGAATCTACTTGAATGAATTGAAAATTGGAGTCTATGCAAATACCGTTATCGATAAGCAACGTAAATTGGGTAGGGGCACTAGGTGACGTTAAAGGGTTTCTTTTGGTTGAATCATCCAACATACTTCCCGGCGACCAGCTGTAATCATATTCACTTGGATTTGATTTCCCTAACAGCACCGTATCTCCAATGCAAATACTATCGTTAGGCAATGTCAATGCAGTTGGATTTATTAGGGTTACTTTCTTAGTTATACTATCGTTGAGGTTACAGGATGCAGAATCGTAAACCACTAATAATATTTCAAAGGTTCCTGTAGAGTCGTAATTGACCTTTGGGTTTTTTAATTCTGAAGAATCGCCATTCCCAAAATACCATTTGTAGTTAGTTGCCTTTTGTTCTAGCGATAGATTCCGCAAAAGAATACTGTCGTTGGTGCAAATAGTTCTTGGCAACTGGAATTCAGCAACAACCGCAGGTAATAAGAAATCCATTTTAAAAATTGCGTTGTTGCAACCTCCATTGGCTCTGTTTTGATTTGAAACTGCTCCGGGATTCGGTTTGGTTGGAAAATCACTTGAGCCAGATGGTCTAGCAGCGGTTGGGCAACCCGCGCAAACTGCCTGATAAATTTTTCCTTTGCGATCAAATCGTGAAGTCCCCCCATCGACATGCTCTGCGGCAAATGCACCGCCAAAAAAGGATCCGTAAATTTTTCTACTCGCATCATCTGCCAAAACCATTAAATACAAGTCGCTGCCTGTCGTAGTAGCTTGAAAAGCATCACTGGTAGTGTCCATGCCAGTTACTAAGGTTGAATTGTTGCCTTTTCCAGAATTTGTAGTTCCTCCCCAGCCTGATAAATACACTGAATTGCATAAATCAACTAAAAAGGCAGTAGGAGAGATATTCGGTGTTGCGTTTCCAGTAGTAACTGGTGTGCCAAATTTGGTTGACCAGATTATAGAATCGATGGATGGAGTGAATTTGGTTACGAATTGTCCTGCAGTTGGAACGGAATATTGAGCATTTTGGACGAGTTTGCTTGATGCGTCTTCAGTTTGGCCAAACACATACACATTCTCAAAGCGATCTCGCTCTACAAAATAGATTTGATCGTATTCACTGGTTCCAAAATAGGTTGAAGCAACAACTGTTTGTCCATCGTTACTTATTTCTGCTACAAATCCATCAGCTCTTCCTCCTTGAAATCCAGTATATCCTGGAAGGGCGCCTGATGGAAATAGAACAGACGATGTTGTTCCGCCAGCAATGGTAATGTTTCCATTCTTTCGAAATGCCAAAGAGTAGATAGCATCAGAAAATGCACCTCCAAAATAACTACTCCAAATTAGCGTGTCTAATAATGGTTTGAATTTTACAATAATTCCATCTTGAGTTCCGCCGCGATATATTGGATAAACAGGGTTTCCTTTTATTGGAAAATCTGTAGATCGGGTAGAGGTCACCACATAAACATTATCATCTTTATCAATATCTATTTCACCTCGAGCAACATCTGCATAGTTGTAATTTAATACTCTAGGGTTTCCAAATCCAAATGGGCTGGGGTTGTTTAAACCATCATTTTCACTTCCTCCAATATAGGTGCTTGCCAATAGCTTTTTCCCGTCAGATTGAAATGCGGTCACGAACATGTCAGAACCAAAAGTGTAGCTAACTGCAACTTCCAAAGTTCGAACATTTGCAGCATTTGGCTGTGTTAGTGTATCTTGATAAGCACTTGCTGTTGTTGGGAAGTTTTGTGAGCCGGTAGTTCCGTAAACGTACAATTGGTCGCGACTATTAACTACAATAGAATGTGGCATTTCATCACCTGATCCGCCTAGATAAGTAGAGAAAAGTGCAGTCCTTCCATTAGTATCGTATTTCGTTATAGCTATATCGCAGCCCGGTAATCCCAAAACACCAGAACCTCCATTAAATGTTCTGTCAAATGCTCCAATTGTAGTCGGGTATCCAGTACCAAAAATGATACTTCCAGAATATAAGAATCCTTCTGAATCATAGGTTGCCGTTGCGCCAAAATTGGTAGTGGTGCTACCAGAATAGGTAGAAAAAATAAGGTCTGGATCAATTACAATTGGGCGACTTTTGTTTTGTTCTTTTACTTTCAAATCATAGGACAGTATATTTTTTGAAAGTGAATAGTTAGCGACAAGCGTATCTTGATTTGATTCAGACGGATGAAAAACAACTGGAGCATTTTCACTCACATCTCCCAAACTGGTGAATACTGTAAAACTGCCATCTTTTAATTTTAAATTATCATGGCCTTCGTATTCAATTTTAATTTGTTGAGATGCAGTATAATTCTTACAATGAAACTCGTATTTAATTCCACCGTCTTTGGAAAAAATCAGCAGATCGACTCCATTGTAAAGTTCCTTATATCGCACAGCATGACTAACTGGAGTCTCTCTTGACCACTTCGTTTTGTCATTCCCTAAGTAGTAATTGTAGTAATTATCTTGGATATCTTCTTGTACGATTTCGCAATTGGTATTGCAGCCAATAAAGTTGGCGTTGTAAACGTGGTTTTTGATTTTTGCATTCTTTGTGTTGCCTTTAAAAGTACCTACGTGAATTTGAGAAATAACACTCATATCAGCTAAGTGAAATTTAAGTCGGCCTTGTTCTAGGTAAATATTGCCTTCGGGAAGCTGAACTTTGTAAGCAATGTTATTGTGCCATTGGCCTTGGTTTTTTATGAATTCAAACTCGGCAAACCCGTCATTGTGCGCATTCAGCGTAATGCCGGCAAGGAGCATAGAAACGCAAAGAAAAAACCGGTGCAATGTGTTCATAAAGTTCACAATAATAAGACGTAGAAATGATTTCTGCGTTGCCTTTTAACTATTGGTTAGGCTAATTTGTAAATCTACTGATTTAGCAGGGCATAATAGATTATTGTTTATCGATTAAACAACAATTTGAAATAGAATGTTGGCTTTTGAAGTTCTTTTCTCAAACCCAAATCATAAATCATTGCCGTGAGAAAGGTTTGAGGAGATTTGTTTTTGGTGGCTTTATTTATGAGTAAGTTGAAAAGGCTAGGGAAGTGCAGTAATTTTTTCATGGAAGCACTTACCATTATCTCACTGCCCATTCGAGCATACATCTCTTGGTAGTATTGTTTATTGAAGTCAGCTTAAAATCGATTTTCTTGAAATGCCTTTTTTAAAAGGTCTGCCTCAATATGTCCGCTTCGAATTACATTTGCAATACCTTCTCCAGAGAAAGAATCGATAAGAGTTGCTGCAGCTTCCAACAACAAAAATCGATTACTAGAACAAGTCACTTTTCGAGTAACTAAAGACCAGCCGAAGCCTTGTATTTCCTCTAACGATTTTGCATTTTTAAAACGTTATTTGATAATTGGGAGGTTCTCTAGAATAGAATTTAGCGGTTGTTTTAAGTTGATTTTATTGGCGCTTACTTCGTCTGAAGGAATACCTAAACCTGCATTCCACTTATTATTAGGTAGAGGAAAGATCCAAAAATAGCCCGGCAATAAATCCTATTGAAAGTACAATTCATTGGTTTTGCTCTATTGGTAATTATCAACTCCTTCAAAATACTGACGTACTCTAGGCATGTAATGTTTTCGGTCAATTTTGGTTGAGGTAAGTTTCTTATTTACAATAGGTTGAGCGTCATCTGCGCCTAAAACTATTTTTGCGGTAAAAGTTCCTAGGTCAGTAATAACTGTTGCTGATTCAGTATCGGTTTTTACAGCCAATACTTTATGATCTTGGAAAACGGTAACGTTTGGTAAATTGATAATCTCTTCAAAAAGAAAGTTATCGAAGTCTATCCGTTTGGAAACATAGGCTGCAGACGCTGGATCGTTAGCCTGCAAAAAATGAATATCCAACGGAACATCATTTGGTGCAACAAACCGAATAATGCTTACTGGATGTTTTTCTGCTTGATCGGTAAATCGTTTTGCTAATTCTGGGTCAATTCGATACAGTTGTTTTACCACATTACTAAATCACCACTCAACGCATCAGCATATATTCTATCTCTAGGAAAAGTCGCCTTGTCAATCAGGGGAATTTTTAATTTGGGGTTGGTTTTCGCCAATTGTAAGGCTGCAACATAACCTGCTGGGCCAGCGCCAACTGCTAGAATATCGAATTATTTTGAAATCATTGCTGCAAATAAAACCTAAAGCCCGCGAATACAAAACAAAATCTATGGCTTTGATTTATTTCGATTTTTATAGGCCTTGGTGCCCTGAAATGATAAACCGCTTCAACTGCTTATTGGTTCAAAAGGAAAGTATAGGATTTGCTCCGTGTTACCACTGAAAAATGTACGTGTTACTACGGAGTTTTATACGATTGTTATTCTACCTACTTACTTTTAGGGTATCAATTGAAAGGAAAGCGAAATATTGAAGATTGCTCCTAGTGCAACGGGAAAACCGAATGATAGTGTTTGAGCAGTGGAAAGGATGCTTCGCCTTTTTCTGATGGTAAATGGTTGAAAGCGTTTAAAAACAACTAAATAATTGAATACTAGCATTTATGTATTATTTATCGGTTGTAGATAAGGCGGATATATCTACCGGTGGATATATCGAATTGTTACCACCAATTATGACAAAGAAAAATCCGAACATATTATTATCTACGTCATTTATAGTTGGACTTCTTATTCTAATTCTAAATGACTTCTTTTTTAAACAGTTATTTTCTAATACTCTAACAGGAAAACTAAGTGATTTGGCGGGTCTATTTATTTTCCCAATATTCTTGACCTTTCTGTTTCCTAATAATAAAAGGACTGTTTATTTAATCACATTTATCGGATTTATTTTATGGAAAATGCCCTTAGCTGATTCATTCATCAGCTATTGGAATAGTCTCAATATTTTTAGCATAAATAGAGTTATTGATTACACGGATTACTTCGCTCTAATTGCATTACCATTAAGCTACTTTCACAAGCACAAAACATTAAACCTTCCTAAACTTAAAATAGCTGTCAATTTGATTGCTATTATTTCGTTTATAGCTTTTTGTTCTACAGCCGGAACACACGGTTCAATGGGTGGTTACAAATACTCCATTTCAAAAGATTCTCTAGAATCTGCGATTAACAAAGTAATCCTAGAAAACGAATATATAGAAAGACCCCTTTTAGACACAACTGATTATTATAATACAGGAGGTTACATAACTGTAAATATAAATACCACGGAAAAACGTGAATACACCTTTAGATTTTATGGAGGTGAAGAACATTGGAAAAATAGCCCAACGCAATCTGAAATTTTTATTTGTTATGCAATGGATAACGGATACGCCCAAAGTGAAGGCAATGACGTGAATGATGAATTAAATGAAAAAATAGTTACGTATTTTGAAGAAAATTTCATTCGTAAATTGGACGAAAAATTAAAAATTAAACATATAAAAACAGAATAAAAAAGGTGGTAACACTGTATATAGCAAATAGGGCGTTCAGTGGTTTACAAAAGTTCAGTGCTATTTACAAACACCGCCAAATTTTTAATTTAGCTTTTAAAATGAATAAGTTAAAAACAAAATATAAAAATGTGGCTCAGAGCAAATCTGAAAGTTTAGTGCTTTCTACTGCCCTACTTGCCATATACTAAACGTTAGGTGTAATTAAAGAACTGAATGGGATTTAAAGTTGGGAAAAATGTTCCTCCTATGGAACGAGAATTAATATATCTCCTTGCTGACCTGTGTGTCAAATGGGGTTTTTGTATACCTCCTGATGATCATGACGAAATTT
>CAJVZZ010000017.1 GCA_913020435.1 uncultured Flavobacteriales bacterium | reverse complement strand
AAAATGCAGTGTCTCCTTTACATACATATTTGTCTGGATCCAATGCCGCTGATGGCTTTACATCCAACTCGAATACAGAGAAACCACTGCCGGGTATGTCGCATTTATCATCTGAGAAGGTAATGAAGAAACTTTTTATGGGATCATTTCCCATTACTGCTCTCCATGTAAAACGGACCACTATTGAGTTTTTTACACCAAGAGAAATGATTTCCATTTTAGCATTTGGCATAGTTCTTTTCAGATTGGTTTGAACATATAGAGTATCGCCTCTATCTGGATCTAAAAGTGTATCCTCCCAAGTAATCAAATCACCGTTACACACTTCCATTTTGTAGGAAGAAAGCAAAGTTGCTCGACCTGTAATATTGGAAATACCACTCTTATCCACTGGAACCTTATTATTACAAGCTGCAACTTGAAATTGAACCTCACGATAAGTCTTTCCTTTAAGAATACCAGTACAACGCTCGTATTCCTCTACATAAAAAGCAACTACAAAACTACCTTGAGTAGTTGGTGTAAATGAAATAAGGCCTGTTGCAGCATCCATAACTAGACCAGGAATAGCACGAGTACAAGACACACCTGCTATCCTTGGTGTCATTTTTATTAAAGCAGGCCTACCTCCACTTCCGTTAGTTGCCCATGGGCAAACAGGAATAAAACGCAAACTATCCCCATCACCATCATAAGTACCTATACCGTAAAAAACATCTTGCCCAACACATACTGATGGGAAAGGTTTTGCTTCATCAGCAAATTGAGGTGCACTGTTAGCAGGTGCGCCTCCTGGATTGGTTCTTGGAGACCAAGCAGTGTTTATAAACGTTTCGAGACCAGTATTTCCAGGTCCGTTAAAATTTGCCAAAGCATTTCTACAACAGGTACAACTTTTATAAGTAAAACGCCAAGAATTACAACGGGGCAAATCAACTGTACCTTCCCAGATAAATAATTCGTAACCATTAACACCCCCCTGAACTTCACAACCAGTTTGACTTCTCGAACAAACATCAGACACATCTCTCGCACCACGAGCGTTAGGACGATCACCTGGCTTTGCCACATAAGGAACCGCAGTTAATCGAATTGGACCCAGTTGAGCTCCAGTTTGAGAACACCTAGCATACACTTCCTCTGGTCTAGTACCACAATTGTAAGTTGCAGTGTTACCTGTACCACAATATCTAAATGCAAAAACAGTAATCTTATACCTCCATGAGGTTGTAGAGCCAGGAGTAGGGCTTACGTAGTCATAACGGATACTACCACCTGCAAGGTGAGTAGCGTAGGTATCATAACTTATTGTTAAGCCAATAACTAGCCCGAAAACTATTGCAATTATCTTTTTCATATCTTACTTTTTTGTTGTCTTTACCATCAAATAGACGCACTAAACAACTAACGGTTGCCTTTTTCTTAAAAAAATCAAGGCGCTAAAATATAAATTTTTAGTAGTTGCTAAAGTGTATAAAAACAATACTTAGAATTAAAGAATTGATTGCAGCATTGGCTGTAATATTGCACCATGCGCACTATTAATGATAGAGAATCACTTTCACTTTCGGCTGAACACTTAATTGAAGGTGAAACAAGTCTCATTTCTTCATTGGCAAATATTAGTTCACTTATCCACAGCACATGGTCACCCGTTTCCTTCTGGTGTGGCTTTTATTTAGTGAACAACAATAGACTTGAACTAGGACCATTTCAAGGGTCGGTTGCATGTACTACGATTGAATATGCAAAAGGAGTTTGTGGGAGGTCTTGGGCAAACAATGAAACTGTAATAGTTAAGAACGTCCATGAGTTCGAAGGGCACATAGCATGCAACATCTTAACAAATTCAGAAATTGTAACACCGATAATAGTTAAAGATGAAGTAGTTGGTGTTTTAGATATTGATAGTGAACAATTTGACGCATTTAATAAACACCATCAAGTTGAAATGGAGTTAATTTGCGCCAATATTGCGAGACAATTTTTTAATTGAAATATCTTCTATACATACTATCCTCAATTTCATTTTTGAGTTGTGCACAAATTGAAAGTCCAACTGGAGGACCAAAAGATGACCAAGCATCAAAAATTTTAAAGGCAAACCCTGGAATAGGTGAAACTAACTTTGTGGGAACTGAATTAAAAATTGTGTTTGATGAGTACGTAGTTCTCGGAAATATGGCTCAAGAAGCAATTGTATCTCCTCCCACTGATGAAGAACCAGAATATAAAGTGAACAATAAATCACTTATAATTTCTTTTCAAGAGAACTTACTCCCAAACACTACCTACACTATAAATCTCGGTAATGGTGTAAAAGATTTTCACGAAGGAATAATATTAGACTCAAATATTTTGGTCTTTTCTACTGGTGACTATATTGATTCGCTTAGCTTTTCGGGTAACGTTAAAAACGCCTTTAACCTTTTACCTCAAGAAAAAGTTTTAATTCTATTGTTTGAAGATAATGGTGATTCAATCCCTGCAAAAGAACGACCTTATTATTATACTAAATCCGATAAAAATGGTGACTTTCAGTTCAATTTCTTAAAAGAAGGTAAGTTTTCACTATTTGTATTAAAAGACAACAATAATGATAGACTTTATAATTTACCCAATGAAAAAATAGGGTTTCTTGAAAAAGAAATTTCCACCTCAAATGTTGACTCCAGTTACTCGGTTATGCTTTTTGAACCAGAAAACAAAAAGCAATATCTGGTATCTCTAAAACTAGAAAATCAGGGTAAGTTGATTCTGATATTGAATAAATCTGCAAAAAAAATAGACCTAAACATTATAGGAAAAACATTTAAGAAAAGCTGGTTTAAAAGCGATACACTCTTAGCCGGAGATACTGTTTCATTATGGACTGACTTATCACGAAAGGAAGATGCAGAGATTGAAATCGTAGTCACTGCTGATAATGAAATTTTGGACACTGTAAAACTCAAGTTAAAGGCTTTCGATACTTTAAAACCGAAACTTCCATCCATTACATTGAATTTAAGTAGCGGAACTGCAAAATATTTTAATGCTCTAATATTAAGTTCAGATATTCCAATTAAAAACTGGAGCGATTCTATTTTATTGGTGAGGAATTCTAATGATTCTCTTAATGTTGCGGTTAAAAAAATTGGAAGTAAAAAACTTAAAATACTATATGAGCTTGAACAGGAGTCAAAGCACAGCGTTGTTCTTCCTGACTCATTTATAACAGATGTATTGGGCTATAAATCCAAAGGTGTGAAAATTGATTTTAAGACCAAAAGCGATATTGAATATGCCAACTTAAAATTGAATGTACAACTAACATCAACCGAAAATGTGATTCTTCAGTTTATGACTAAAGGCGGCGCTATTTTAAAAGAGGATAACTTCCGAGGTAACAAATCCTTCAATTATCTGAATCTTTCTCCAGGAGAATATCAACTGAAAATGATCTTTGACACCAACAAAGACAATAAATGGACAACAGGAAAGTATATTCCAAGAACCCAACCTGAGCGTGTAATCTTCTATTCCGAAAAACTAGAAATGAAAGAAGGTTGGGATAAGGATATCACTTGGATTATCCCTGAATAGCAAAATCATCTGCATCTAGGTATGTTGGAAATTTAGTTCTATGTGCCTTTAGATCAGTGTATTTAAGCGTTGCTGTTCTCACTCCTTCAGTAGGTGTATCAAAACCAACAACCTCTTCTCCAGTTGCATCATACACCGCGGAATTACCTATATAGTCAATTCCTTTTCCATCACGTCCTACTCTGTTTACAGCAATAACAGGGCTCAAGTTTTCTATTGCTCTGGCTTTGCACAAGATTTCCCAAGCTGAATTTCGAGGGGCTGGCCAGTTTGCAACATATATCAATGCATCGTAATCATTTTGATTTCTACTCCAAACTGGAAATCGTAAATCATAGCAAATAAGAGGGCAAATTCGCCATCCTTTAATAATTGGATAAATTTTTTCCTGGCCTTCTGTAAATTGTTCGTCCTCTCCTGCCATTCTAAAAAGATGGCGTTTGTCGTAATGACTGATCATTCCATCAGGTCGAACCCAAACTAAACGATTATGTGTCCCATTTTCAGTCTGAATGATCAAACTACCTGTAATCGATGCTCCTTTTCGTTCAGCTACTTTGCGCATCCAATCTATAGTTGGACCATCCATCTTTTCAGAGTTAGCGGAAACATCCATCGTAAAACCTGTAGTAAACATTTCTGGAAGCACTATTAAATCCGTACGATCTATCGAAAGCAACAGACTTTCAATTTTCTTAAGATTTTTCGCAGGATTTTGCCAAGCGATATCATACTGAACAATACTTACTTTTAGATCTGGCATTAGATATTACTTAAAATTTTAGCAGCAGCTGCAATTGTTTCGTCTTGTTTGGCAAAGCAAAACCTTAATACATTTTTATATACCGGTTGCCTGTAGAAAACTGATACTGGTATTGAACTTATTTTATGCTTTTGCGTCCATTGTTTGGCCAATTCAGTGTCTTTTTCTTCCGTTATCTTTCCATAATCCAACAATTGAAAATAGGTGCCTGCACTTGGACGTATTTCAAAGCGAGAGTCTTTTAAAAGAGAATTAAATAAATCTCTTTTATATTGATACATACTACCAATATTACTATAATTATTTTCATCCAAAAGGTACTCAGAAAGCGCCATTTGAATGGGGTGATTACAAGCAAAAGTTTGAAATTGATGCATCTTCCTAAATTCTTTCATCATTTTCTCAGGAGCAACGCAATATCCAAGTTTCCAACCTGTAGCATGAAAAGTTTTTCCAAATGAATAAACGATAAAACTCCGTTCGGCTAACTTAGGATAGCGAGCAACACTTTGGTGCTCATATCCGTCGAAAATTATGTGTTCATAAACTTCATCACTGAGAATCATGATATCACTGTTCGATGTGATTTTTTCTAACTCCATCAAATCCTTTGCTGATAGAATGGTGCCCGTAGGATTATGAGGAGTATTGATAACAATAAGCTTCGTTCGATGGTTTACCGTCTTCTTAACCTCTTCCCAGTCAATGTTATAGTAGGGCGCTTGCATCTGAATGTAAATAGGTTTACCACCATTCAATTCAATTGCAGGAGCATAACAATCATAGGCTGGGGTGAACAAGATAACCTCATCTCCCTCTTTAACAACTGCGGAAATGGCCGAATAAATTGCCTGAGTTGCTCCTGCAGTTATGGTAATTTCCGAATCGGGATCATATAACGTGCTATATGCCTTTTCCAACTTGGCTGAGAGGGCTTGGCGCAATGACAAAACTCCTGGCATAGGTGCATATTGATTATAGCCTTGTTTCATGAACTTGTTTACCAAGTCTAAAAGCACAGGGTCCACACCAAAATCAGGAAACCCTTGACTCAAATTGATTGCGTTGCATTCAGCACTTAATGCCGACATAGTCGCAAATATGCTTGTCCCAACTTGTGGAAGTTTTGAACTTAAAGAACCTTTAAATGTGGGCATTAATAGAACTGTTTTGAGTTTAACAAACTTACAAGTTCAGCTAGATTAAATAGAATATGCCTTCGCTCCGGAGCTTCAATTTATTAACAGAAAACCAAACCAATTAGCATAAAAAAAGCCCTAAAAATAGGGCTTTTCATAATCTCTATTTGTTTATATCTAGCTTTCTGAAGTAATTGTGGCAGATAAAAACTCTCTATTCATTCGAGCAATATTCTCTAAAGAAATCCCTTTTGGGCATTCTACTTCGCAAGCACCAGTATTTGAACAATTTCCAAAACCTTCATGATCCATTTGTTCTACCATATGAATTGCTCTTCTCTGAGCCTCAACTTGACCTTGGGGTAATAATGCCAATTGAGAAACTTTTGCGGACACAAATAACATAGCTGATGCGTTTTTACAAGTAGCAACACATGCTCCACAACCAATACATGTAGCAGCATCAAATGCTTTGTCTGCTGCGGCCTTTGCAATTGGAGTTGCATTTGCATCTTGCGTATTTCCAGATGTATTAACTGAAACGAATCCACCGGCACTCATGACTCTATCAAAAGCAGAACGATCGACGACTAAATCTTTAATGACGGGGAATGCTTTTGCTCTCCATGGCTCGATATGAATAGTCTCGCCGTCTTTGAACTTACGCATGTGCAGTTGACAAGTAGTAACCAAACGATCAGGACCGTGCGCCTCACCATTTATATACATTGAACAAGAACCGCAAATACCTTCTCGACAATCGTGATCAAAAGCAACAGGATTTTCACCTTTTTCAATCAAATTATTGTTTAGCAGATCCATCATTTCTAAAAAAGAAGAATCAGGAGAGACACCTTTAATGTCATACGATTTCAAAGCACCTTTATCGTCTTTGTTTTTTTGTCTCCAGATTTTTAACGTTAAATCCATATCTCAGTATTTTTAAAGTTAAAAGCTTACTTGTAACTTCTTTGTTTTAATTCAATGTCTTTAAACTCAAGCTCTTCTTTGTGAAGAATAGCATCTTTCGGCTCGCCTGTATACTCCCAAGCTGATACATACGCAAAATCCTTATCGTTACGCAGAGCTTCACCTTCTTCAGTTTTAGATTCCTCTCTAAAATGACCTCCACATGATTCATTTCTTTCCAAAGCATCTTTTGCGAATAATTCTCCTAGCTCCAAGAAATCTGCAACTCTACCAGCTTTCTCTAACTCAGAATTCATCTCGTTTACGCCTCCTGGAACCATAACATCGCTCCAGAATTCTGAACGTATTTTTTGAATTTCAGCAATAGCCTCTTTAAGGCCCTTTACATTTCTGGACATTCCAACCTTATCCCACATTACTTTTCCAAGCCGTTTGTGGAAATAATCAACTGAATGTGTTCCCTTGTTATCAACTAATTTATTCAATCCTTCTTTAACTGACTTTTCAGCTTCAGCGAATTCAGGTAAGTCGGTAGATATTGGGCCTGTTCTAATATCGTCCGCCAATTGATCTCCAATAGTGTATGGTAAAACAAAATAGCCATCTGCTAGTCCTTGCATTAAAGCAGAAGCGCCCAGTCTATTTGCTCCGTGATCAGAGAAATTTGCTTCACCTAAGGCATAACAACCAGGAATACTTGTCATGAGATTATAATCGACCCAAACTCCGCCCATTGTGTAATGAACGGCAGGATAAATCATCATTGGAGTTTTATATGGATTCTCATTGATGATCTTTTCATACATCTGAAACAGGTTTCCATACTTAGCTTCAATAACACCTTCTCCAAGTTCTCGAATCTTCTCTTGCGAAGCATCTTCGATACCTTCAACCATAGCTTTTTCTTTACCGTAGCGCATAAACGCGGAAGCAAAATCCAAATAGACAGCTTCTCCTGTTTTATTTACTCCAAAACCTTCATCACAACGTTCTTTTGCCGCCCTAGAAGCAACATCCCTTGGCACTAAATTACCAAATGCAGGGTAGCGTCTTTCTAAGTAATAATCTCTATCTTCTTCATTTAATTGGGTCGGCTTCAACTTTCCTGAGCGAATCGCTTCAACATCTTCAATTTTCCTTGGCACCCAGATACGTCCATCATTTCTTAATGACTCCGACATTAGTGTCAGTTTTGACTGGTGATCTCCTGATCTTGGGATACAAGTTGGATGAATTTGAGTGTAACATGGGTTAGCAAAATAAGCTCCTTTTTTATGAATTTTCCAGGATGCAGTTACATTTGACCCCATTGCATTGGTTGACAGATAGAAAACATTTCCATAACCACCGGAGCAAATAACTACTGCGTGTGCCGAGTGTCTTTCAATTTCACCAGTAACTAGATTTCTAGCAATAATTCCTCTAGCTTTTCCATCAACTTTTACAACGTCAAGCATTTCATGACGATTGTACATTTTTATTTTGCCTTTTCCAATTTGGCGTGACATCGCAGAATATGCGCCTAACAAAAGTTGCTGACCTGTTTGACCTTTAGCGTAAAATGTTCTAGACACCAATACACCACCAAAAGAACGATTGTCTAACAAACCACCATAATCTCTTGCAAATGGAACTCCCTGAGCTACACATTGATCAATGATATTAGCAGATACTTCAGCTAAACGATAAACATTAGCCTCTCTAGAGCGGTAATCACCTCCTTTTACAGTATCGTAAAATAACCGGTAAATAGAGTCACCGTCATTTTGATAGTTTTTAGCGGCATTAATCCCTCCCTGTGCGGCTATTGAGTGGGCTCTTCTTGGAGAATCTTGAAAACAAAATGCTTTCACATTATACCCCATTTCTGCAAGAGAAGCGGAAGCCGACCCCCCTGCCAAACCTGTTCCTACAACAATTACGTCGATTAATCTTTTGTTAGCAGGATTAACAACATTAATGTTGTTTTTATGTTTTGTCCATTTTTCAGCTATCGGACCTTCTGGTATTCTTGAGTCTAATTTTGTCATAATATCTGAATCGGATTATGCGTTTATATAATGATATACAGCAATTACAATAAAGCCTAAAGGCACTGCGATAGCATATGAGTTACCTAATTTCTGAATGACTGGAGACCACCTGTTTGATCTAAATCCAACCGATTGAAATGCGGATTGAAAACCATGCAGCAAATGAAGTGATAAGAATACAAACGCTAAAACATACAATCCTGTTCTAATTGGGTCGTGAAATTTATGCTGAAGCTCCTCGTAGTATCTGAAATTTCCTGCATCATTTAGACCTGTCATGTCTCCTTGAATAAACTTAATGTTCAACTCTGGCAACCAAAAATCATAAAAATGTAGACCAAGAAAAAGCATTACCATAATACCCGTAATAATCATGTTTCGTGACATCCACGAAGCATTTTCGGAGGGTTTGTTCATTGCATATTTAATCGAACGCGCATTATTATTTTGCATTTCTAAATAAATACCCATTCCCAAATGAAAAAACACACCAAAAGCTAAAACAGGCTGCAGGGCAAATTGAACTAGTGGATTAGTACCCATGAAATGTGAAACGGAATTAAACATTTCAGACGAAAACACTGACATCATGTTGATCGTACAATGCTGCAACAAAAAGATAATAAGAAAAAAGCCGGAAAGCGCCATAAAGAACTTTCTAGCTATTGACGTCATTCCATTAGATGTGGACATAATTTTTTGTTTTATTTAAAAGTAACAAATGTAAACGCTGGTTGGTTTTAGCGAAGTTTTTAAACTTTTTATATTCCTTTTTTGGAATGGTTCTAAATAAGGCTTATTTCTGGGTGGCTTTAACTTCTAAAACCTACAAAAATGATCAAACATTCTTTGTGGATTAATACATTTGATGTTCAATAAAAATGATATGAAATATTTACCTATAGACAAGAACCTATACATTAACAATCGTAAAAAGTTTATTGCTCAAATGGCTCCGAATTCTGTTGCTATTTTTAATAGTAACGACATTTTTCCGATTAGCGCAGATAGCACAATGCCATTTAAACAGCATAGAGATATTCTGTATCTATCGGGGGTAGATCAAGAAGAAAGTATTCTAGTACTTTTTCCAGACGCACATGAAGGTCATTATAAAGAAGTGCTCTTCTTAAAAGAGACATCGGAACTAATAGCAGTCTGGGAAGGTAAAAAATTAACTAAAGAAACTGCCTTTACCACATCTGGAATATCGAGTGTTTTTTGGCTTCATGATTTTGATATTCAGCTCAATAAAATAATGGCCCAAGCTGAAAATATTTACATCAACACCAACATTCATTTAAGAGCAAATGCTGAAGTTCAAACTCGAGAAGATCGATTTATTGAAAGTTTACAGAAAAAATATCCCGCACATACTTATAAAAAGGCAGCACCAATTATGCATAGCATCCGTTCTGTAAAAGAACAGGTAGAAATTGATTTAATGCAAAAAGCGTGTGATATTACTGCTAAAGGTGTTCAACGGGTTATAGATTTTCTTAAACCTGGTGTTTGGGAATATGAAATTGAGGCGGAAATTATGCATGAATTCTTAAGAAACCGTTCGGCTGGTTTTGCTTACACTCCTATTATTGGTTCAGGTTACAATGCTTGTGTTTTGCATTATATCGAAAACAACCAACACTGTAAAGATGGTGATGTTGTCCTTATGGATTTCGGTGCAGAATACGCCAATTATGCTTCAGATTTAACACGTTGTTTTCCAGTAAGTGGACGTTTTACGAAACGTCAAAAAGAGGTGTACAATGCTGTACTTAACGTAAAAACTGAATCTGAGAAATTATTGGTTCCAGGAACTTATTTAGAAGACTATCACAAAGAAGTAGGTAAGCTTATGGAAAGCGAGCTGCTAGGATTAGGCTTAATAGATCAAACGGACATCAAAAATCAAGATCCAGCATGGCCTGCTTACAAAAAATACTTTATGCATGGAACATCGCATTATATCGGACTAGATACTCATGATGTTGGTTCTTGGACGACCCCAATGCGGGCTGGAAATGCATTTACTTGCGAACCAGGAATTTATATCCCTGAAGAAAACTTAGGAATCCGTTTGGAAGATGATTTGATTGTGCAATCCAGCGGTGCGCCTTTCAATTTAATGCGAGATATTCCTCTTGAAGCTGAAGCGATTGAGAATGCGATGAATCGTTAATGCCTCACGCTCTTTACAAAAAAGCTAAAATTCATTTTACCGAAAGTGGTAAAGGAATAGCTGTTGTGCTGCTGCATGGTTTTATAGAAACATCTACGATGTGGGATGTTTTTATTCCTGAACTTTCTAAAAAATACAGATTAATTTGTATCGATCTTCCTGGTCATGGGAATTCCGAATGTTTTGGGTATACTCATACTATGGAGGAAATGGCTGGGTGTGTTGTAGCTGTTTTAAAACAACTACGCATTAGAAAAACAAGATTAGTTGGTCATTCTATGGGAGGATATGTTGCCCTAGCATTTGCAGATTTGCACCCTGATTATACTACAGGTATTTGTCTGTTTTTTAGCACAAGCAGAAGCGATAGCATACAAAAGAAAAAGGATAGAACAAGAGCAATAGATGTGGTGAAAGAAAATCACAAGTCTTTTATTCGAATTGCTTTTCCTAAACTTTTTCGATCAAAATATCGATTGACTAAAAAGATTGAGATAAAAATCGCAAAGGGCGAAGCATTAAGAACTAGTAAACAAGGAATTATTGCAGCTTTGGAAGGAATGAAAATAAGACCATCTCGTGAGATTTTATTAAAGTTCCCACCCTATCCTATTCATTTAATTTCTGGCAAAAAAGATCCGGTTATTCCTATATCTACCATGGATAAGCAAACCAACCATTCTGAAAATGTATATGGAATTGTTTTAAAAGAATCAGGTCACATGGGGCATATAGAAGCCCCAGAAGATTGTTTAAGGGAACTGAAATGGTTTTTGAAGTTGTAGAATAGCCAAAAAAATGCCGCTTCATTCCTGAAGCGGCATTCATGTAGTGGGCGATGAGGGATTCGAACCCCCGACCCTCTGGGTGTAAACCAGATGCTCTGAACCAACTGAGCTAATCGCCCTAAATTCGGGCTGCAAATATAATTTTTCTTACAATCTCAACAAGAATAAAATGGATTTAGTTTGAAGTATTTTTTCTCCAGTTTAAGAGTCGCGGAAGCACATTAAAATAGAGGCAAATTCCGAGTATCATAATCGCAACCCACATCACTGCAAGATTGAAGCTTAGAGTAGGATAGTACCTGTTTACAAACAACTTCATAGGGGCATAATAATGTGGATTTACACCTCTCGGTAACTGAAATGTTTGGTTCTCTTTATTAATAATTTCATTTTTACTTACTATGACTTTAATAAGGTCGGTCTTATTATTTAAATAATCATTGAGTTGCTCGTTTTGATATGCATTGCGAAATTCTTCTAAAGTCATTCCTGCTGGAATATTTGATTCAACTTCCTTAAAAGCCAAATCTTTCTTATTTAAAGCCCTTTTTAAATTGCGCGAATAGTAATCCTCAATTAGATTCAGGAATTCCTTAATGTTAGTTAATTCCAATCTAGAATAGCTCCCTTTTTCAAAATTGACAAGCTCCAATTTCAAATGTTGCACTTCCTTCTCAGGTAGCTTCTTAATTTCATTTACCAGTAACTTAAGTTTCTTGAAACCTTTTTCATCCAGCACTCTTCCATACTGTGACTCCAAAACCAATAAAGCAGACTCCATTTCAGGTATCCAATAGTTCTTTCTAAAGTTTGCCTCAGATAATCTAACATTAGCCTCAAAAAAATGTTGGTCAAATTGATTATTTAATGATTGGTGCACTGCGAGAGATTCAAACAGCCATCTTGAAACCATCATATCTCCAATTACTGGAACCACTTTCTGACTAGAGAACCATGGATTTAACTTTTCATATTTCACTAATAGTCCGCTAAACATAATTTGCGGAATAATCAAAAAAGGAATTAATATATAAATAGTAACGACCTTGTGAAATGATGCCGAAATTATAAGTCCAGTTATATTGGCTAAAGCAGCAGCGGTAAATAGCACCAACCAATATGAAAAGTACATTCCCTTGATCCCTAAAATAGTATTGCCTACTAAAACATACAACAACACTTGTACTGCAGAAAGAGTGAACAATATCACAATTTTAGAGTTAAGATATCCCCCCCAACTCAAATTCAAGAAAGATTCTCGTCTTCGTATTGCAAGATCTTTTATAATTTCTTCTGCACTTACCGAAAGTCCAATAAAAAGGGCAACAATGATTGAAATAAATATGTACGCCAATAAATTAGTATTGCCTCTATACACATATTCTTCTTGTCCATAATAACGCAGAAAAACCGCTATTATGAATGCAAGAACAGGCATCTCTAGTAAATTAATTGCAAGGTATTGAGTATTGGCCAACTTCGCCAATACATCCCTTTTTATGAACACTTTTAATTGAGCAAAATAAGTGGGTATTTTAAAGTCTCTTTCTGGAATTACTCTAGTTTTTGAATTTAATTGAACTGGTTTTCGCTCTTTATTGAATTGATCGTACCAATTCTTAGGCTTCCATTTCCGTTCAGTAGTGTATTCACCAAATTCATCTACAATGGGCGCTTCTAGAATATCAAAAATTTGCTCAGCATTCTCGATAAACGCATCATCAGATGCTAGTACTTGATCACTTGCTTTTCTAAAGTAATTAATACCATCTATAGGGTTTCCCTGAAAAACCAAATAACCGCCAGTATCTAAGACAAGTAGTTGATCAAATTGCCTGAAAATTTCAACCGATGGTTGGTGGATAACAGTAAATACAATGCAGCCTTTTAGGGTGAGACCCTTTAGCAAATCCATTATTTTCTCAGAATCTCTAGAAGACAACCCTGAGGTTGGTTCATCTACATAAAGAATAGATGGCTCTCTAATCAACTCCAGTGCTATATTTAGCCGTTTCCTTTGACCTCCACTAATACTTTTGTCTAAAGGACTTCCAACCTTCAAATGCCTTATCTCATTAAGTCCCAGTTCTAAAAGTACCTTATCTACTCGTTGTTTTATTGCTTCATGGGTTAAGCTTCCAAAACTCAGCTTGGCACTGTAAAATAAGTTTTGCCAAACCGACAGGTCCTCTATCAGCAAGTCATCTTGCGGTACAAATCCTATTAAGCCATTCAGTAGATTTTTTTCAGAATACAAATCGTAATCGTTAATCTTTACCTGACCTGTACTTGGCTCGTTAGTGCCATTGAGGATGCTAAGCAAAGTAGATTTTCCTGTTCCTGACCCACCCATTACTCCAGTAAGTTCACCAGAATTTGCATTAAAACTTATCGGTTGAATCCCCACATTTCCATTTGAAAATTTATAGGTGGCATTATTCACCTGCAGCGAAATGGGAACAGTAATACTATCTTGCGTAAAACACATAAGAATATTACTGTAATAAATTGGGCTTGCGATAAGTCCCTTTATTGAAGAACCCTTCTTCATTAAATAAATTCGTTGATCTTTTAAAGGAACACCAGAAACAAAAAATTCCGAGTTTCCTATTTTCTTAAACGCCACCAAACCACTACCAGAAAGATAAATAAAAATTAGTTTACCATTAATTCCTTGCCTTTTTAGATGCTTAATATTCGTATTTGATGCTGTTGAAGAAACCTCTAATAACGAAGTGTGCTTGCTGTCTTTTTCGTGAAAACAAACGAATTCCATTATGCCCTGAAAAGCATTTGACTCAATGTTAAATGCATCAGCAATAACATCGATAAACTCTCTGTTTTCTTGAGTAGAAATCTTTCTGCTATAAACGTATTCTACTAAACGAAGTAGCGCAACTTGTTTTTGTGGTTTGGTAAGGCTGCGGTTGATTTCTGCCGCAATACGAAGCATTTTTACTGAGTTCCGAGAGGTGCGTTTTATCGCACCATCCTTTGCTCTTTTTCTGAAATTATGCTGCTGTATAAAATCATCATAAACATGCAAGTATTTCTCTGTTTGATTAGCATCTAGCTCTTCAGCAAGGAATATTCGCACAAATGACCTACTAGTACCGATTTCTTCGTCAACATTTGCTACAATGGCAAACAGCTGCATTAGTGCGTTAAGAATCGGTTCACTCATTGTTTATCCAAAAAAAAATTCACTCACGCAATATAAGAATGTTACACTTTAAGAAACTATTAAAAAAGATTCACTTTATTTACAATCGTAAATCCTGTTCTTTACTGTTTTGAGTGTCACTCGATTCACAGATGGCTCGATATTCTTTGAAATATAATTAATGATATTGGTCAAATCAACATGACTTAAATGCGGAATTGATGGCATTTTTTCATTAAAGCTTCTCCCATTAACGACTATTTCACCTTCGATACCATAAAGAATTAGACAAGACAAATCTCTCTGGTTCTCAATTAAGTAATCTGCACCTTTTAGGGGTGGATACAAATCTTGAAGTCCCTGGCCTTGAATACCGTGACAATTTGCGCAATGTTTAGTATATAGTTCACTTCCATAATCTCTATTACTATCTCCGCAACCATTCATTAAAGAAACCATAGTGAGAAAAAAAATAGGCAGACTAAATTTCATCAAGTAAGGTTTTAATATCTGCAATTGCTTTGTCCACGTCTTCTTCTTTTGTTCCATCATAATATGCTCTTATTCTTTGTTGGCCGTCCAATAAAATAAATGCACCACTGTGGATTAGTCCTCCAGGGGCATTTTTATCTTCTGCAGCACTAATCATAAAACCTTTGGCAAGCTCAAAAGTTTTCTTCTTTTCACAAACCAAGAAATGCCAATTTTCATTTTCAACATTCAATTTGCTCGCATATTTATTTAATACGGGGATGGAATCGTGAATAGCGTCAATACTAAAAGAAAGCATTGCCAAGTTTTTTTTGCCTAAAAATTCTTGAGAAATCTTTTTCATATTCCTTGACATTACAGGACATATTGTAGGGCAGGTGGTAAAGAAAAAATCAACAATGGTTACTTTTCCAGCAATCGTATTATTATTAATTTCAACCGATCGGTGACCTAAAAAAGAAAAGTCGGGGACAGTGTAATGTATGGTATCAGAGATTGTCTTCCCTGCTTCCGTTCTTGTTTCGTAATCATGCTGACCAAGAATTGGAAGCACAGACTTTTCTGAATCACAACTTGTTAAAATGATTATTAAACTAATTGAGAGTATCGTTCGCATTTGAAAGGAATTTTGAAGAAAAATCTAAAGCTGTGTTTGTTTCAACCTCAACTTCTTGAATTGCTACTTTTTGTTTTAGTAAATACTGTTTTGCTGAAGCATAATCAATTGTATCTTTTGGTTCGTGATAATTACGCATCCAATTCATCATGAGTTCATCGGCAATTTCTAAAAGTTGAATTGCAGAATCTACGTTTGGAATTATTGAATCTTGTTTGCTTTTTAAATCTTCTAATTCTGCAATAGAATTATGGATTTTATCCATGAATGCCATAGTGATATCATGGACTTCCATGACTTCTTTCACTATTACTTTTTTCTCTTCTAATTGCTTTTTTGACCAAGTAGATTTTGGTGGTGCATCGACCCCTCCACATGATACAAATACAAGCATTAAAATGACAGTTCCAATTATTTTCATTCAATAACTTTTGCTGCAAATTTATGCCTTAATTTCGCTGAATAGCCTCTATACGTATGCAAATAAATAAAGGAAAGTTAAGTGCCTCATTAATCGCAATTCTCTTTGGTGTTTTTACTATTTGGCAACAAGAAATGGTCAGATATCTTTGGATGCAAAGCAAAGGTCAGCTGTCTATTATAAGCAATACTGTTCCAATCGAAAATGTTTTAAAAAGCGACACCCTTTCCGCTAAAAGCCGCTTTTTACTGGAACTAATTCCAGAAATAAAATCATTCGCAAAAAACACGCTGGGTTTAACTCCTGGTGACAATTACACTAAATATTACAATCAAAATGGAAAACCAATTTTATGGGCGTTAACTGCTTGTCCACCTTATTCTTTAGAGGCCTATAAATGGGAATTTCCATTTTTGGGAGAACTTGAATACAAGGGATTTTTCGAAAAATCGGCTGGCAGTATGGAATTAGAAGAATTACGAAACCAAGGATTTGATGTCGACTTAGGAGAAGTAATTGCCTGGTCTACATTAGGAATTCTATCCGACCCCATTTTGAGTTCTATGCTTGAATTAGACACTGGAAAATTTGTGCGTCTACTGGTACACGAAATGACTCATGCAACGGTATACATTGCAGATGATGGTGTATTCAATGAAAACATGGCTACTTACATCGGAGATAGGGGCACTATGCAATTTTTGATTCAACAATTTGGAAAAAACAGTGCAGTAGTAAGACGATATAAAGAAACGCTAGATGACATCGAGCTATTCTCTGAATATACGGTAGCCTATAGCAAAAGCATTAATTTGCTGTATAGCAGCCTGCCCGCTGATACTACAATTTGGCCAATAATGAAACAGAGGACATTTACAGCTTATAAAAACAGACTATATCTATTACCGTTTAATCATAAAGAGCGCTTTCAAAAACTTCAGGAATCAGAATTAAATAATACTTTCTTCACTGGGTTTTTAATGTATCACAATCAGCAAGATTCAATTCAAAAATTAATCAAGGAATTGCATTCAGGAAATATTAAAGAATGGGTCGAAAGCCTGAAGGACTAAAGTAGACTATTTCTTTTTTTTCTTTTTCTCTTTCTGCTCTATCGCAGTCTCTTCTCGGGCTTTTTCAATTTCCTCTTCCCGCTTCCTAATTAAGTAATCCCTGGCTTCCTCAATAGTAATTTTTCTACCTTGATTGAAAGCCACAACAAAAGCATCAGGGATACCTAGTTCTTGAATGTTAGAGCAAAAAGCCTTGGCGATTTCATAGTCACCATATTCACCAAGTGTTAAAATAGTAAGATCCTTTTGAGTGTTTTCATTAATGTCATCAAATTGCAAGTAAATCCGCATAACATCTTCAGGAATATCTTCTTCCTTAAAGGCTCCTATTTGGACACGGTACTCTACAACTCCCGTAATTTCTCGTTTAATCGATTGATTATTTACTCGGACTACCTCTTCATTAAAGTTTTTAGTCGTATTAACATCTACAATAAATGCATCCTGATAGCCAACCTCTTGCACATAATTCAATAATTTATCAGCCTGCGTTCGATAAACAAATCGACCGATAACGTACCTAAATACTCCGTTGTTATCTATATACACTTCAACGTTTTTCAAGTCCTTAAAGTCTTTTGCAAAACGTGGCTTTATATATGCACCTACTTGAACACCGTAAAGCGAAGTCCTTGCATTGTGTGATACACCTCTAGTCATTATTTCAGGTCCACCAACCTCGCCTACTCTTCTTAATCTATCGCGATAAGGAGAGGTTGTTCCTGGCGACATTGAATTTGGTGGAGAAATAATTTGTACGCTATTGGTGATGTTTTCTTGTCTTTGAGCGGGGTTTGTATCTTCAGTTACTAACTTATTTGAACCGGAATTGGAGTCCAATACTGCATTAGTAGAGTCAATTGGGACATTTGCAATTTTAATTGAATCCTCATCTTTCCATTTATGTTTGCCGCATTGACGATACCATTTTTGACCATCTATAAGGTACCATTCATCTTCATAGGAGTATACTTTATAGAATCCATTAAGAGTAGAAATGGTGTTTTTACAGTCTCCTTTCAAAGAATAGGCGATAATTAAATAGTAATAGGCATATTCACTTACTCCTCTTTCCTTAACTGATGATCGATCATAAAATTTAGAATAATCACCTTTAGCAGCCTCCAATAAAGAAATAGCTTTATTTATATTCTTGAACGATTTTACATAACAAAGCGCAAGCAGGTAGGCTGCGTTTGAGTTTGATTTATCCCGAGCATACATCTCTTCTAAAATTGGAATCGCTGCTTCTTGTTTTTGATTAGCAATCAATAATTTCGACTCGTTGAAGAGTTCTGAATAATTTTTGTTTTTGAGGTCTTGACTAAATAAAACAGGATGCAAGAAGATTAATATCAGTGAAAAAAATACAGCTCGATTCATATCCTTATTTTGGAAGTAATTGCAAACGTAAAGTCAAAGTTTAGGCCAAACGGAAACAAGCGAGCATTTTGCTAACAGTTCGAGTTTGAAAAGGCTAAAAAATCAGTTGATTTTATTCTATTTACTTGGATGCTATCATTTTGACGGCTATTGCCAACATCAGAACACCAAAAGCTCGCTTTAGCCAAATTTCTGATATTCCAAGGGACATTTTTGAACCAAAATATCCTCCGACAAAAAATGCTACAGCGATAATTGCTCCGTATTTAATATTCAATTCACCTTGCTGATAATAATTGTATGCCGCTAAGCCTCCGATCGGCAATAGCATAAGACCTATACTAGTTCCCTGCGCGCTGTGCTGTGTCATTCCTAGCAATACGACCAACGCTGGCACCATAATTACTCCGCCACCAATACCAAATAAACCACTTAGAGCTCCGGCTACAAACCCTATTAATACCAGGATAATTATTACTTGCATAATCTAAAAATCAAAACCCATTGAGACATGAAAGATCGGTTTTAAAACCTGTCCATCTTCTACACCATAGGCATAATCTAGTTTTAAAAAATAACCAAGAAGCTTAGTCCTTAAGCCTCCTCCAAACGAACCAATAATGGGGTTTCGTTTGTTGTCTAATCGAATCGTTATTGGCCCATCAACAACTGTAATCGTATTGAATTCATTATCTTCAGAGAATGGAGTTCTTCCATTCCAAGCTGTGCCCAAATCTCCAAATGCAACAATTTGAAAATTGTTGGTAAAGTCAGACTTCAAGGGCTTTCGTGCAAAGTATCGGAATACAGGAAATCGAATTTCATTATTAATTACTCCAAATGAATTTCCATTTCTAGCATTTTGAATAAAGCCTCTCATTGGACTTGCAAGTGCCTGAAAAGTATAACTCTGATCTTGAGCAATTGGAGTTTGTCTATTGAACCTCTCTTTAGCTGGGTTTAACGTGATCCAATCATCTACTGAACCAAGATAATAAACTAGTTTTCGCTTACCCAACGAAGTACTTGCAGCCACTCGACTTACCCAGATTAAGTCTCTACTAATTTTTTGGTAGTGGCGATAATCTGCTCCAAAAACATTCAAATCACTATTGATATCATTTAATAATTGATACCGTTCAGCAAATATTTTGAATTTTGTTCCATTGTATAGGTTTAGTCCTTTAGATTTTGCATTATCAAATACTAATTCAACCTTTACTCCAGGCTGGCTAACTATAAAGCTAGGTTCAACTAAACTAACATCTTCTACTGCTGATGATATTGTCCTGTCGACTCTGAAATTTAATTCACCCCGTACAGAAAGAAACTCTGTTAGCGGATAATTTAGCAAGTATTCCCCTTTCCAAATTATAACTTTACTAGCCGCTACCTCCGTCACGTATTTGAGACTTTGGCGCTTAACTACATAGGATTTGTCTAATCTTTTACTGCGATCGTGTAAACCCATAAACATTTCCAAACTTGAATTTCTAAAACCAACTCGAGCCCCTCCTTCTACTTTATAATCTTGAAACAAATCAAATAAAGACACTTTCATTAAAATTCCCATTCCAGGGTTGGTATATGGTCCGCCATTAAACGGCTGATAAAGTTGATTTGCAAAATTAAAATCGAGTGTAGAAGTTATATTAGTGTAACTAAAGTTCTTATTGTAATTGCGTTCTTGGGGCATATCAAACAGCTTAACTTTTGAAGTGTCTTGCCGTGAGTTTTTCGCTCTTCCGGTTACAAAATTTTGATTTTTTTCATCATCCATTTTATCCCGTTGCTCTCCCCCAAATGTGTAGTCTTCAATGTCAACTATTGCCTCCTCTTCTTCTTTTTCTTCTTCAATGACAACTGCTGAAACTTTAACTATTTTCAATTTCTCCCCACTTGAATTTTTCACCTCTGCTGTTCCCTCTTTTCGGAATTCTGTTTCGATCATTTCTCCACTCAATTCTTCCTCATTGCGTTCTACTGTCGATTGGTAAAGTCTATATTTTTTATCCTTATAGACCAAGTCAATTGCTAAGTTTTCTGGCGCTATTATCTGATGTTCCTTTATATTTCGATCGTAATTACTCAACGGACTAGAATTGACCACATACCTGTAATTTATAATTGTATCAACACTTGCAACTACGCTATCTAATCTTGCTATATACCTGTTCTTGACTCCATTTTTATCGCCTAAATACACAAATTGATTTTTACCATACGGTTGAGGATGAACTTCATCAGCAAATGGTGTTTCTGAAATCCGAATTAAGGATTTTGTCTTTCCTTGAAAAAGAAATAAATCTTTTGTAGGCTCCATGTCATTTCTAAACTTTTTATGAGAAAACAATGAATCTGTTGGACGATTACTTGAAAATATTATTTCCTTCCCGTCATTCGTATACTTTGGATACAAGTCATCGTAAATATCATCTGTCAATTTTTTAACTGTATTGGCCATTAAATTATATTCCCATAAATCAGATTGCCCCTTTAATGTCGCTGATAAAACCAACTTTTTACCATCATTCGAGTAGCTCATGTCAACTACTTCATCAACCCTAAATACTGGACGTTCATAACCCTTTTTAGATTCAATTTCATACAGTGTTAAAAATGGTTCAGCTTTTTCTTCTTCAATTATTGCCAGCACTTTTCCATCTGGTCTCCATTCAATTAATGGGTAGGAGTAGTCAGGCAGTCTATCGTAACGAATCCCTCCTTTTGCTATTGTTTTGCGACGATTTTTCTCCAAATCAAGGAGCTGAACTTTATACCTACCTTCATTATTTTTCACATAGGCAATCTGATTTCCTTCGGGACTTTTACTTACCTGATAATACTCTCTTTTCTTGCTCGTTCTTATTGATATTTCTTTATCATCAGGAAAGCTCTCACTTTTCTCGTCCATTTCATATTTAACTTGGTAATGCAACCAGGCATCATTGGTCAAATCATTTAATGTCGCCCCGAGAACAAACAGAAAACCACTTTCAATACTTCTGCTTACTCTCGCCATATAGAGTACATTCGGAATTACCTCCGGCCCATAAACCTCGGCTATATAATTCCAAATTGCATGACCTGCAAAGGTTCTGTCAGCTCCATTTAAATGGTTGAATTTTTTGAAACGATTAGTCATTATTCCATCCTTTACTCGGTTGTCAATTTCAACACTCCATGGCTCAGAGATGTAAGAAACCAGACCATCTGTATACCATTCGGGAATGGTTAATAAGGTTGCATTTCGGATAACCTCTTTCCAATTGTCTCCAAAAAACATTCGTTTGACCAACATTTCTGAAAGACCCTGCCTAAGTTGTAAATCAAAAGTGTTATAATCACCCTCGAAGTATAAAAAGATATTAGAACTAGCAATTTCGGTTACTCCTCCTGTACCACTTTCATTATTATCAAAATCGATGTTACTTTGTTTGTACTCTGACTGTTTATTGTAGACAATAAAATTCAATTCACCTGTAAATCCAAAGCCAATTTTCTTTTCAATATCTTTTAAATTCTCACGGTAATTTTGAGCAACATATTCAGATAATTTTTCGCCACCTCGATACTGATAAATTTTATAATCCTTGAATTCATAGTAGGTCCAAAAGAAATCTTCGTGTTGCACCCTGCTCTTGCCAAAATTTTGACGCATACCATTATTGAACTGTCCAAAGACGGTTTCACTCCAGCCAAACAGGGCTAGAATAAAGATTGTTATATAAAGATTAATTGGTTTCAAAATCCAGCTAAACAAAGGCCGATAAAGGTAGTCATAAAATGTATTTTTGATACTTGTTTAAGCGGCATTGCCGTATTTATGACTTAAAATTTACAAACGAAATGTCCACTTTTCTAAAATCTTTTGTTTTCGGTCCCTTTCAAGAAAATACTTATGTTGTCTATGATGACACGAAACAATGCGCAATTGTTGACCCAGGTTGCTATGAGCAGCATGAAAAAGAAGAACTAAAAGCTTGGATTGAAGAAAATAAATTGAGTCCTGTCTTGTTGCTTAATACACATAGCCACTTAGACCATACGTTTGGTAATGCCTATGTTGCTAGAACTTGGGGTTTAATTCCCCAGGTGCATGAATTGGACAGACCCGTTTATGAGCGATTTTCTGACATGGCCCATGCTTATGGATTGCGAGCTGCTGAAACTCCACCAGAAGCTGAATACGTTTTAGAAGAAGGAAAATCAATTGAATTTGGTAATACAAAATTGGATGTCTATTTTCTTCCTGGTCATTGCCCTGGTCATGTTGCGTTCGAATGTATTAACCAAAACTGGATTCTTGGCGGTGATGTGCTCTTTAAAGGCTCAATAGGCCGAACTGACTTACCTGGCGGAGACATGAATACTCTAATGGATTCAATAAAAAATAAACTTCTTTTATTGGATGAAAATCGTGTTGTTTATTCTGGTCATGGATCAGAAACAACTCTAAAGGAAGAAAAAGCAGGAAATCCTTTCTTGAAATAATTACAAGACTCTACTTACCTGGCTCATCTCGATCAAAACCATCTGGCAAGCCAAGTGCATCTACGGGTGGACAGTTTTTAAGACGATAAGGCCGACACAATAAGAATCGAACTGAAAACGTTATAGGCCAATAATGACTGTTAAAATAAGGCATGTCATATCTACCTGAATTAAACGTGTAGGCATTCAAAATAGGCACCTCAATCGAAGGAATTATTATGAGCTTTTTAGAAACTCGCGCACCCCAACCTAAACGATAGTAAATATAAGAATGCAATCGATTTTGAGTTTTTTGTTCCAATCCCGGAAGATTAGTAGCATAGTTTCTCTTTGATAGTATTCCGTAACCAGCCTGACCTCCTATTGTATGTTGTAAAAAGGTTTTGTCAGACAACTTATTTACTCCGCTTATTTCAACATGTGCATTCAGAAAGTGATCGGAGAAGGAGTTTTCTCCTGCTAAAAGTGGAACATTTCCTGTCGAAGTAGTTATCTGATTTTCGAACCCTTCTTTACCATGAATCCAACGATAATTAATACCGTAATTCCAATAACGAAAAAAATAAAGATTCTCAATCATGTGGTATCTTCCAAATTCAGCAAACACACCCAACTGACCGCTTGGGCTGGAGTTTGTTATGAATGTAGAATCGCCAATTTTTGTTCCTTCAGCCTTCTTAATACTAGCTACATGGAATGGCTGATTTGCCCCTAAACCAAAATACAAACCCGTTTTTTCGAACCTTGGTGTTTGAGGAAAAGCATCTTTATTCTTTCGGTTATAACCTTGACCAAATAGAGTGCTACCTACAAAAAAGAAAACAAATAGTAATATTAATCTCACAATTGACTCATTATCGCATCCTCAACTTCATCTGAATCCCAAGTTTGAACGATATCAGTTCGTGCCATAATTGGATCCATTATTTTTTCTTGCTTTTTACCTATTGCTAATGCATCTGCATAGGCGGTATGAGAAAACGTTACCATGCTGTACAATGGGACCCATTTGTCAGGATATTTTGAATAGATTTTTTTCTCAATCTTCTTACGTAGAAGGAACATTTCATCCCCTACCAAATCTCGCATTTCAATATAATTCTGAAGCGCTAAATCAGCTATTGCATCTCCATTCGGTTGACGAACTTCCGAAAATTCTTTGAACATTGCAGCCCAATTATCACCGTGCTTTTCAGCTAAGCGCCACCATTCTGAGCAATCTTCAAAACCTGAATTCATTCCTTGCCCATAAAAAGGAACAATAGCATGCGCTGAATCTCCCATCAACAAAACCTTATCTTCGTAATTCCATGGATCACATCGGATTATAACTAAAGAAGCCGATGGGTTTTCGTGATAATCTTTTAATAGAGTGGGCATCAATGGAACTGCATCTGAAAAAGTTTCTTCAAAAAATGCCAAAATTTTCTCATCTGTATCTAAACTCTCAAATGATGTTTCACCTTCAAATGGAAAGAATAATGTTACAGTAAAGCTACCGTCCAAATTAGCCAAAGCAATCAACATAAACTCACCTCGTGGCCAAATGTGGAGCGCATTTTTATCCATTTTATGAGATCCATCCTCATTTGCTGGAATTATCAATTCCTTGTAACCGTGTCGCAAATATTCTTGTGAATAATTGAATCTATCGGTCTTTTGAAGTCGTGCTCGCACTGAAGAGAACGCTCCATCTGTGCCATATATCTGGGATGCTTCAGTAATAATCTCATCTCCTGATTTTGCATCTTCAAAGGATACAGAACCCTTTTTCACATCTATATCGGTACATTTCATATCAAAATGCAAATTCACATTTTCATGTTCAGCTGCCTTCAATATTAACTTTCGATTTAACTCACCTCTAGGGACTGAATAGATTGCTTCACCCTCTTTACCGTATGCTTGATAAGTAATATCACCGTTTACAGCATGCATTTTCCTACCCGTCATAGGAATTGAGATATCTTTAATATCCTGAGCTATACCTGCTAATTCTAGCGCCTTCCAACCTCGGTTTGACAGGGCTAAGTTTATGGATCTTCCACCAATAAACTCAACATTTCTAATATCACCTCTTCGATCATAAACATCTACTTGGTGACCTTTTTTTGCTAGTAATACAGCTTGCAAGCTTCCTACTAATCCAGCTCCAACAACAAGTGCTTTTTCCATACCTATTCGTCAAATTTCTTTTTAAAATAATTGCTTTTACGCGGCCCTTTATTCGCCATTCTAGAGAATATTCGAATCATTACGATTCCAAAGAGTAATATGCCTAATACCTTTAGCAACTATTAACGGGTTATAAAGTTCAAATTTATTTTTTAATTGGAGTGCAAAAGTTGACTTAACTAAATTTCCAATTTAGAATAATCATCCTTTGTCATTTTATAAATATTGGTTTTGTATCCGTGATCTTCCCCATCCTTCCAATACTTGAAGCCCAATCGCTCCATTACATGAAAAGAGGCAGCGTTTTCTAAAACGGCTTCTGCGATAATTTCTGGCAATTTAAGATTTTCAAACGCATATTTGACACAGGCTCTTCCAACTTCGGTAGCACATCCCTTCCCCCATTTTTCTTGAAACAAGCGATAGCCCATGTCAACAGAACCATCTTCTCTTCTATGCAGACCGCACCAACCCCAAGAATCAGAGTCTTCTTTTGACATTACCGCCCAACGACCAAAGCCGTGTTTTTTATAATCGTCGTACTCATCCAAAAAATCCATTGCCTCGCTAATACTATGAAAAGCGGTGTCACCTGTGTAACGCGTTACTTCAGGATCAAGATTTAACGAATAGAACATATTAGCATCCGTGGTTTTAAGTTCACGCATTAAAAATCGTTCTGTTTCAATTATTACTTCCATATTTTATTCGGATTCAACAGCCGAATTTAAAACTTCTGAGAACCGATAGCAATCTTCAAACGAATTATAAATTGGAACAGGAGCAATTCGAATAACATTTGGCTCTCTCCAATCAGCAATTACTCCGTTTTTTGTCAAATAATCAAAAAGCTGCTTTCCTTTACCATGAACCAGTATAGATAATTGAGCACCTCTTTCTTCAGGATTGCTTGGAGTTATAATTTCAAATATTGCATTCGAGTGATTTTCGGAAACTTGCTCAATGCAAAACTCAAGAAAACGCGTCAGTTTTTGTGACTTTTCACGCAAGGCTTTCATTCCTATTTTAGAATGTAAATCAATTGCTACTTTATGCACTGCCATTGCCAAAACGGGAGCGTTACTCAACTGCCAAGATTCTGCTGAACGAATTGGGTTAAATCCTTTTTCCATTAAAAACCGCGTTTCCTTATCGTGACCCCACCAACCAGCAAATCTTGGAAGTTCAGGATTATTGCAATGTCTTTCATGAACAAAAACTCCAGCAATACTTCCTGGACCAGAGTTCAAGTATTTGTAAGAACACCAGCAAGCGAAATCAACATTCCAATCGTGGAGTTCAAGCGGAACATTTCCCGCTCCATGTGCTAAATCCCAGCCAACATAAGCTCCTTGTCTTTGACCCGCTTCGGTAATGGTTTTCATATCGAAAACTTGACCTGTGTAGTAATTCACTCCACCGATCATTACCAATGCCAATTCAGACCCAACTTCTTCTATGGCTTTTAAAACATCTTCAGTTCTTATGGTATGCTCTCCTTCTCTTGGCTCAAGTTCAACCAAGACGTCATCAGGCTTTAATCCATGATGCTTAACTTGTGTCTCAAGTGCATACTGATCAGAAGGAAAAGCTTTTCCTTCGCAAATTATTTTGAATCGTTCCTTTGTTGGACGGTAGAAGGAAACCATCATTAAGTGCAAATTCGTGGTCAACCCATTCATCGCCACGACTTCCATTGGTTTTGCGCCAACTATTTCAGAAAGTGGGTCAGCAAACATTTCATGATAAGCAAACCAAGGATTCTTAGCTTCGAAATGACCCTCCACGCCATATTTTCCCCAGTCATCTAACTCTTGCTGCAATGCAGCTTTTGCACCTTTTGGCTGCAACCCCAAACTGTTTCCTGTGAGATATATACAGTTTTCTCCATCGTGCTGAGGAAAAATAAATTCATTGCGATAAACGCTTAATTCATCGCTCTTATCTAATTCTTTAGCAAAATTTTTGTCCCATCTGAAATCCATTTGACTACTTTTTTGTCCTCTTAATAAGGTTATTTTTGCAAACCTCAAAATTAGTAAAGCCTAATAAACAAAAGGACTTCAAAGCCATGATTAGAGAAAATTCAGATAAACTATATTCGAAAGCAATAGATTTATTCCCAGGTGGAGTTAACTCACCCGTGCGTGCATTTCGATCAGTTAAAGGTGATCCGATATTTATTGATAGAGGAGATGGGTGTCATATTTACGACGTTGATGGAAACGAATACATTGATTTTTGCTGCTCATGGGGACCTTTAATTCTAGGTCATAATCATAGAGGAGTTCGAGATTCGATTGTTGCAGCGCTAGACAAGGGGACTTCTTTTGGAGCCCCAACTCAACTCGAAAATGAATTGGGTGATTTAATCATTTCGAATAACCGCTTCATAGAAAAAATTCGATTTACTAGTTCAGGAACCGAGGCGGTGATGTCTGCAGTTCGAGTCGCTAGAGGTTATTCTGGCAAAAACAAAATCTTAAAATTTGAAGGTTGCTATCATGGCCATTTAGATGCTTTATTAGTTAATGCTGGTTCAGGATTGGTGACCTTAGGAACTTCCTCTTCAGCGGGAATTCCAGAAGCTTATGTAAATGAAACACTAGTAGCTCCTTTAAATAACAAAGAGGCCATTGAACAAGCAATCGCAGAACATGGCCATGATTTAGCGTGTATTATTATTGAACCCATTCCAGCGAATAATGGATTATTAGTTCAGGATGTTGAGTACCTCAACTTCCTGAGAAAAATAACAAAAGACAATGACATCCTTTTGATTTTTGATGAAGTAATTAGTGGGTTTAGAGTTGGTTTTGAAGGAGCAGCAGGATTATACAATATTCAGCCTGACATTATCACTTACGGAAAAATTATTGGTGGTGGATTGCCAGTTGGAGCTTACGGAGCAAGTAAAAAAGTCATGTCTTGCGTTGCTCCTGACGGGCCTGTTTACCAAGCTGGAACATTATCTGGAAATCCTGTTGCAATGAGTTCGGGAAAAGCAACTTTAGAGCAATGCTTAAAACCAAATTTCTACAAAGACTTAGAGGAGAAAACCGCCTTTTTCATTGAAAAAGTAACAGAAGGAATTCCTGCAGCATCTGGATTTCATATGCAGCAAGCCGGCTCCATATTTTGGTTAACATTTAGCTCGAATAGAGTCACAAAAGCAGATGAAATTGATAGTGCTAAAATGGATTTCTTCAAGGAGTTGTATAGCTACATTTTAGAAAATGGAGTTTATATGGGCCCTTCTGGATATGAGGTCGGTTTTGTATCGGAAGCTCACACTGTTGAAGATTTAACAAAAAGTGCGAAAATTATTAACACCGGACTGAAGCAAGTGCTTGACTTACATTGATTTAATCGCTACTTTTGCAGCAAATTAAACATCAATGACCTTAAAACGAATTACAAACTTTAAAAATCGAAAGAAAGCTAAAGCACAAAAGGGAAAAAGTAACTTTTTACTACTGAATAATGATGCATTCAAATTTATTCGTGAAGACGAATTAAAAGAGAAGTATCGTTACTCAAAAGACGATCTAGAACATCTTTTTGTATAAAATCGGCCTTTTACACTGTTCATAACTTTGGTTTTGAGAAACCTCGAAACCGCATAGAAAAATGAATGGATACAACCTTATAGCTCCATATTACCTGTTTTTTGTGAAACTGGTTTTTGGAGATTTGCTTTTTAAAGCACAGACACATTTTCTTACCAAAAAACTTGACCCTGCGCAAATTTTAATCGTTGGCGGTGGCAGTGGAGAACTTTTGTCTTTTTGTTTGAACCAATACCCAACAACTAGGATAACCTACGTCGAATCTTCCTCAAAAATGATTGAACTTTCTGAAAAGAGAGTTTCAACTCAAGACCAAAAAAGGGTCGATTTTAAATGTAAAAGCATTTTTGAGTGGGATACAAATCAGAAGTTTGATTTAGTAGTTCTTCCGTTTATATTGGACTTGTTTAGTGAAATTAATTGTCATAATTTATTACATAAAACCAAGTCTATTCTGCAAAAAAAAGGCTTTATAATGATTACTGATTTTTCAAATAACTCATCAAAATTTCAGAAAGCTTTGATTAATTTCATGTATTTGATTTTCAATTCAGTTGGAGCTACTGAGCGTGCTTCGCTTCCTGAATTCTATTCACTTTTTGCATCAGAAAAACTGAGTATTATTAAAAAAAGGAAACTCGGTAAAAAGTATTATAAGGATTTAGTTTTAACACTTCAACTCACCCCTTGCTGAACAATGTAAATCAATCCCGCATACCTCAAAGTCTTTCCTAAAAACATTAAAATAAATACCGGAATAGCCTTTACTCTAAAGAAACCCAATGCAACCGCAATAGGGTCTCCAATAAAGGGCAACCAAGTTAAGAAAGCAGTCCAAACTCCATAGCGATTAACTCTAGCACTAAAGCTTTCCACCTTTTCTCTTTTAATTTTCAAGTATTTTTCTATCCAATCCCACTTACCTAATCTTCCGAAATAAAAGGATGTAATTCCTCCAAGCGTATTTCCAATCGAAGCATAAACTAAACATTGAATTGGAGGATAATCGGTAAGAATAAGGCCCGTCAAATAGGGTTCTGAACCAATCGGAAGAATGGTCGCTGCCAGAAACGAATTCAGAAATAAAGCCCAAAGAGCTGGGTCAAGAAACATCATATAGAAAAATAATGGTCATAAAAAAACCTCGTAAACAAAGGTACACGAGGTTTTGATTTTTAATTAAAATCTTAATTAATTCTGTTTTATAAATCGAATAGGCAGATACTCATCACCTTCTATCATGAGAAAGTAAATTCCTTTTGGTAATTCTAAAATATCAAATTCCCCAGAATTAAACTCCAAAACTTCATAAATACTTCCACTCATATTAGAAATATGGACTTTAGTATTCGCAGCAATATCATTTCCTAAAACTTTAATCTGTGTTGAAGCTGGATTTGGAAATAATTGAAGTGTCTTTTTTGTTTGAATTTCAATTATTGAGGTGGTGTCTTCAGTTGAAGTATCAACTGGTGAAATGATAACCTGATCTTGTTTTCTATAGGTGACAATTGTATCTAAATCCCCATCTTCATCTGCATATTTAATACTCATTACATAACTCCCAGTTCCTTTTTGCCAAAACTCATAGGTGGTACTAGAATATGCTATTATGGTCTCGGTTCCTAAAAACGTAGAAGTATCATTATATGTCTCTTCAATTTTCACTCTAAGGATTTCATTTAAACCTCCAAATGGTAAAAGAATAGCACCCCAACCATCAACAGTGGTCTTGTATTCACCCCTCCTTTGATTTGGACGAAACCTAGTGCCACCGTCGAAATAATATCCTGTAGTATTGGTGTTATTATAAGCTACAGGAAACTTGAACTTTAATAAACTGTCCTTTCCATAGCTCGTCTGAACTAATCCGTTTCTGTTTCCCATTATGTATAAATCAGCTGGAGTAGACTTATATTGAACCCGTACACCATTAAATCCAGTGTATTGCTCACACAAATTAGTGTTACTTGGGTCCGCTTGAAATCCACCTTGAACAGCTTCAAACTCAAGGTCTGTGGAATCGCCTATTGTCATTTTTGAGAAATCCCAAACTTCCTTAGTACCTGCATTTCCTGGCCCAGCAAAAGTCGCAGAATTGTTCATAATGTAATAATCTACTTTTGTACCAATACCTGGGATAATAGAGGCTGAATCAAGCGTTACTTGTCCAATCAAAAATGTTGGAATCAAAATAGAAAAAAGAATTAAAAGTGTTTTCATAGTGAGTTTTTCATGATTTGAAGAACCGAAAATACTGAAAAATCATACTTTCACCAAATAAAAAACCCAGCTATAACTGTACAATTGAGATTCAAAATATTCAATATTGTATCTCAATCAATTTATTACTGGCATACCGCCTAATACCTGAAATTTTTTTCTTTCATTTTAACAAGAAATCATTCCGGGTATTATCAATAAGAAAACAGCAAAAACACCTTATGACTTTTACGTTGTTTTAGTATATCGTTTATCAAAAAAATGCCCTTACAAACTACAATGGCATTTTTTTATTGAAATGTGATGTAATATCAAATTAGAAAGTGTAAGTATATTTTACTCCAATACCAACACCCGGATTAAACGAAGTGAAAATTTGGGTTTCCGCTCCATACGATTTATAATATAGTGTTCTATCATCATCCAGTAAATTTCTGGCGCTTAACGTAACCCTGTGATTTTGTTTTTCTCCGAACTTACGGTATGCATTGAAATTTAAACTATTGAACGATGCAGTATATATATCTGGAACTCTACCTGAACCAATTATTGTCAATTGTTCTCCTTGTACATTGTAGGATAACGCTACACTAGTTGAATTATCTGGTAAGTCGTAAGAAAGAACAATATTAATTGCATATGGAGATTGTCCTGACATTGGTCTGAAATCTGAAACTACTTCCCCATCTCTAGCATTATTTCTTCTTACCTCTAATTCTGTCAATACTTCTTCGCCAACACCATCATCGGCAAAAACGCTATTCATATCCACTCTAGATTGAACTAATGAAAAGTTTGCCGAAACAAAAAATCTACTCAAATGCTTATTAAAAAATGATTCACTTGAATCTTTTGATTTTATAATCGCTTTTCTTACTTCAAACTCAGCACCAAAAACCTCTGCGCTTCCACTATTTCTTGGTTTAATGTTATCTGGGCTAACCAGATAAGAAACCATTTCAATATGACCATCAAACTGTTTGTAAAAACCTGCAATAGAAATCAACTCCTTAGACGATAAAAAATACTCCCAACGTAAATCAAAGTTGTTGATAGAGGTTTGCTCTAAATCAATATTCCCTTCAAATGTTCTTTTTGTTATTGGGTCATATATCTGTGCAATTGATTTCTCTTTAAATGTCGGTCTCGCAACTGTTCTATTTGCCGCTGCTCTTAAGTTCATTTTATCAGATAATTCATAAACTGTATTTAAAGAAGGAAGAATATTTAATTCATTAAGGGTATTCGTGTCGTTGTAAACAATAGAACCCGTATTATTTTCACCTGTATAATACATACTAACCTGCTCTAATCGGACGCCGTATATCAATCTTAACTTCTTAAATACTCGTTGTTCAGCAGCAATATAACCTGCAAATAAATTTTGTCTGGAGGTATACTGATTTGCAGGTTGAAAATTTCCAATTGTATAGGTTCCCGATGACGATTCAGCAGGATCATTTGAAGCTTGCCAAACATTTTCTTCTTGTAAATACCAATCTGGATCTATAGATACATCACTAAGGTTTACCGGTCTATGTTTGAAATTTTGAGTTTCAAAATCTCTAAATTTTAATGTCGCTACAGCTCCTGTCTTCAATGTGAAGTTGTCAGAGAACTCCATTTTTACATCCACTTTTGATGAATTATTGAACTCAGTTAAATCTCTCCAAAAACGCTGTATTCCTGCGCCTGTTCCTGTAGACAAAGTAGTGTCACCATCTGTTATAGAAATTTTTGTTTCTCTAAAATCAGGGTCATAAACTCGTGAGTATGAACTTGCATTACCCCAATCAACTTCTACAAAACCAAACTTGTGCTTACCGTTAAACATAACTGTAGACAATGTTCTCTGTTGATAAGTCAAAATATCTTCTATTAAAACCGCTTGATTTTGCTCTACATCCTTATTAATTCGTCTTGATGCTGTAGACTCTCCGCCCTGAGTATTTAGTAGGGTCACGGAATACGCACTTTTTCCTTTTTTGTATGATCCGGTTACTAAGCCACTCCAAAGCACATTGTTTTTACCAATAGGACCAACTCTTGTTCTTTGCGCTTGCATTTCAGGATTAGAAAGGTCAACATTCTTTAAGTAATCATTTGATTCAAACTCCTCATAAAATGTTGTTTCGTTTCTGTAGTTGAATACTACGTTGTATCCAAAAGTTCGATCATCAACTGTATTTATTTGATTTCCATGGCTGAAGGCAAATGAACCGTTTGGTAATGCGGTTTTACTCTTTGTTGCTAATTGAGAATTAAAATTTCTAGTTACTGACTCTAAATTTTCATCATTCAAAACTGAATTCGGTATTTGTGTGGTTTTTCCAATTCCTAGTTTTCTAGATCCATCATCATAACCAGCCCAATCCATTTTTCCTGTATTGTAAAGTACATAGTCGTTGTTAAAATGCATTCCAGGCACGTAGGTCATTCCAATGCTAATCTGAGTTGCTTTTTCATCAGGAAACTTTTTGGTAACCACATCAATTAATCCTCCGGCAAAGTCTCCATCTAATTCAGGTGTAAATGTTTTAGACACACTTACGTTTTCCAGAACATTTGTTGGGAAAATATCAATTTGAACAGAATTCTTATCTGGGTCTAATCCTGGGATTGCCATTCCGTTGAGCGTAGTTTTTGTATATCTATCTCCAAGTCCACGCACATAAACATGTTTTCCATCTTGAACCGTTACACCAGTTACTCTTTTCATAGCACCACCAAGATCGCTATCCCCTACTTTTCTGAATGTTTGAGCAGACATACCATCGGTAACGTTACTTGCCTTTTTCATATCCATCAGCATAGCTATTTCAGACGTTCTTCGAACTTTTGCTTCAACTGTATAAGCAGAAAGTTCTTCAGCTGCAGATGAAAGCGTAGCATCTAAGATAGCAACTTCGCCTGACTTGACCTCAACATCGAAGGTTTGCGTCGCATATGAAATAAAAGAAACATTAATTTTATAAGGTCCTGGATCTAATGGAAGAGAAAAGTTGCCATCTAAATCTGCAATTGTTCCTTTACTAGGATTATCTGTAAGAGAAATAGTAGCGCCAATTAGTGCACCTCCAAAGTCGCCATCTAAAATATTACCTCTTACAAAACCCTGTTTTTGCTGTGCAAATACAGTCGTCATTGAAAAAATAAGAAGCAGAATACTGAGTATTTTATTCATTTTCATAGTGTTATAGTAGGATGCAAAAACCCTGCTGCAAAAGTATTGCAGCAGGGTAGCCTTGTATTACCATTTAGTTTAACAGTATATTACCAAATAGTTAAGTGTTTTTCTAGTTAAGCTCGCCATTATTTGCAGCAGCTCCCCAAGAAAATTTGGTTTTGTAATCGTAAGAAGAACCAGCACCATTGATCGTTACTTTTCCTTTTCCCGAAAGTTGTGCGGCATCTAATTCAGTAACACAAACTGGGGTGTCAGGTTTATCACCATCATATACAGAAGCATCAGCATCAGTTTTAACACCTGCAAACACTAGCATACCATCAATTAAATTCTTGTATGCATCACCTTTATGAGTACAATCTGTACCTGGATCAACAAACTTCGTTCTGAATTTAATTGCTTTTTTAGAAGCACTAGAATACATGAAAGTTACATTAGTTACGTTTCCTTGAGCACCTGATTTAAAATCTCCAGGAGTTCCTTCAGTACCTTCAGACTTACAGATTCCATTAGTAATTGTGAATTTACCGGCAGAATGCGTTGAACCTTCTGGTCCATCAACTTCTAAACCTTCATCAGTTCCAATTCCGTCACCGTGAATTACCGCAAATCCGGAAATAGTCCCTGAATAGTTTTGATCTAAATCCAATCCATCGTCACCTTGATAGAATACTAGTGCATCAGTAATATCAACTGAACCACCAAAACACTCAATACCATCATCAAGAGTCGCATACACTTCAATGTTTGAAATTTTAGTTCCGTTTCCAACTCCACCTAAAGTAAGTGCGTTCAATTCATTTCCTTCACCGATAGAAATTCCTCCATGTCGGATAGAAACATACGCCAATGAACCTGAATTATCAGCATCATTTGCACCACCATACTTACCAAATCCATCTGAAGGATTTATTCCTTCAATGTTTCCTTCAATATCACCATTTTCTGTAGAAACCTTTGCTTTGCCACAGATTACAATACCACCCCATAACTCATTGTTCGTTTTCTTCAAGTTTGTACCAACTTTCTGATCGTACGTAATATCATCTAAAGTTGAAGTGAATATAATTGGATTTTCAGCAGTACCTTCCGCCATTAATTTTCCGCCTTGAGCAACAACTAATGCTGAAGCAGCAGATTCTTGACCCTCAGCCCCTTTGATAATAGTTCCTGCTTCGATAGTAAGTGTTACACCATCTTCTACAACTACTTTTCCATTTAATGTGTAAATGTTATCTGCATTCCAAGTTTCATCAGCAGAAATTTTTCCTGTCTTAGTTTCAGCACCCTGTGTTGGTGTAGAAACAACTGGAGTTGACGCAATACAAGAACCATCGTCTTTCTTAGCCTTCTCGTCATAATTAGTTGCAGTTGAATCAGTACAACCCTCTTTTTTACAAGATGTCATGCCACCGACTACGGCAAGTGACAATCCTGCCATCATTAACGTCTTAATTGTCAAATTTGCTCTTTTCATTTTAATTGTTTTAAAAGATTCTTTTTAGTATTAAATCTGATGCAAATGAACACCAAGCATTCTTGAAATTGCTTTTCGACTTAGTTAATTGATGGTTATAATAATGTTATGAGACAATAGCCTACAACAACATCGATGCAACGCTGGAAAGTGAGCATGATTTTACCATACAGAAACACAAACAAACTCATTTCAAGATAGTTAGGAACTATCTATAGTCACTAAATAAAAGACAATCAAATGTGTTTTCTTTGAAATATTAAGTTAATTTTTACATAACCTTATATTAATATGCATGGGAAAGGATAAGTCAACTTTTGGAAAGTCAAAAAAGAACATAACGATGGAAGTTAAGCACAAAATCTTACTTGTAGATGATGAACCAGACATTCTCGAAATTTTAGAATATAACTTGAAAAAAGAAGGTTACGAAACCTATACTGCAGAAGATGGCATTAAGGCCTTAGAAATTGCAGACAAAGTCGTTCCAGACCTTATTATCCTTGATGTTATGATGCCGAGAATGGACGGAATGGAAACCTGTATCGAACTAAAAAGCAACAAAAAATTAAAAAATACTTATATTACCTTTCTTACTGCTAGAAGTGAGGATTATTCTCAAATTGCAGGTTTTGATGCTGGGGCAGATGACTATATATCTAAGCCGATTAAACCAAGAGTATTGATTTCTCGCATTAAAGCAATGTTAAGAAGGTCCCCTTCTAACCCAATTGCCCAAGAAGATGTGCAGGGCATTTTTATAGACCGAGAGCGATATGTTGTGAAGGTTAATGGTGAGGAGTTGAATTTGCCTAAAAAAGAATTTGAACTACTCAGTTTACTAACATCTCAGGCTGGTAAAGTTTTTACGCGTGAAATTATCTTAAGCTCTGTTTGGGGAGACGAGGTCGTTGTAGGAGACCGAACAATTGATGTGCATATTAGAAAATTAAGAGAGAAAATTGGCGATAAATATATCAAGACGATTAAAGGCGTAGGGTATAAATTCGGTAAATAAATGAAAATCCTGACACCTCGTAAAATCGCCATTAGGGCGGGGTTATTCACTGCAACTGTTGCGGGTGTTTTTGTTATTGTATTCTCTGTCTTATCAGTCAATTTTAAGGTAAGCATTGGGTTGCTAGCACTTTTTCCTATAATTATCTTTTTTGCTTCCTATGGGATGTTCTACTATTTAATGGAGCGGTTTATAGATCAAAAAATAAAGCTCATATACAAAAGTATTCATCAAGAAAAAATCGGTAGACCCTTAACCAAGTTGAAGGTTGATATGAATAAAGACATCTTCCGAGAGGTGAATAAAGACGTAGAAAACTGGGCAGGAGATTATCGCAAAGAAATTTCGAATCTAAAAGAACAGGCCGAATTTCGAAGAGAATTTATTGGCAATCTATCTCACGAACTAAAAACGCCAATCACAATTATCCAGGGAAACATTCTTACTCTTTTGGAAGGGGCCGTTGATGACAAGTCAATACGCAATAAATTCTTACAAAAAGCTGCTAATAATGTGGAGCGATTAGAGAATCTAACTAGAGATTTAGATCGAATTACAAAACTTGAAGTTGGCAAAGACTACCTGAATATTACAAAGTTCAATTTAGTAGAATTGGCATATCATGTGGCTGACAATCTTCAAGAAAAAGCAAAAGATAAAAAAGTAAAACTACAAATCAATAACCCAAAAACGAGAGTGGTAAACGTGACGGCTGATAAAGCTAAAATTGATCAGATTCTTACTAACCTTCTCGTGAATAGTATAAATTATGGTAAAGAAGGAGGCACTACAAAAATTGACCTTACAACTCATTCTCCTTTAATTAATGTAGAAGTTAAGGATAATGGTATTGGAATAGAAGGCAAGCATCTTCCAAGACTATTTGAGCGTTTTTATAGAGTCGACAAAAGCCGATCAAGACATATTGGAGGAACAGGGTTAGGTTTAGCAATTGTAAAGCATATAATTGATGCTCATCACCAAACTGTCAGCGTTACTAGCGCAATTGATAAAGGCTCGTCCTTTACATTTACACTTGAAAAAGCCTAATTAATATTGAATTACTTTCTGAACAACATTATCAACGATTCTTTCGGTCGAACTCTATGACTTTTTCTTCTTCATTCAACTCTTGAGAAGTCATATAATATTCTAATTCAATTTCTCTCAAATTTAGACCAATTTTGAACTCTGCAAATGCTAGGATTCCAGCATTTAGGGAAACTTAAAATAAAGCGATGAAATTTAGAACAGAATTAAACTGGAAGAGTTCTGGAGTGAAGTTAAACTTACAATCTAACCTACTTTTTATAGGCAGTTGTTTTGCGGAAAATATTGGTAAAAAATTCCAATCTTTAAAATTCAAAACAACATTAAATTCCAACGGAATCATTTTTCACCCTATTCCAATTTATGAAATTCTTAATAGAGCACTACAAAACCAGCCTTACACAGCGAATGATTTGGTCTTCAGAAATAATATGTATTTCTCTTGGTTGCATAATTCCCAGCATTTTCATAAAAATGAATCCAGTCTTTTAAAATCCTTAAATGAACAGCAATCTAACCTTCAACTCCAATTAAAAACAGCTAGTCATCTTTTTCTAACGTTTGGAACTGCGTGGGGGTATAAGCTCACAAACGAAGAACGAATTGTTGCTAATTGCCATAAAATCGATTCGTCTAATTTCAAAAAAAACTTCTCCACTAGTAATGAAATCGCTCAAATCGGAATTGAAACCTTACACTTGCTACAAAAAGAAAATCCATCGTTACAAGTTTTGTTTTCGATAAGTCCTGTAAGACATATAAAAGATGGAATTATCGAAAATAACCGCTCTAAAGCTGAACTAATTTCAGCAACTCATCAAATAATCGAAGCAACAAAAAATACACATTACATTCCTGGATATGAATGGCTTATTGATGATTTAAGAGATTATCGTTTTTATACAAAAGATCTTATTCATCCTAGTGAGGCAGCAATAGAATACATCTGGGAAAAAATATCAAATACTTTTTTTGAAAGTGAAACTTTGTCTGAAGTTCAGAACATTAAAGAAATAGTATCCGCAATCAATCACAAACCATTTCAACCAGATTCTAAAGGACATCAGCAGTTTTTAAAAAAAACCATTTTTAATATTGAGGCTTTAGAAAACTCAATAAAAGAAAGATTCACAAAGGAACTTATTACGCTTAATGCACAATTAATATGAAAGTTATTCAACTTAAAAAATTTGGAGCCCCTGGAGAAAAGGCTTTCCAGATGGCTGAACAAGCTGATCCAAAACCAGAAGCTAATGACGTACTTGTCCAGGTGGATGCATTTGGGTTAAACTTCGCAGATGTAATGGCCCGAAAAGGAATTTACAACGATTGCCCTCCACTTCCAGCGGTGTTGGGATATGAATCTGTGGGAACAGTTTTAGAAATTGGCGAACTTGTAAAAACAGTAAAAGTTGGGGACAGGGTTGTTGCTTTTACTCGATTTGGCTCTTATGCAGAAAAGGTTGTGACTCCTCAGTTAGCAGTTGCAAAAATTCCAGAAGAAATGAGCAACGGTGAAGCCGTTGCAATGGCAACTCAGTATTGTACTGCTTGGTTTTCAGGATTTGAAGCAATCAATGTTTATCCCGGTGAACATGTATTAATTCATGCTGCAGCAGGTGGAGTTGGAACTGCCCTTGTTCAACTTATGAAATGGAAAAAAGCAGTGGTTTATGGCACTACTAGCTCAACAACAAAACTGGAATACCTTAAATCTATTGGAGTCGATTATCCAATCAATTATATCGAAAATGACTTTGCTGAGGAAATCAAGAAAATCAGAGGTCAAAAGCGAGTCGATGTTATTTTTGATCCGGTTGGAGGTTCTAATTTCAAGAAATCACTAAAAATATTAGGTTATGGTGGTAGAATTGTCCCGTTTGGTGCGAGTTCTAGAGAAAAAAAAGGAATTATTTCTTTATTAAAAGTTGCTTTTGGATTTGGTTTCTATTCTCCGGTAGGTCATATCATGAAATCACAAATATGGGCAGGAGTAAATATGCTGCGGATAGCGGATGAAAAACCAGAACTGATGAATTTTTGCATGAATCAGGTAGTTGATTTGTATAAAAAAGGAATTTGCAAACCTCATGTAGGAGGAGTATTTAAGGCTGACGAAATTGGAAAAGCACATGATTTTTTAGAAAGCAGAAAAAGCATGGGGAAAATCTTAGTAGAATGGTAGTCTGCTAGAATAGCTTAATTTTAGTCTAAATTAATTGACCATGCTAGATAAAATTGATCTAAATAAAGTTCTTTTCCTAGACATTGAAACCGTCCCTCAATGTTCCGCCTATAAAGACGTTCCAGATCGTGTTCGAAAACTTTGGGATACTAAAGCTGGCTTTCTAGCTAGAAACGAAGAGACTCCGGAAGAACTCTATAACAGAGCTGGAATCTATGCTGAATTCGGTAAAATCGTATGTATTTCTGTGGGTTATATTAGAGAAGGAGCAATTAAACTAAAGTCTTTTTACAGTGACAATGAACTTGAACTACTGCAAGAGTTCACTGAAATGCTAAACGATTATTACAGTAGCCCTTATCAATTGCTTTGTGCTCATAACGGCAAAGAATTTGACTTTCCATATATGGCTAGGCGACTATTAGTTAATGGATTGCCACTTCCTAGTATTCTGAATATTGCAGGCAAAAAACCATGGGAAGTGCAACATTTGGATACGCTAGAATTGTGGAAATTTGGAGACTATAAAAACTATACTTCGCTAAATCTACTAACTGCAATTTTTGATATTCCAACTCCAAAGGATGATATTGATGGAAGTATGGTAGGGGATGTTTATTACGTTGAGAAAGACCTGAAGCGTATCAAAGACTATTGTGAGAAAGATGTCGTTGCGTTAACTCAAGTGATGCGTCGTTACAAAAACTTGGAATTAATTCCCGAGAAGGATATTCATTATAGTGTTTAGTGACAATAAACATTTATGAAAAATATAGTTCTAACGTTTAATCTTTGCCTCCTTTTCGCATATCAGTGTCAAGCTCAGGGTAGAGGTTCAACGAATTCTTATTTAAATATTGGAGTCCCACAAAATTCAGGGATTGCTTCAACAGACTTTAAATACATGAATTAAAAACGATTCACGGTATGTTTTTTTTCGACCTACAACTGATACAACGTTTAATGACCAGTTATTAGAAAATCAACCCATTACTGAGGAATATTTAAAATAACTTGACTCGCTTTTGGCTCATATGGATTCTTTAGGAGACCACACATCTGATGTCTTTTTAATGGGTTGGCCAAGGTGCTTCAATAGCACAAAGTACCACGAGGAAAATGGAAGAATGCACTGCTAACTATAACGGGGAACACCTTTTTTTATTTATAAATTAGTTCGATAAGGTTTACCCCGAAGGCCATATAATCGAGTACCGAAAAGATGAACTTATCAAACTAGAGAATGATGTGAATATTAATAAATAGGCTACTAACTAATAAAGACCATAATTTGGGCCTGTTAAACTAGTTGTTAGATAATATTCTACGAAAAGTTGAACTACTTCCCACTAAAACTCGGTTTCCGTTTCTCAACAAAAGCTGTTGTTCCTTCTTTAAAATCTTCGGTTCCAAAGGATTTTCCAAACGCATCAACCTCAGCATTAAAACCATTAGTTCCATCAACAAAACCAGCATTAATAGCCTCAATCGCTAAACCAATTGCAGTAGGAGAATTTCTGGAAATTTTAGTTGCAATTTTAAGTGCTGTTTCCATTAAAATTTCTGGAGCAACACAGTGATTTACTAATCCTATTTCATGAGCTCTAGCACCATCAATCATTTGAGCAGTAAATACTAATTCGTTCGCTCTTCCTTTTCCAATTAACTGCGGCAATCTTTGTGTTCCACCATAACCTGGTATAACACCTAGGCTTACTTCTGGAAGACCCATTCTAGCGTTTTCAGAACAAATTCTGATATGAGCACTCATAGCCAATTCAAGACCTCCACCAAGTGCAAAACCATTGATTGCTGCAATTACGGGTGTTCTTAGGTTCTCAACCAAGTTGAACAAAACCTCTTGTCCTTTTCGACTCAATTCTGCACCTTGCTCAACATTAAAATTCGCAAATTCTTTAATGTCTGCACCTGCAACAAAGGCTTTTTCTCCAGAGCCCGTTATTACAATCACTCTAACCAGGGCATCAGCTTCTGCGGCTTTAAAGGCAGTGCTCAATTCCTCTATTGTTAGTTTATTTAATGCGTTCAATTGGTTAGGACGATTAATTGTAATCGTTTGAATGCTTCCTTGAGTTTCTGTAAGTATGTTCTGAAATTCCATTGCAATATATTTTGGATTGCAAACTTAGAAAAGAGAAGTAATTAAATTTTGAATTTTTAAGGTTGAATTTTTCATTCTCAAAACTGGAAACTCAACACGCACCACTCAACATTAAAAATTCAAAATTCTATCGAAATAGGTTGACTTCTCCGCTGTAAAAATGAAACTCATCCAAATAATCCATAACCCTTGCTTGATACAAATAAACCCCAATTGGAGCTATTTCTTGCTTTTCAGAGTTCATTCCCTCCCAGCCAATTTTAGGATCATTGGAGGTAAATATTGTATTTCCCCATCGATCGTAGATAGTAAGTAGATATTCTTTAGCACCTATTACAACTGGTCTGAACTCTTCATTTTTTCCATCGGTATTTGGAGTAAACGAATTTGGAGCAAAAAAAGCATATTCATTTTCTACCGTAACTGTTTTAGACAGTGTATCGGTGCATCCATTTTCATTGGTAACCATTTGACTGACTCTATAAATACCCGGTTCCTCTAAAATAAAAAAACCGCTACAGCCATTTTCAGACAAAGAATTTCCAACAAACAATTCACATTTCGTAGCTCTTTTTGGACTTGCCAAAACTTCTACTTCAGGATTAAAAACACTTATAACCGAATCGGACAAAGAAAAGTTAGCCAATGGGCTTTCATAAACCTCGATCGGAATATAAATAGGCCCAATGGTATCTCTACATTTATCGACAGTATAGGTGAGTAACGAGACTGTATAACTGCCCGGTTCAACAAATCTCCAGCGTTCTTGAGCATTCGTTGAAGTTGAACTTGAGCGTAAGTTTCTTGTAAATGTCCATTTAGTGACTAAGGGACTTTCTGATTTTGACAAATTTTCTAATTGAACTAATAAGGGTGCGCAGCCTTCAGTATTTCTAGTAGCAAGGTCTAATTCGGGATTTGCGATAACCTCTGGCCTCAATTTTATCGCAGCACTGCAAATTGCATGAGTCATTTCCATATGGACTTCAAATTCACCAAGTTGCGGGTAATTCAACACTTTAGTAACTTCTCCTGTGTCAGTTCTTATACTCGAACCTTCACTAAATGTCCAGTAAATTTTTGTGTAAGGCTGGTATTCACCAGCAGCAGAAAATTTAAAATTAGGATTTGACAAACACGCATATTGAGGGCCCAAAACCTTTGGATTTAATGGCGGGTATATCTGAAGCAACTTCTCAATAGTATCGGCACAATCAAATTGAGGGTTTGCAATCAAACGCACTCTAAACGTTCCCGTATCAGGAAAGGTAACTATTGGAGTTTGAGTTATGGAAGTTAACATTCCAGGGTTGTCCATGTCAAAATCCCACTGAAATGTTCGTGACGTAATACTATTATTTAATAGCTCATGCTCCATTCCAGAGCATGGAAGTGGAGTATTAAACTTGGCCTCAGTATTCGATTCACAGATTACAATGTTAACTTGAAATTCTCTTCGCGATGTGCCAATTTTAATACCGTTGCGATATTCATCTACACACACACCATACAAATACTGCCCTGTTTGTCTAGGAATTCCTGTAATTCTACCCGTTTTTGGATCAATCTGAAATGGAATTGCTATGTTAAATGGATTGTTTGCGGAATAACCTGCATTCCAAGGCACAGTATTATAGGGAGGCTTTGTAGCTGGAATAGGCATTATGCCATTGGGAGGCCCAGAAAATCGATATAAATCAGACCCTCCGGTAAATGGATCACAAAATTTATAAACCAACGAATCTCCATCTTCATCAGTTGCGCTATGGTCAAAATTAAAGTCACTTCCAAGGCAAATAGCTATTGGAGGGGCTCTCTGGAATACTGGTGAATTATTGCATCCGTATCGCAATGAACCCGGAATATTTGTAGTTAATGTAGTTCCTACCTTTTCTGGAGTACTAATGTTTTTAAGTGAGCTATTTCGGCAACAACGCTGGTAACTAATTGTATAGCCATTCCTGTTTGGTGGTAAATAAATCGTTTTTCTATAATAACCAATTTGCACACAAACGCCTGACGGAACCGAAAAACAAGGATCGTAAATATTAGCAGGTAATTCACTAATGTCTACTGGTGCTAATGTTAGGTTTTTAAATAACGTGTCGTTATAAATAGCAACGTTAGCAGGATCATCATACTTTGCGCCATTCGAATTGCAATCGCGATAAACAATCATAGTTATTTCATAACTATTATTTCCAAGGCATTTATAGGTCATGTCTCCGCCCACTATATGATAGGCTTTCGATACGAAACCGCAAGTAATAATAAGAATTATAAATACTGCCTTTTTGAGCATAATTGTGACCAAAATACAATGTTAATCAGGTATATAGACTTAGACAATATAATGTGAAAAATGGTTGGCAGTCATTTTATCAAAAAACAGCAATTTATTACCTAGTTCTTGATTCGATTTAATAATTTCACAAGATGAAAATTAAATTAATCCTACTCCTAACTTTTGTATTTGCAATCAACGCTAATGCTCAAGAAATTGATTTTGGCAAATTTGATAATTATGTAAAAAAATCGATGCGTGATTTTAATATGCCTGGCTTAGCAATCGGCGTTATTCAGAATGGTGATATCGTTTTTCAGCAAGGTTATGGTGTGAGTAAAGTTGGAGAACCTCAACGTATTAGTACAAACTCCATGTTTGGTATTGCTTCTTTATCGAAAGCGTTTACGGCTGCTTCAATAGGAATGTTAGTCGAAGAGGGGAAACTAAACTGGGATGATAAAGTGACTAAACACTTACCAAATTGGAAGCTAAGTGATCCTGTAGTCACCAATATGATGAGCATTGAAGATTTACTATGCCATCGAAGTGGACTTAAGACATTTGATGGTGACTTATTGTGGTATGGCTCAAATTATAGTAGAGAAGAAATAATTACTAGAATTCAGCATTTGCCACTTTCTTATGAATTTAGAAATGGATTTGGATATCAAAACATAATGTTTATTACTGCAGGGGAAGTAATTGCAAAGGTTTCAGGTATGACATGGGACAAATTTGTAGATACCAGGATTTTGAGTCCACTTGGAATGACTCAAACTATTTCTTCTATTACAAAATACAAAGAAAATACAAAAATTGCTTATCCCCATTTAAAACGTAAACCCCAGGAACTAATAAACTATGATAACAGTGGAGCTACAGCAGCGCTAAATTCTAATGTAGTAGACATGATGACATGGACTAAGTTCTGGCTAAATGAAGGCATTCACCATGGAGATACTTTATTGAAAGCCAGTACTGTTCGAAAAATTTTCAGTGTGCAAAATCCATTACCTGTTTCAAGCTTTGATGCATCTATTGGCACTCATTTTAAGGGTTATGGGTTTGGTTGGTTTTTAATGGATTATAATGGTAAAAAAGTAGTTCATCACGGTGGTGGACTGCCAGGTTACATTACTAAAGTTGCTCTAGTTCCTGAAGAAAATATGGGGATTGTAGTATTAACTAATGACATGTCTTCGATATGTACTGCTCTTATGTACAAATTGTTGGATGAGGCGTTTGGAGAAGCGAAAAGAGATTGGTCTAAAGATTTTTCTAGCTATAGTAAAAGGTCAGATTCTTTGAGTGCGGTAAAAATGAACAAACAGGATAAAGACCGTAAAACAGAAACTGTGCCTTCAGCACCTTTAGAAAACTATGTTGGAACTTACTCGGATAAATTCTATGGAAACGCTACTGTTTCAATAGAAGGAAAAGGTAGAAAAGCTAAACTCAAACTGGTTTTAGAACCCGCTAAAATATTATTTACTGCAACTTGTAATCATTGGGAAAACGATTCGTTTGTATTTAAGTTTAACGACGAATTTTTACCACGTGGTTTTGCGAATTTTAAAGTAGAAGCTGGAAAAGTTAGTGGCTTTGCTATTGATTTACCTAATCCCGATTTTCATTTTTCGAATTTGAATTTTGTGAAGCAGTAGGAGTCTTTAATTATCCGTCGGTTAAATGGATAACCGCACATTAGCTGTAACGCAAAGTTTCGCAAAGCAGGTACTGAGAAAGGAAAAAGAATGCTTCCATCAGTTACTGTCAATGTTCTAAGTTTTTCCAAAATCACCTTATTTCAAATATCTACTGAACTGGATACGCAAACGAATCAGAAAGCTTCAAGTCTATAATAACTTTGAATTATTTGTTTTCAGCTACCCTTTTATTGAAGCGCAAAACAATCAACACTAAAAATTCAACCTGCTTTTAACTCAAAATATGCATTCTCTCTGAGTCCATTTTTACGAATGTAAATAGGAGAATAGTAAATGCCCACAAACTAGAACCGCCATAGGAAAAGAAGGGCAATGGAATTCCGATTACAGGAGCTAATCCAATGGTCATCCCAATATTAATAGCCAAATGAAAAAAGAAAATACTGGCAACGCAATAGCCATAAATTCTTGAGAATTTAGACCGTTGCCTTTCAGCTATTATTACTATTCGGAAGAGCAATACCAGAAATAGAACTATGACTACGAGACTCCCAAAGTATCCCCATTCCTCCCCAACTGTACAAAAAATAAAGTCAGTACTTTGCTCAGGTACAAAATTGAACTTAGTTTGGGTTCCTTCTAAAAACCCTTTTCCAAACACCCCCCCCGAACCAATTGCAATCATGGATTGATGCACGTTATAACCAGCACCCGTGATGTCGTGCTCTATTCCCAGCAACTCATTTATTCTGGACTGCTGATGCGATTTTAATACATCATTAAACATATAGTTTACTCCATACACATAACCAGCGATAACTCCAAAGACTAAAATAATAACAATCTTAATTCCTTTATCCTTACGAAACATCTGATGGATAAGGAGACATATAATCCCAACAACAATAATCATTAAAGTCTGTCCAGAAATTTGCAATTCGAAGGGCAAATCAAAGGTGGTATAGTTAAGCAATAAAGCCAATACAAATAGTGCCGCTGCACCTAACCCAATTAATAGAATATTACCACTTAGCCCCTCTCGATACATAACAAAAATAAAAGAAGCATAGACTAAAACAGAGCCCGTATCGGGTTGCAATAAAATGAGTCCTGCTGGAATTAGCAGAATTATAAAAGCTTTTATTCTAACAAAAATTCCTTGGAACTTTTTCCCTAGTGAACTAAGGTAATACGTGAGTGCTAGAGCAGTTCCATACTTAGCGAGTTCTGAAGGTTGAAAGGAAAAACTACCAAACGTGAACCATGATTTAGCTCCTTTTATTTCGGTTCCAAAAATCAGGACACCAATCAACAAAGCCATACAGAGAGCATAGATAGGATATGCAAGGCGTGAAAAGAATCTTGGGTCTAGCATCAGTACAATCCACACCAAAAGATAAGAGCTTATAATCCATATCATTTGTTTGCCGTAAGACATACTCAAATCAAAAATTGATTGGTGTTGCTCATTATAAGTAGCGGCATAAATATTAACCCACCCCATGAGCACCAATGCGGTATACACCCAAAATATAGTCCAATCAATATTTTGAAATATGCTACTTTTTGCCCTCATATATCTCTAAAAATGAAGCATTTGTTATCCGTTTCTGTTTGTCTTTTCTCTTAATCTCTCCAGTTAGATATTGTTCAATCATTAAGCTTGATATTGGCGCCGCCCAAGTACCTCCATAGTCTGAATACTCTACATAAACCGCAACCGCAATTTTAGGGTTTTCCATGGGAGCAAAAGCCATAAAAACGGAATGATCAGGCCAAGGATCGTTCTGAACCGTCCCCGTTTTTCCACAGACAATGATACTATCCATTCTGGCCCTGCGAGCGGTTCCGCCCCTCTCATTAACTACCTTGTACATTGCCTTTACAATGGGTTCAAAATACTTAGCATCAACCTCAGTATCAAATTTTTGAGTAAACTCGGATCGTTTAACAGAATCTTCTCCAATTGACTTGATTAAATGTGGCTGATAGTAATATCCTTTATTGGCGATAATCGCTGCCAAATTTGCCATTTGAATAGGAACTACTTGTAATTCCCCCTCCCCAATACTATTCGAGTAAATCGTTGAAAAAGCCCAGCGGTTTTCTCCATACCATTTATTATAAAATTCAGGTGTTGGAACTAATCCCATTTTCAATCCAGGTAAATCGGTTTTTAATTGAACTCCAAAACCAAACAATTTAACACGTTCTTGCCAAGTTTGTAATCCCATATTAGCATCCTTAAAAACACTCGTATTATCTCCACGCTGAATTAAGCGCTTATAAACTTGATAGAAATAAGGGTTACAGCTGTGCTGAATGGCTCCCACCAATTCGTCATATGTATGGTCACCGTGACATCCTATTATTCCACGGTTACACTGAAATCGGGTCTCTTGAGTAATCACTCCTTCATCAAGCGCCACTAATGCCTGCACGATTTTAAATATAGAACCTGGTCGGTACATTGCATTTATAGTCCGATTGAATAATGGGTTCAACGAATCATTTTGTTGCAACATTTGATAGTTTTTTGATCTTGGTCTTCCCACCAACAAGTTAGGGTCATAGCTTGGGGCTGATATCATCGCTAAAATTTCACCGGTCGATGGCTCAATTGCAACTATACTTCCTCTTTTTCCTTGCATTAGTAACTCCCCAAAGGCCTGCAGATCTCGGTCTATAGAACAAATCAAATTTTTACCTGCGATAGGTAAGCTATCATATAGGCCGTTTCGATAATTTCCTTTAATCCGATTGTGAACATCTACCATAAGGATTTTTTTTCCTCGAGTTCCGCGCAATACCGATTCATACTCTTTTTCTAAGCCTCTTTTACCAATATAATCGCCACTTTTATAATAGGAATCTTTGGCAATGTCAGAGTTCCCTACCTCTGAAATGTATCCTAAAATATGAGCCGAAGTTGCCTTAGGATATTTCCTAAGGGTACGTTTTTCTCCATAAAATCCGTTGTATTTATAAAGACGCTCTGATACCAATGCCCATTGGGATGCAGGAATCTGTTTCTCAAAAACAGAAGGTCGATAGCGACTATATTTTCTAGCATTCTTAAGCCGAATAACAAAAGCTGAATCTGAAATTCCAAGCAACCGACAAAATGAACTTGTATCAAAATCGCTGACTTTAGAAGGCACAACCATTAGATCATATGCCGCTTCATTATATACTAAAAGTTGCTTATTCCTATCGTAAATTAACCCTCTAACAGGATATTGAGTAATTGTTCTCAATGTCTGATTATTGGCGGACATTTGGTACGAATCATCAATAACCTGAATAAAAAATAACCGTCCTAAAAAAATGAGCCCAATGGTCAAAAATATTCCAAGAATCACAAATTTCCTATCCTCAAACGGCTTCATTAATTTCGATTGGATTTATAAGAAAATAACTGAAATATAAGCAGTAGCAACATGGTAAAAAGGGTGCTTGCTAATGTTCTTCCCAAAACATTAATGAACTCGGAAAAACGAAAGGCTTCAACAAAATGAACGATAAAATGGTGAATAAAAACAGCAATCGACGAGTAGGTGATAAACCAAACAAAACCCATTTCATGCCAATTCGGTACAGCGTTAAATTCGTAACCATCTCTTGGGGCTATAAAGCGTAAAAGTGTTGGTCTTAAATAGGCCATAAATACACAAGAAAAGGTATGTAGACCCCAGCTCGAGGAAAAAAGATCTATTGCTAATCCAAGAGCAAAAGCCAGCAACATAACAACAATTCGATTGAACTCAATAGGTAAAAATAAAATAAAAATCACATAGAAATAGGTGCTAGCTACTCCAAAAACATGAACATTATTAAGCACTAATCCTTGTAGGATAATTAGAACGAAAAACCGAACTGCTATAGATAAACTAGAACTAATCATCTTCTTGAGTTTGATTTAATTCAACTTCCTTTTGTTCCTTTATCATGGCATTGGTTATCGCAAAAACATAGGACACTTTTCTAAAATCGACTACCAAGTTGAGATTTATTTTGTAGAAATCAGTTCCTCTGATGGGTTTATAATCTGCTATAGTCCCTATCAAGACATTTCTTGGAAAAATACCCCCTGATCCTCGAGTTACGACGGTATCGCCTATCGCAATTTTAACATGTGACGGAATATCCGATAGTTGAACTTTATCTGCCTTTTTACCGTCCCATGTCAATACACCAAAGTAATCCGAAGACTTTAGTTTAGCACTTACTTGAGTTCGAGAATGCAATACTGATATCACACTTGAATAATGTTGTGACACATTTTTGATAATCCCAACAATACCTTCATTGCAAACAACACCCATTTCTGGCTGGAAACCGTTTACCGATCCCTGATTTAGTGTTAAATAGTTGTTGCGTTGGCTAACCGTACTGTTAACTACTCTTGCTTTTGTATACTCATATTGAGTGCGGTACAAGCTGTCATTTATAACTTTTAACCAAGGTGTTAGCCCAAAATGCGCCTCTTGCTCGTTAGACTTTAATCGGCCTATCTCTTCAGCCAGATTTTCATTCACCTCTTTTAAACTCAAATAATCTTTCGCATCAGCAATAGCTTCAAATGCTCCACCTGAGACTTCATTCGCAAATCCTAAAAAATTTGCTCGTTGAAAAGAGTTGTTTTGAACTAAAAGAAAAAACGCAATGAATTGCAGTCCAAAAAATAATAGCGTAAAATGCTGTCTCCAAATAAATTGTATGAGATTACGCACGTGCTATTCTCCCTGTAATTTACTTAATTAAGAAATTAAAATTATCAGCATTTTTAAGTGCGATACCCGTTCCTCTTGCCACTGCCCTTAAAGGATCTTCAGCAACATGCACTGGCAACTTAGTCTTCATGCTAATTCGTTTGTCCAATCCTCTTAACATGGAGCCGCCTCCTGCTAAGTAGATTCCTGTTTTGTAAATATCGGCAGAAAGTTCAGGCGGTGTCATTTCAAGTGCAGATAAAATAGCTTCTTCAATTTTTGAAATTGACTTATCTAAAGCATGTGAAATCTCTACATACGAAACATGTATTTCCTTTGGAATACCTGTCATTAAATCTCTGCCATGAACGGCGTAATCCTCTGGAGGATCATCTAACTCAGGCAAAGCTGCACCAACTTCAATTTTAATTCGTTCAGCAGTTCTTTCACCAATTAATATATTGTGCTGTCTTCGTAAATAATCTTCAATATCAGACGTGAATTCATCACCCGCTACACGAATAGATTTGTCACAAACAATTCCTCCAAGCGCAATAACTGCAATCTCAGAAGTTCCTCCGCCAATATCGATAATCATGTTGCCCATTGGCTCTTCAACGTCAATTCCGATTCCAATTGCAGCAGCCATAGGTTCGTAAATCAAGTAAACCTCTTTAGCACCTGCATGCTCAGCAGAATCCTTTACTGCACGTTTTTCAACTTCGGTAATTCCAGAAGGAATACAGATTACCATTTTCAATGAAGGCTGAAAAATTCTACGACCCGTATTGATCATTTTGATCATACCCTTAATCATGTGCTCTGCAGCATGAAAATCGGCAATTACTCCGTCCTTTAGTGGACGAATAGTTTTAATGTTTTCGTGGGTTTTACCATGCATTTGCATTGCTTGCTTGCCCACGGCAATAAATTTTGAAGACACCCGGTCTTGCGCTACAATTGACGGCTCATCAACAACAACCTTGTCATTGTGAATTATCAAAGTATTGGCCGTTCCCAAATCAATCGCAATTTCTTGGGTAAAAAAATCAAATAAGCCCATTTATCTTTTCCTCCTTGTTCCTAATGTTTAAAATGTCTTGTTCCAGTAATAACCATAGCCAAATTATGATTATTACAATAATCTATACTAAGTTTATCTTTAATTGAACCACCTGGCTGCACCACAGCTTTTATTCCAGCATTATCAGCAATTTCCACACAATCTGGAAAAGGAAAAAATGCATCTGAAGACATTACAGCTCCGTTTAAATCAAAATTAAATGCTTTTGCCTTATTAATAGCCTGGTTTAATGCATCCACCCTGCTGGTTTGTCCTGTTCCACTTGCTAATAATTGACCGTTTTTTGCCAAAACAATCGTGTTCGACTTTGTGTGCTTTACCAATTTATTGGCAAAAACTAAATCGTCAGTTTGTTGTAATGTTGGTTTTTCATTAGTAACAGACTCAAAGTTAGATTCATTTTCAGACCGATTGTCTCGCTCTTGAACCAACAAACCATTCAGACTTGAACGGTATAAGCGATTCGGTAATTCAACCTCTTTCTTTACTAGTATGATTCGATTCTTTTTCTGCTTTAAAATAGTTTCAGCTTTTAATGAATATGAAGGAGCTATAATTACTTCAAAAAACAAGTTATAAACTTCTGTCGCTGTAGCAGCATCAATTTCAGTATTGGAGATTAAAATTCCACCAAACGCTGATATAGGGTCTCCCGCCAAAGCATCTTTCCATGCTTCTAAAATCGTAGGCCTAGTTGCTAATCCACATGCGTTGTTGTGCTTAAGTATAGCAAAAGTTGGTGCATTGTTTTTAAAGTCATCCATTAAACAAACAGCAGCGTCGACATCTAATAGGTTGTTATATGAAAGCTCTTTTCCATTCAACTTATCAAACATTTGGTCAAGATTTCCAAAGAAACTTGCTTTTTGGTGAGGATTTTCTCCATATCGCAACGCTTGCGAATCATTCACTGAAAGCCGAATAAAATCTTGATTAAAATCGCGATTGAAATATTCCGATATAGCGCTGTCGTAATGTGATGAAACTTTAAATGCTTCTAGCGCTAGCTCCTTACGTTGAACTAAGGTTGTTGTCCCGTTTCCAGTATTTAGCATTTCTAAAACTGATCCGTATTGATCAACCGAAGGCACAATCAAAACATCTTTAAAGTTCTTGGCTGCGGCTCTAATTAATGAGATTCCTCCAATATCAATTTTCTCGATAATGGTTTGCTCAACGTCAGTGCTGATAACTGTGTCCTCAAAAGGATATAAATCCACGATTACCAAATCCAGTTCGGGAATCTCAAATTCTAATAACTGCTTTTGATCGGACTCTAAGGCTCTGCGCGATAAAATTCCTCCGAAAACCTTTGGATGTAACGTTTTAACTCTACCTCCAAGAATTGAAGGATAAGAAGTTAGATCTTCAACCCTATTTACAGTAACTCCAAGATCTTCAATAAAAGTTTGAGTACCCCCAGTAGAATATATATTTACTCCAAGATCCTTCAGTTTCCGAACTATTGGCTCTAGACCATCCTTACTAAAAACAGATATTAGCGCATTTTTTATCTTCCTTTCTTCCACTTTGAATTTTCTTGAACCAAACACTACTATAAAAAACGCCCTGAACCTACAGCTACATCTTGATTATCAAATAGTTACAACAACCAAGCCTAGAAGTGAATTCTATGTGCAATTTTAGCAATAAACAATGGGGTAATTACCTCCATAATGTGCACAAAATCAACAATGTTGATAAAAGTTTTCATTTGGTTAAAACCATTTAAGATACTGTTAGCTCAAATTCTCTTATTTGGGATTTAGATTGAATATTTTCGTTGACTAATAGAAACAATAACAATATGAAAATTATGAACTTAAAGATTACAGGAATTGCAGCTGCAATGATGTGTTTTATGAGTGCAAACGCACAAATTAAAACACCACAACCAAGTCCTACCGCCGAAATTGAACAAGCAATAGGATTAACTAAAGTTGAGGTTTCTTATAGTAGACCAGGCGTAAAAGGAAGAACCATTTTTGGAGACTTAGTAGCTTATGGTGAACTATGGAGAACGGGAGCTAATAGTGCAACTACAATCAAAACAGAAGGCGAGATTATGCTTGCTGGAAAAAGCTTAAAAAAAGGCAAATACTCCGTTTTTACTATTCCAGGGGAATCAGAATGGACTATCATTATTAATTCTGATCCTACTGCTTCAACAAATAAGTACGCTGAAGATAAAGACGTAATGCGTTTTACGGTGAAGTCTTCAAAAACAGCTTCAAAAGTGGAATCTTTCACAATGTTATTTTCAAACTTGACAGGCAACTCAGCAGACTGGCAAATAATCTGGGAAAATACTATGGTTACTATTCCTGTGAAAACTGATGTTGACAAAGAAGTTATGGCAACAATTGAATCCGTAATAAATGGTCCGAGTTCAAGAGATCTCTACATGGCTGCAAAGTATTATCATGATAATGATAAAGACAATGCAAAAGCGTTAACATGGATTAATAAAGCAGTTGCTTTAGACGGTGATGATCAAAAATTCTGGGTTGTACACTGGCAAGCAAAAATTATCGCTAAATCAGGTAACAAAAAAGCTGCAATTACTGCCGCTGAAAAGTCTAAAGTATTGGCTCAAAAAGCAGAATACGATGAATATGTAAAGAAAAATGACGACTTGATTAAATCATTGAAATAGTAACCGTTTCTCTCAAATAGCTAAATTATAAAACTCACAGCACTCTTTTTTGCTGTGAGTTTTTTTTGACCTAGTGGTGAACCGAACAATCTTGTGACCTTGAGTTCTGATGATCCACAAATTCAGCAGACAAAGACAGAACGAGGCACGATAACTCTGTTATTTGTTCAGGCTTGAGCAACCAATCAGGCTTGTTGGAGCTCTCAAGTTAAGTATTCAAAGAAAATATAAGGTGATAATGTTAGGCCTTGCTAACCACATAAAATCAAAAAATCTTGGACTCCCGAAAATTATGATCGAGATGTAATTGACGTCTTTAATAAACTTGAAGCTAAAAACCTCGTGTTTAATCAAAACGATATTGGCGACGAAATTACTCTATGAACTTACCGAAAAAAACCCAAGAACAGAGTTGGAATTATTAGCGTCGATAATTTTAAAAATATACATGTAATTAGATAGCGATTCATTCAAAAGAACAGAAGGTAGTTTTTTTAAAATCATGAAAAATCTTTAAAACAGGAATAGGATTTTATGTATCAAAGTATTTATTCTCAGCATACTTCAACCCCGCAGCAATAAAAAAGTGATTGACAATATTACTCAAGTTCAGCCAAAAATGGCAACTGAAACATTAATACACCTTTTTAAAGATTGTAAAAATGAAAAGCAATTCTTAAGAAATATAACTGCTCCTCACTGTTCAGTCAACAGTAGCTAAAAAGTAAATTTCACTAAAGAAGTAGTTTAGAAGAGGGTTTATAATTTCTTACATAAAAGACGTTAGACTTTTCCCCATGTTAGAATCACCCACAGAATTGAATAATGCTCTAGCTCAATATTTGACACGTATCCAAAAGCGCATAAAGTCTAAGGATTAAATACTTTCGCTGTATGAGCGAAACAAATAACCCCTGTCCTAGTTGTAAAGGAATTTATGCCTATCCAATGGATAGTCTGCTAGTGTGCCCTGAATGTGGACACGAGTGGAACCCTGAAGAGCTAGCACTTGAAAGTAACCCGCAAATAAAAGACGCCAACGGGAACATTTTGGTCGATGGGGATTCAGTGATTGTGCTAAAAAACCTACCTGTAAAAGGCGCTCCAGGGCCGGTAAAAGCTGGCACTAAAGTCAAGAACATTCGATTGGTTGAAGGGGATCACAATATCGCATGTAGAATTGATGGCTTTGGTGCAATGGGTTTAAAGTCTGAGTTTGTAAAGAAGGCTTAATCCTATGGCACAGACAGATTTGAAGAAAATAATTGGCTGTTTATCGACCACAAAATTAAATAGATCAACTTTAAGGTAGCATTTTCAACAATACGGAACCCTACTCAGCAATCGTAAATAGACTTAAGCAATACGCTGTGCATTCATTTCAACACTAAAAATTTGTTAATCATATCCCGTACATCAACCTTCCGATCATAAAGTAAATAAATAGACCGAGTATATCATTCACTGTAGTGATAAATGGACCTGTGGCAAGCGCTGGATCAATTTTATACTTATCTAAGGTAAGCGGAATAAGTGTACCGAAGAGTGCTGCAATCACTATCACGGCCAAAAGTGCTAAACTAACGGTATAGGCAAGGTTTAATGAATCTCCAAAAATTATATTGTAGCCTAAAACAATTATGGCACAAGCTATAGCATTTAATAGAGCGACAGAAAACTCTTTTAAAAGCCTTGGCAGGATGCCAGACATCCCCATTGTATTATTAGCTAGGCCCTGCACAATTATTGCGGAAGATTGGACTCCAACATTACCACCCATTGCTGCTACAAGAGGAATAAAGAAAGCCATTTCTGGGTATAACTGAATATCGGCCTCATACAAACCAATGACGCGAGCGCCAAAAATACCCCCTATCAATCCCAAAATTAACCATGGTAATCTCGCGCGAGTTAACACCCAAACACTATCGGTAGACTCTACATCTTCGCTAATACCCGAAGCCATTTGGTAATCACGATCTGCTTCTTCTTTGATAACATCAACAACATCATCAATAGTTATTCGCCCAATCAAACGATGTAAATTATCGACAACAGGAAGCGCAACTAAATCGTATTTCTCCATTATGCTAGCAACTTCTTCTGTTGTGTCACCAGCTTTTACCCAATGAATATCAGAGACATAGACATCTTTAATTTTAGCGCTTGTTGGCGCAACTAGCATCTTCTTAAGCGCCAGCCTTCCTTTTAGTCTATCTTTTTCATCAGTAACATAAACGGTATAGACGTTTTCAATATCTTCAGCTTGTTTTCTTAATTCAAGGATACTTTCAGTAACGGATAAGTGCTCATAAACACGTACCATTTCTTTACCCATAATTGCCCCTGCAGTTCCTTCTTCGTAGTTAAGAAGATCAACAATCTGACTGGCTTGGTCTATATCATCTATTTGAGCAATTACCTCTTCCCTTCTTTCTTCAGAAAGCTCTTGAATAAGATCTGCCGCATCATCAGTTTCTAAGTTTTCGACAAAATTTTCAGCAATTTCTACTGAAGTGTATGCATTCAGTAGATCTTTTCGGTCTTCCTCGTCTAAGTGCGTTATGGTATCTGAAGCACGATCTGGATCTAAAAAATGAAGAACCGTTTTTGCTTCTTCGGTGGTAAGCTCGTTTATTATCTCAGCAATATCTGCCGCATGTACTTCATTAAATAATCCAATCAGGCGATTTTCATCGCTTGCGGCTGCGGCTTCTCGAATCTCCGACAGATATTCTTTTGTAAGCTCGAACTGCATAAGTCTCCTTCCAATTTCCTGTTATTAATGAATTCTATAAAGCAAAGTTAAAGTTATTGATGAGGTAAATAAGGTGTGGTTTTATTGCCCTTGCATTTCGTAGATATGCGCATATTAATACGGCGCTTTTAAAATCAGTTATTGGTAAAATTAACTGCCGTCATTCCGGAAGAATAGATGAACAAGAAGGCGAAGGAGAGGCTGGGGACCTTCTATCTGAAATCTAAAAACTTAACCCGATGAACATCAAATAACACAATATCAAACGATACGATCGCGCATAAGCCAAGAGAATATTAAGGCTTTTACTTTAAAACTAATGAGAAGAACTAACCAAACAAAATCTTAGTCATTTCAACAAACTGCTCAACTGTTAAGGTCTCAGCTCTAAGCGTTCCATAAGGCAATTCACGCTTTTCAGTGTTGAGTGATTTCAATGCATTGTTCAGAGTCTTTCTTCTTTGATTAAAGGCCGTTTTTACTGTCAAAACAAAATTCTTTGTGTCACAACCCAAATCTTTAACCGAATTTCTTTTCATTCTAATGACACCGCTAACCACATTAGGAGGAGGAAAAAAAGCACCTCTATCAATGTCATTCAGATATTCAACGTTGTAGAATGCCTGTAATAAAACACTTAAAATACCATAGGTTTTAGAACCTGGGTTTGCCGCAACTCTTAACCCAACTTCTTTCTGAAATGTTCCAACTAATTCAGGAACTTGATCTCTCTGATCGAAAACTCTAAATAGAATTTGAGAAGAGATATTGTAAGGGAAATTTCCAATTATAGAAATGGGTTCGGAACTAAGGTCACTTAATTCTAGCCTGAGAAAACTCTTTTGTAAAAGCTGATAATCTGGAACGCCTAATTCATCAATTAAATAGTCTACCGACTCTCTGTCGACTTCGCAAAGCCAAAGGTTTTTTAATTCCTTCTTTAGCAAATATTTAGAGAGAGCTCCGGTACCAGGGCCAATTTCAATTACTTGTGTTGAAGGAGATGTAGAAAGTGACTCAACAATTTTTTGAACGACAGACTCGTCCGTCAGGAAGTGTTGGCCAAGATGTTTTTTTGGTTGTACCATTATACTTCTTCCAGCAAAGTTCTAAAAGCCACAAATTTTCCTTGATATTTATCAGTGTGGACTTTTTGAAGCGCAGGGGCATGTTTAGTTTGATATTCCTCTAAATTCTCCCAAGAAGTTGTTTTGTACTGGATGCTGTAGGTAATACCATCAGCCTCATCAACTAGTACCTTCAACATGTTTTTATCTGAAAAAAGTCCTGTTTTCATAACCTCAGGAATGTGGGTTTCTTTCATCCATGTAAACCACTCATCATGAACCTCAGTATTAACTTTTACTGTTACATTGTATACAATCATGCTCCTAAATTAAAATGAATTACAGGTTATCGCCTCTTAACCTTCGAAATCGTTTGCGACTTTCAGTAGCAAACAAACTATCTTGATAATCGGTAATAATTAATTGGTAAAGTTCTTTGGCTTTGCTGGGTTGCATTAATTTTTCCTCATACAATTCTGCCAAACGATAAATTGCTTTATCTGCTAAAATATCCGTTGGGTATAGCGCCTTAATATCTTCCAAAAAACTAGCTCCATCCTTATATTTTTTTTCCTTTAATGCCATTTCATAACGAAGCATTAGCATTTCATCTTCCAATGCGTGTCCTGGATAAATTGCTTTAATGCTATCTAACTTACCCCTTGCCTCAGCCAATCTGTTTTGAAAAATGAGTAGATCTGCATCAGCATACAATTTCAATGGCGCGGTTGAAGTGTCAACAGTGCTATTATCTGTTATGATTACCGATAGTAGCATGGCATCATTAGCAATCAGCTTTGTAGTAGCACCTTTTAAAATATCCAATTGTGCTTTAGCTAAATCAAAGTTTCCGGTATAAAAATGCACTTTAGAACTTTTAAATTTCGCTTTTTCTCCTAAGAAATCGTACTTAAATCCTTTATCAACTTGGCCATATACTAATGATGCATCCCAAACATAACCTCCTGCTAAAAGTGCATCTCCATATTCCAGCTTTATTTCAGCTAATTGATGTGGGGCTATCCCATTAATTGATAATGCTTCTTCGTAAGTATCTAAGCCTTCTTCCAATTTATGCTGATAAAAACACTGGACAAATGCCTTCTTTCGCAAAAGAGTTGAAGTACCTTCATTCTTCCCAAAAATATTTATCGTAGCATCAAAATCGGCAATTAATGCTGTCATTGCCAAAGAGTCAATTGAACCTCCATCCGCTAATTGATTAAATCGAACCATCAGCCCACCAATTCTTGATTCTACGTAATACTGTGATTTGGTTCCAACTTTCACAACGTAGGCATAAGCATCAGCCGCAACGTCATATTCTTTATTATTTGCTAGGGTTTCTGCAAGATTATAGACTCTTCGGCCTTCTTCGTTTAACCTTCTATCCAAAGCTTTAACTTGAATAAATGCAGCGCTCCAATTCGCCTCTTGCATAAATACCCATATTAACATTTCAGAGAATACAGTAGAATTTGGTTTTTGATTGATTTTTTGAATCAGCCCCTTTTTAAGAGCTGTGTTTGCAGGACTACCCTTTTCATTTGCGGCTGTTTTATTAAGTAATCCCTCAACTGTTTTTAAATATCCAGGATTTAATTCCAACAGATTGAGCAACTCATCGGTCATATCATTATACCGCTCCATGCGATAATAGATATCAGCAATTTCCGTATTAAAAGGGTAGGTGTTTTTCATAATCGACCTGCCTTGTTGATATACATCTAATGCTTCTTGATTCTTTTTTATATCAAGAAAAGCAATAGCTAATTCATTGATTACAAGATAATTTGGAGCAATCGATTTGATGATTTTCTTAAATTCTTTCGATTGCGTTTTTACATTACCTTCCAATCCATAGGTATAGCCATAATCAACTTTGGCTTTTTGATTTATCGGATCAATTCTGACGTGTCTTTTCGATAATTTTCGCGCCTCAGAGTAGTTTTCTAACTTTACAAGGCACTTAAAGAGATAATTGTAATTGGAAGTATTAGTTTGCTTGGAATAAAGGCGACTGTAATATAAAAGAGCCTTTTCATATTCTTGATTTTGGTAATAATGGGCAGCTAATTGGCTATCAGTAGTTTGACTAATTCCGACAAGCGGAACCATACTCAACATAACCAAAAACACTATTTTAACTACCTGATTCATTACATTACTAATCGACGCTTTCTTTAATGTACACGATCAAAGAGTCGATACCCGGTTTATGTCTATTATATGCCGTACCAATAGATTCATGCCATGATTTGAGGTTCTCAACACTTTCTTTATGTCTTGCTACAGCTTTAGATTCAGACGGAAATATTTCAACAAAACTCTTTTTGTCAAAAATTTCATTGGACAAGTCATTTTTCAGGTTGTTTAGCTGCGTCATGGTGAAGTTCAACTCTGAATTTTGGCTAGAATAAGTTTCTGAAAATTTACGTACCGATTTAATTGTTCTGTAGTAATAATCAACCTTCAATGCCGTTTGCAAATCCATCGTATCAGGATATTGACTTTGAATAAACTGAACATCTTGTTTTACAGTGTCAATAAGTGAACTATAGTCATTAGAATTTAAACTTGCCAAGTTTCCTTGAGCTCCAGCTACCACTATTAGTAAAGAATCTACCTGATGAATAGGTTTTTCATTTGGGCTTTCTGAACATGAACTTAAAAAACCTATTAAGCTCACAAATGCAATTAATCTGTTCATTATTACTTATTAATTTTATCAAACCCCACATAAGGAATCAACGCCTTTGGGATATTAATTTCATTTTTTGTTTGATTATTTTCCAAAAGCGCCGCCATAATTCTGGGCAAAGCCATTGCACTGCCATTCAATGTATGTACTAATTGATTTTTGCCTTCTGAATCTTTGAATCTGCACTTCAATCGATTGGCTTGAAAAGTTTCGAAATTAGATACAGAACTAACCTCCAACCACATTTCCTGAGCAGCACTCCAAACCTCAAAATCATAGGTAATTGCTGCGGCAAACCCAAGATCTCCGCCGCAAAGCCTTACTACCCGATAATGCAATTCAAGGGACTCTAATAGACCTTTTACATGATCTACCATGTGATCTAGAACCTTATAAGATTCATCAGGATGTACGACTTGAAGGATCTCAACTTTCTCAAACTGATGCAGTCGGTTTAACCCTCTTACATCCTTACCATAGCTTCCTGCTTCTCTCCTAAAACAAGGAGAAAAAGCCGTGTTTTTCATTGGTAAATCGGCTTCTTTTATAATTGTATCTCGGTAAATATTCGTCACCGGAACCTCAGCAGTAGGTATCAAGTACAAGTGATCTCTTTCAGTATGGTACATCTGCCCATCCTTATCAGGCAACTGTCCTGTTCCGTATCCTGAAGCTTCATTAATTAAAAGTGGAGGATTAATCTCTTCGTATCCACTCTCAACTGCACGATCCAAGAAAAACTGAACTAATCCACGTTGCAATCTAGCGCCTTGATTTCGATAAACCGGGAATCCAGCTCCTGCAATCTTAACTCCAAGCTCCCAATCTATAAGGTTTAGGTTTTTCGCAATTTCCCAATGTGGTTCTGAACTTTCTAGAACTGGCTTTTGTCCCCAAATTGCAATTTCAACATTATCAGCATCATCTTTTCCAGCAGGAACGGTTTCATTTGGAATATTTGGAAGGTGATACATTTGTTCAAGAAGGTCAACATCCAAACGACTGAGTTCATCACTCAATAATTTATTGTCTTCTTTTTGAGATGCTGTTTTCTCACGCAAAGAACTAGCATCCGCTTGCTTTCCAGATTTGAAAAGATCTCCAATTACTTTAGAGCTTTCTTTAATTGCGTGCTGGTTGTTTTCAAAACGAGTTTGAACTTCGCGCTTTCTTTTGTCTAGCGCAGTAATTTTTTCAATAATATCAGTAACATCAATATTTCGAACCTTCATTCGATCAATGATTTCCTCTGGATTATTTCTTATTGTAGACTGAAGTAACATAACTGTTATTGTTAGCGAATTTACGTTTAGAGTGAATAGCTAAACTTTGCTTTTTGTTAATGATATAAAACAAAAATCCCGTTACCATTCCGATAGCTATCGGTTTAGAAACGGGATCTTAAATCCTTAATATTTCTTGCTATCGGCTATGCTTGTAATGCCTCAACCGAAACGTACGAACGATTATCTCTTTTCTTCTTAAAAACTACTGTTCCATCGACAAGAGCAAAAATTGTATGATCTTTTCCTAGACCTACATTTTCACCTACTTTATATTTTGTACCTCTTTGTCGTAAAATGATGTTACCTGCTCTTGCAGCTTGACCACCACTTACTTTGATACCAAGTCGTTTACTTTGTGATTCCCGACCGTTTCTAGAACTACCTACACCTTTCTTATGTGCCATGATTTATTCTTTTTGGCTAAACGCCGATTAATCTTCTTTTTTAGTTTCTTTCTTAGGAGCAGCTTTTTTAGCTTCAGCCTTTGGAGCTACTTCCTTTGCAGGAGCCGCTTTCTTTACTGGTGCTTTTTCAGTTGCCTTTTCTGCCTTTGGAGCAGCGGCTTTCTTAGCTGGTGCTTTTTTAGCTTCAGAACCAATTCCTTCAATTACCAATTCAGTTAAATACTGACGGTGACCGTTAGATTTTTGGTACCCTTTTCTTCTCTTCTTCTTGAAGACAATTACTTTATCTCCTTTAAGGTGTTGTAATATTTTAGCATTAACTGCTACACCTTCTATAACTGGGGCGCCAATTGTCACTTTTCCGTTATCATCTGTAAGCATTACTTTGTCGAAAGACACGTTGTCTCCTTCTGCTGCTTCTAGACGATGAACAAAAAGCTTTTGGTCTTTTTGCACTTTAAACTGCTGCCCTGCTATCTCTACAATTGCGTACATCGTTTATTATTAATTAATTATACCTATTAAAAATCGGAAAGCAAAAGTAATTATTTTTTGAAGGTGCGCAACCCTTAATCTAGTACTGGATTTGTATGCGTTGAGAATATTGTTGTTCTCCTGAAACGGCCTTGATTATATAGACCCCATTCTCTAAAAATGAAACATCAATTTGGGTGGTATTAAATTGGGGTTTTTTCAATCGTTTGCTCTGAAACTTTTCTGCCGCTGATTTCATAGACTTGAATTAGTTCCGATGCAATTCCAGTTAAGTTCATTATTCCTTTTGAAGGGTTTGGATAAACAACTAGTGGCTTCTCTTTCAACTTGAACATCGAAAGTTTCAGAGTGAAAAATATCTCCAATATTAAAATCATACACCTCCCCTCTCGCAAGTGGCACGATTCCTCCATTTGATGAGGAGGATTCCATAATTAAGGACGTGTAATTTAAAGTAACAACTGGATATTCTGCTTCATTGTAACATGTGCAAGTGTCATTGGAATGAAACAAGCTATAATCTTGAGCAAAAATGGTTTGAATAAATGTGGCTGAAAGCGTAAAAAGTAAAAAACGAATTCTGATTGAAAGGTTATTTTAGATTAGCTAAAGTACCAACTAAACTGACTGATCAAGGTTTAGCTTTCGATTTTACTCTGCTAATGACATACACTCCTACCAGTATTAAAATGAAGCCGAAGGCATGAAAAAGATTCAACTCCTCTCCGTCCAAAAGGCCCCAAGACATCGCAACTATCGGTATCATATAAGTTACAGATGATGCAAAAACTGCAGATGTGAACTTTATAAGTTGATTAAACAGTAGTAATGCTCCAGCGGTTCCAACAATTCCTAGAATTGTGAGATAACCCAGGTTCAATTGATTTTCAGTTTCAAAAGCAATTTCAAAGAACCCATTATAAAAGAGTCCAAGTACCATAAACGGCATCAACACAAAAAAAGCAAATGCGGTAATCTGAAATGCTGACATATCTGTAAGCCATGACTTTATCGTATTCACACTAATTCCATAACACAAGGTTGCTGCGATTACCATAAGCGAATATACTATTGGCACCCCCTCCAGTCCTATCTGTGAAGAACCAAAAATCAGAACAACAGCTCCCACCAAGCCAATTAACACTCCTAGAATTTGCCTAAGAATGGGTGATACTCCGAAAAACAAAAAACCCACTGCTAATGTAAAAAGAGGCACAAGACTATTCAACATACCAGTTGCACCACTAGGCAACTTCAGCTGCGCGGTCGCAAATAAAATGGCGGGTAATAAATTTCCAAAAATTGCCACCATACAAATGGCTAAAAACTCCTTGTTCCAAATTGGGATTTTTTTTAATTGACGGAAAGCAAGAGGAAGTAGAGCTAATCCAGATATGAATAGCCGATATTCAGCAACCTGCATTGCCGAAAAAGATTCCAGTCCTCTTTTCATAAGAATGAAGGAGCTTCCCCAGATTAAAGCTAAAAGTGCAATCGAAAGGTATTGCCTCGCGGGTGTATTTATCTCAAATTTCAAGCAGCAAAAGTACCCCTTTTACCGCCCATCCTTTCTTTAATTCATTCAAGTAGAATTTGAGTTTACTTTTGGCCAATGCTTGAAATTATTAGAACTGAAAATCTAAAACGCCATTTTATGGTGGGTAAAGAACTTGTTGAAGCATTAAAAGGTGTTGACATTTCAATAAATCGAGGGGAATACGTCGCACTTATGGGAACTTCTGGTTCAGGCAAGTCCACTCTTATGAATATTCTTGGCTGCTTAGATACTCCAACCGCAGGGAACTATTTTTTAAATAATCAAGACGTTTCTACCATGATGGAAAATCAATTGGCCGAAGTTCGGAATAAGGAAATCGGTTTTGTGTTTCAATCATTTAATCTTCTTCCAAGATATAGCGCGATTGACAATGTTGCTCTTCCACTCATTTACAATGGTACCCCAAAAAAGGAGCGAAACGAAATGGCTGAAAAGGTACTTACCCTTGTTGGCTTATCAGATAGAATGAAGCACCAGCCTAATGAATTAAGTGGTGGGCAAAGACAGCGGGTTGCGATTGCTCGCGCCCTCGTAAACTCACCATCTATAATACTAGCCGATGAACCAACAGGAAACTTAGACTCTGTAACCTCGCATGAAATAATGGATTTGCTTAAGGATATTCATGAGCAAGGAAATACAATCGTCATGGTCACTCATGAAGAGGATATAGCTAAATGCGCTCAGCGAACTATTCGCATGAAAGACGGTTTAATATAGCGATTTTACCCAACCCTGCTTTGCCTTGCTTGTTAACCTGACACAAAAAAGAATCAAATTTCTTTGGTTAATAACATAATCAATTAAATTTGCGAACCTTTTGAAGTTAATTTTAAATTAATTAATTACAATTTACACACTAATAATTTAGAGAAGTCATGAAAAAAGTTTCCTTTTTGCTAATGAGCGTTCTGTTTGCTTTCGCAGCAAACGCTCAATCGGTTGTTGAGAAATTCAACAGCTCATTAAAAGGAGAAAGTGCTACCATTAACACTATCTCTCCTCAAAACACAACGCCAATTTCCTATCTGGCAAATAAATCAGGTACTCTTGCTGCAGCAGGTGACACAATTGCGTATTATGATTTTAATTCTAGTGCAGGCCTTACTCTTACAGGTAGTTCAGCTAGAGGATGGTCTTTAGGGACTACTAACACATGGTGGTCAACACAAGGTATTGCTTCTACTTCAGGCGCTGATTGGGCAAACTTGAATCCTGGAGATCCAAGACAAGGAGCTCTTTCTGCTGCAACTTATACAATGACAACAAGTGCAATCAATTGCACTGGTAAAAATTCTGTTGTTCTTTCATTCGAGCAGTATCATGCACGATTTGAAGATACAACGCGAGTTCAGATTAGTACTGATGGAACAAACTTCACTACGGTTTATGACAACATGGATCTTTTAATTACATCAACTGCTGGATCCAACCCTACTTCTAACCCAATGAAAGTAACAGTTAACATTTCTCAGTTAGCTGCAAACAAAGCAAATGTTTATGTTCGATTTTATTGGAAATCAAGAACACAAACTCAGCCTGGCATTGGTTACGGTTGGTGGATTGATGATTTGATGTTATTTGAAGGTGAAAGCAACGATCTTTCAATAGTAGACTCTTATTGGAAGCCTTACACAGATTCTACCTTTATTCATTATGCCGATTTTTATACTCAAATACCTAATCGTCAAGCTCGAAAATATCCAATTCAATTTAGTGCTAAATACAGTAATTTAGGTGGAGCTACTCAAACTAATGCTGGATTCAAAGCAATGGTGACTGGTCCCTCTGCTTTTAGTCAAACTGAAACTGCTACAAAAAGTTCTTTATCTCCTTTATCTACTGATTCTACGTCTACAACAAAGGCAATCACACTTACTGCTGGAGTTGGCATCTACAATGTTGACTTAATCGTTACTTCAGATTCAACTTTGAAGCTTAATGATGATGACACTCTAGCTGCAACAGTAGAAGTTACTAACGACACATATGCTCGTGACAATAACGACATTAGTGGAGCTGGAGCATTTTATTACAATCCTTCTGCTATTTGGGAATGGGAAGTAGGCGCGATTTTTGAGCTAAAAACTTTAGATAACATCGTTGGCGTTGAGTGGTTAAATACTGCCGCTAATACAAGAAGAGCTGGAAAAACAGGAACTATTACGGTTAACATTTACAATGTTGGTGATTACACCAGAAACAGTATATCTGGAGTTGCAAATGCCCCTATATTCACTTCAAGTTCCGTTAATATGTCTGCATTGAAAGATAGCGTGGATAAGTGGGTTGAAACTCCATTGTCAAGAGTTGTAGGCGGTACTGACGATACACTAGGTCCAGGAAATTATCTTGTAACACTAAGAGGAGATCAGAACTTCGGTTCAGATACTATTTTCTGGCCAGTCCAAAGAACAGATTTCGTTAGTTCTCAATACTTAGTCCGAGTTGCACAATCAGGTGGAGCAATGGGTAATTGGAGTTTTGGTGGACGAAAATATATGGTTAGACTAATTACAAAGCCTACAGCTTGCCCAACTTTGGTAGGAGGCGTTGCAACAGGAACCCCTACTACAGCTTGTGGAAGTACTGATGGTGAAGTTGAAGTTACATCTGATCCATCAAATGGTTTGTCACCATATACATATGCATGGGATATCAAGGGTACAATAACTGCTGGCAAAAAAGTTTCTGGACTTAGTTCTGGTTCTTATCAAGTTACGATTACTGATGGTAATGGATGTACAGTTGTTTCTAGTGCAGGAGTTAGCGATTTTGGAGCTCCAACTGTAACACAAGATGTTACAAATAGCATGACTACTACTACTTGTTTTGGTGATAGACAGGGGAAAATTTCAATTGTTGTTGTTAAAGGCGCTAACCAAAATCCAAATTATACTTTCAAATGGTTTGAAACAAGTGCTCCGACAGCCACTATATCTACAGATTCTAATATAATTAATATTGAAGCTGGAACATACAGAGTTGAAGTAAACGACGGATCTAATCCTCCATGTATCCAATCTATTAGCGTAGTAGTTTCAGGTCCGAGTGAAGGTATCAAGGCTGCCTCTGGAAGTATAGTAAACAACGAGTGTGTAGGTGATGTAAAAGGTGAAGTAGAGATGGTGCTTACTGGAGGTACAGGAAATCTTACTATTACCTGGACAGGTGGAAGCAATGCAACGAAAAGAACAAGCCTTGCAGCTGGAAGCTATGCTTATACAGTGACGGATGGTAACAATTGTACGTTGACAGCAGCTCATAATGTAACTCAGCCTTCTACTCCGTTTTCAATTACAACACCGGCTTACGGTGCGGCTAATGGTATAAGTTCTATCACTCCTATTTCTTCGAACAACAGCGTTGAACTTGAAGTTAAAACATCAGGTGGTATTACTTCAACAATTGCTTCAAGCAAGGGTGTTGAATGGAGAAACCCTTCAGGAAATATCATAGCAGGTCAAGAACTAGCGCTTTTAATTATTGATCCAACTAAAGCGAATAGAGACGGATATGGTGATTACATTGCTGTTGCTAAAAATACAGTAGGGTGTAAATCTGCTGCTGCTGTATTTACTGTTCTACAAGAAGAATATTTATTTCCATTCTCGATTGCTGAATTTGGTGCTAACTCTACTCTAAGTATTTTCCCTAACCCCTCAAAAGGAATGGTTAATATCAAATTGGATAACAGTACTTCAGGCGATTACACTATTAGCGTTAAAAACGTGGTAGGACAAGTTGTATATACTGAAACTGTTAACACAAGTGGAAGTTTAAATAAAGTATTAGATCTTGAAAGTGCTGATGCTGGTGTTTATTTTATAAACATTAGCAATGGAACTTCAGAGGTTTCTAAGAAAATAATTATCGAGTAATCGATTAAATATT
>CAJVZZ010000016.1 GCA_913020435.1 uncultured Flavobacteriales bacterium | reverse complement strand
TCAATAACAATGGTCAATTGGGTATAGGGAATTCTATTTCAAAACTGAACCCAACAGCTGTTGGAACTGATACTGATTGGGTAGAAATTGCAAATTCTGAAGGTCAGATTTCAGGAACTGATTTGACTGGATTTCATAGTCTTGGAATCAAAGAATATGGCAAAATAATTTGTGGTGCTGGAAAAAACACATCAGGACAATTAGGGGATAGCACAAACACTATTCGTCAAGGTATCAGTTGTAAAACGGGAAAACTAGCAGAAGATATCGCTGACAACGTGCAGAATAGCAACGATTCGAAGAAAGAAGTTTTGGTTTATCCAAATCCTATACGTTCAGGAGCTATTAACCTTGAACGCCCAATTTCTTTTTCTTTGTTCGATACATTCGGGACACAAGTTCTTAGAGTCGAAGAAGCTCTAAATGCAGATGTATCTCAATTAAATACAGGCGTTTATTGGCTAATGTTTGATTCTGGTATAAGCACCAAAATCATGATTTATAACTAGAGATTTAGGTAATTCAGGTTACATTTTAGGCTTCTTTAAAACTAACGATGACAATGGAGGGGTATTTGTAGATACTTTTGAAAATCTCAAAGCATAAAACCATGAATAAAAAAATACTTTTCGGATCAATCCTTGTCATATTTTTAATTGGAACGGCATTCGTCTCCATTGATAAAGTTCCAAACGAGAATTTTGAAAATACGGTGTCTGCAAATAGCGCAGCTCCTGAAGGAGAATTAAAATGGTACGTAGACCTTAGTGAAGCCCAAGTTGTTGCTAAAGAAACGAACAAACCGATCTTCGCATTCTTTACAGGAAGTGACTGGTGCGGCTGGTGCAAAAGATTGCAAGCTACTGTGTTTCTAAAGCCTTCGTTTAAGGAATGGGCAAATTCAAATGTAGTTTTGTTAGAATTAGATTTTCCACGTAGAAAACAATTACCTCCTAAAATCGCGGAGCAAAATAATCAGCTTAAAGGCTTTTTTCAACCAAAAGGTTACCCTACAATTTGGTTGTTTGATATGAACTTGAATGCAGAAGGCACTCAATATGAAATTAATGCGTTGGGAAACTTAGGATATCCAAGTGGTTCTCAACCCGGTCAAGAGGACAAGAAGTTTATTGCCAATGCTGATCAGATTTTAGCAAAAAGACAATAAAAGAATTCAATTAATATTTAAAAAGCCTCAAGAAGAATTACTTCTCGGTGCTTTTTTTTGATATTGAAATGAAGCTTAAATGGCGTGCTTCGATAGAAACTTGTCAATGGATTTATTCCAATCGTCAAGTGCTTTTGAGCGACTTTCATTGACAGCGTCATTAGCTAAATTATAATCAGCAACTGCTTGATTAAAATCTTTTATCGCTGTATTGTATTCATCAACGTTTTTCAGAGTTCTATCCTTATTTTACGTGGTATCGAACGAGTTTTTTACTTGATTAAATCGTTCTTCTTTCTTAAAGAAATCCTTCATTAACTAGGCTTCTTTTTGGCTATAGCTTTCATATGCGCGTAACATTTTATCCCCAGCTAATTTCAATGATGCAACCTCATTAATATTCTTAACACCTCTCAGATCGGCATGACCCAGTTTAGCATATTCAGTGAGTGTTTGCCGGTTTTGTTCTACTGCGTTTACGTCTTTATTTTTAATGGCATCACTCAAATAAGCATCTTGTTTGTATGACTTAAAGAACATGAAGGAGCAATCAATATCTTTTTATGTGCAATGGGATTCCTGTTTTCAATTACTAAAACAGTTATTCTTCCATTTAATCTCTTGACTTCTTTGGGCCTGGAGCTGAAAACAACCTTCCTAAATCTATTGTAAGAGTATTAAAAGCGTCCAATTGGACGGTTTTGCATATCTCTTTTATTTCAATGAAATGAGCAAAGTGAATGCTATCTACTTCAGATTTCAACTTTCCAAGATCAGCTAGATACCGAGTTTTTAATGAGTCATTTGGAGCTATGAGTAATGAAAATAGTTGTCCTTTTTTTTTCAATATTTTTTTGTCTTTCTGTCTAATATTTTGGCGATGATTGGTTATCGTTAATTCGTATTGTTTTTGTTGAGTATCATCAAAATCTAAAGCTTGTATAATTACTTCTTTAGGGGTTTCCCGCTTTTTATGGTGACGTTGGCCATGCCTGTTTGACGAAGACGCAATCTTATATGCCAACAATCCATTTGAAATGACTAATACACCTATGATAATTCTTAACCAGATAGTTTTAGTCATAATACAATTGATTTGATTCTTCCAAGCCTACTGAATTGGAAACAATTGAAATAGCATTGTTATTTTCTACTTTTAAATCGACGCTTTCAGCATCAGAAACCAACCAAATATTCAAAGCAATTATAATACAAGAGTAAGCAAGACTTAACCCTGCAAATGATCTGGAAGAAGGAGCATATTCTGATGCAATTCTTGCTTCAATTCTAGTGAATAAAAATGGAGGTGCATCTACCTTAGCAATCCGATTTAAATTTTCTTCAATATTAATTTCTCTCTGTATCATTACTTTTTTATTTGACGCTGTTAATTATTAATTCCCTCGCTAGTTTCCAAGTTTTTTTTTCAAACTATTTCTAGCTCTAGATAATAATGACTCTATTGCTTTTTCACTAATCTCCATAATTACAGATATTTCTTTTTGACTTAATCCTTCAATACTCTTTAGGATGAGCGCTGTCTGCTGTTTTTGAGGAAGTTGAGCAATCTTCTTCATGATGTTTTGAGTTGCTTCTTTTTGTTCCAACTCAATTCCGGGGTGATTAAACTCCACAGTACCTTTAAAATGCGAATCAGGTAAGATTTCAATCAGAAAACCAAATCGTTTAAATCGTTTTCTTGCTTTTATTACATCCAGACAATGGTTGATCGTAATTCGATAGATCCATGTCTTTAAGCTAGAGGAGTGTTTGAAATTTTTATAGCGTTGATGCACCTTTATAAATACATCTTGTGTTGTTTCTTCAGCATCCTGGACATTGTGTAAATAATTCAATGCTAAATTATAGACCATTGAATTGTGCTCGTTATAAATACTCTGAAGCCAAATTGAACTACTCAATTAGACAAAAGTGTTGATCTACTGATTGAGCTAGTCATTAAAAATTCTAATGGTTTTAATGCTATTTACATTCCTTATATTTAAAATATATGTGCCAACGGATAGCAGGGATCTGTCGATACTAACATTACTTCCGGTAGGTTTTATTGAAATCATGCTTTTTCCTGAAATTTCCAGTACTTGAATTTGCTGAGCAATATTAGGGCATACCACTTCCCAATATTTATTGGTTGTTTTTACCAAATAGTTCGCGGGATCAGAATTATAAGAAATGTTCATTGTATCCACAATATTGGTGTCTTGGATAGTTGTATCTGAAATAGTTTTTAATCGATAAAAAGATTGAGTTGCTACCACCACATTATTTCTGCTGAGCTGAACAGACCATTCACCAAACGGTCCATCGGTTGGATTTTTAATATACGACCAATAATAATAGTACCACCAGTTTTGTTGGATTGTAAGATCGAATTTAAACCATAAAATACCAGTAGGAGTGTACCAATCTAACACTAACGAGTCGTCAGTCCGCAAACCATATTGAAGGTTCCAAAAAGTAATGTTACTATCAGTATCTCTAATTGTATCTAATGTTGAAAGCCCTTCTTGCAAGGTATCTAAGTTTGGGACAAAATTTAATATGCCCGATTCCCAAACATTAAAAGTTGAATCAAACGCTATCGGGTTTTTCCAATAGGTGGAGTTATTTCCACAAGGACCTTTAAAAGGATCAATATAATAGAGTGAATCGTACCAAAGCTCAAAATGTAAATGTGGATCTGAACTGTTTCCGCTGCTTCCTATTTGGCCAATTACTTGTCCTGGAAAAACAGTATCGCCGACGGATACTTTTATCGAATTTGTTCTCAAATGCCCGTAATAGGTTTGTAGTTTTCCTGAGTGTGTAATTCCAATGTAGTTCCCTAAATGTTTCGAGGTGTCCGAGGTTTTTTCTCGATCAAATTCACCATCCTTTGTAAAGATTACGACACCTGTATCAACAGCTAAAACGTTGATACCACTGTCCATAGTAAAGAAATTTTTAATTACAAAATCAGTTCCTTGATGTCCATTATAAGATTTATTAAGGCAATGATTATCTCCTATAGATGCGCCAGATCCCCAGTCAACGTAATTTACAATTATGTATTCATTCCCATAACTACCTTCAATCGGATTTACAAACCGAGACTGAGAAAACCCAGCGAGGGTAAATAGCACCAGTTGCATTATTAGTGACGTATTACGTAGAAAAATCAAATTGAAAATTTAAGTGGTTAAATCATTAAATCTAATAAATAAAAAAATCTCAAAATTCTTACTAATGTAATGATTTTGAGACTTTTTAATGTTTGAAACGTACAAGCCCTATCATCACTATTAAGTCCTCAAGAGATTTTATACATTCAATTATTTATGTAATTCCTCATGCTCATCATGGGAGTGTAATAGCACATGCGCTTGACTTACATGTTTATCAGATCCATTAATTACAACCATGTAATGGCCTACCTCTAGGTGTTTTTCCAATTTTACAACTTGGTCTTGCTTAAACCCAACGGAAATTAGAAAAGAAGCAATACTTCCGCCAAACGCACCAACAGTAAGTCCACCAAGTAGACCAACAAACTTACCTGCAAGAAAAACAAACCCTAATCCTGGAACTGCAATCATACCAGCACCTGCAAGTACACCTAATACACCACCTGCAACCATTCCTAGTGGCACTGGAGACTTTTTTAATGATTTAACTGAGTTAACGTGAACGTGATCTTCAATTGTAGTACCAGTTCCTACAAGTGATATTTCCTTTTCGTCAATACCATGCAAAACCAAATGCGTAACTGCTTTTACAGCTACTTCGTGATCCTTAAATATTCCAACAGTTGCTTTCATGTTTATACTATTATGGTTTGTGTTTTAAGTTTCAAACTTACTTATTTCTGAATTTAAAGTCTTTATAAAAATACCAATTAATTTAGCTATAACGCTTTAATAAAAGTAGTGACTTCTTTAGTAAACGCTTCCCATTCATTATCCATAGGTGAGTGGCCGGATTTTTCAAAAATGACTATTTTCTTATTGGCAGAACTAATAGTGTTAAATGCATCATAGGCGAGGGCAGGAGGTACCACAAAATCATATTTCCCCCATAAAATAAGAGTTGGGATAGTTACTTTTTTTAATGCATTGGTTAGTGCAACTTCTTCTACTTCACTATACAAGAGACTACTCATTTGCATTCCAGTAACAGTGCTTGTCAATAAATTTGTCGGACCAAAGAGCAGTGAGTTTTTTACTCCACCTTCTTCACCAGCTTGAATAAAATTGTCTTCTAAGAGCCAGCCTTCTGCTTCACGGGCTTTTTTATTTATGTCACCTCCATTTTCATTGGTTATGTTGCTGGTGTCAATAGCATTAGCCCATATCAAAATTCCCTCCCAGTTCGAAGTATTATTTCCTAACGCAATTTGCGTTTTTGCTTCGCTTTTAAATTTTTCAATTGCAGCTTTATTTAACCTTGGTATATCATGAGCGCCATCTGCTTCAATCCAACCGTCTAGATTATATTGTAGGTCATCAGTCACCATATATTTAGCAGTTAAAGTACCGCCCCAAGAATGGCCTAAGGCAATAACTTTAGTGGCAGAACCGTATTTCAATTTTATTGTGTTTACAACTGCATTCATATCGAATACCATATTATCGACAGTAACTTCAGCTTTTTTATACGTGCCTTGACTCATTCCTTGTCCGCGCTGATCCCAATAGGCAACGCCATATTTTTTCTCAATTTCTTCAGAATATTTACCGGCTCTATATTCCAATCCGTTTCCACCTGGTCCTCCATGAACCAATAGTATTACTATACCAGAACCCACCCTTCCACGCAGATAAACCGGCATATCGGCTCCGGTACTTCGTACATATATTGTTTCTTCAATCTGCGTTAAATCAGTAGACTTTTTACAACCAAAAAAAGTGAAGATTACCATTCCGGTTATTAGGTAAAATAGCCTCATTTTATTATGGTTTTAACGGTAGTATTTTTGAGTCCAAAATTAGGTTGAAATCGAATTCCAAACTCTAAAATACCTTCAGGTAGCAGTCCCGCATTATGAGCTGTCAGTAAATTGGCGTTTAACTTTGAGTATAATGTAATTGGTTTTTCTTTAATAAATATTACGCCCCCACATCCTAAGGAAATACCTGTTGCAAAATAACCTCTAGATGTACCTTTTTTAGAGCCAGTTATATTTCCGGCAGAGTCTGCAAAATAGGTTTCTCCTTTATTAAATCTTCTAGAATATCCTATTGACAGAGCAACTTCGGTAAATAACAACCGATTATTATAACGTCTCCACCCCAATTCTGTGTTTAATTGCAAAACGGCCAAGGTCTTTGGATGAACATAAAACGTGAAATTAGGTTGAATGTATAACAGCTTTTGAGTGTGCTTAGTTTTTCGTTTTTTTACTTTATTTTCTTCAATTTTCAGTAAATTCCTATCCATCGCGAGTTTAATTCCTGGTTGGAATAATAGATTTCCATAATAGGATGCCGAAAGTGGAGAATAATCATTAAAAAGTACAGATGGTATGTTTGAACTATCTGTCTGCCCATTTAAAGTTAGCGCAGTACAAAACGAAATTAAGACAATAAAAAATCGCATTAAGTGCAGTTAAATGAACTAAACTCAGGAGCATAATACTGAACTGCTGAATTAAATTTACAAAGACGAATTTTGGCCAAAATTCCATACCAAAAATGCTTCTTTTTTGATTAAGAATTAGCATTCAAAAGATTGATCAAAACCAATTTTTTTAAAGTTGCAAATTCTGGTAATTTATGGCAATAGCTGCAATCAATAGGGGAGGATGTATTTGTTAAGCTGCTGAACTTAGTCATTTGATAACGATAACTGAAGTCTGAATTGTAAGTTCAGCTTACAATAAAAATACACATGAAGACAATAAAGTATATTTAATCACAGTTAATAGTTCCGAATTTAAACATTAACTATGAAAGCGATTATTTGTGTGGTAGTAACCATTTTTTTTACTTTTTCATCTATAGCTCAGGACTCGGTAAAGATCATTCCAGGATCGGATATAGGCTTAAGAGTTTCAGTTGGCTCTCAAAATCAAATTAGTTTTGATTATCGCAAATATTTAAAGAATGAATTGAAACTAGTTTTGGGTGTTGATTTTTTGAATTCGCCAAATTTTAGAGAAAATACGCAGATTATTAGTGCAAGTTCAAATTCTGTGATTTTTGAGCAGTTTTATGAAAATACTGCTGGATCAAACTTAAGAGTGGGAATTGAAAAGAGTTTGAAAAAATGGCCGAATTTGTATGGAGGGGTTCATCTTCTTGCAGGCTATCAGCAGAAAATTTCTCAATATTCGACGTATCAAGACACCCTTAATGAAAACGGGAATTGGGAAACGATATTTATTCAAGAGGAACCGTTCTCAGGTTTATCAAGCTATAAAAATCATTTTATTTCTACAGGAGCCAAGCTCGTCGCTGGTTGGGATGTTTCGATTAGTGAACGATTTATTTTTAATTTAAATGTCTCTCAAACCTTTGAAACGGTATTTCAAGTGGGGCCTTCTGATTTTGAACCAACTGGTAGTTATCCTGGAAGAATAATTTTTTTTAATGCCCACTCAAGTCTTGGGCTAGGTATACGCTATACATTGTAATTTTTGTTGAATGGTTTTCTTTCTTGGGCTTATAACGCCGAGATTCTAGTGCCAATTTTGTTTTTATTTTACCGCTTCCACTTACTAATCCTTCTTAGGCATTCGAAAGTAATAGTCCCGATCTGATTCGTAGATTTTTTTCGTGTTTAACTCCTTAAAAACTAGGTTCTAGTTCGCTTTTTTACTCCTTATTTTTTTTCAAAAAAACCATGTTTAATTGCTTCAATGAGGGAGGTACTTTTCATTGCTTTTATGTTTTATCCACTGATTGCATAGCCTATAGATAGCTCTACTTTAATCGATTTTTCTATTAATATTTCATCTATTTGGCCTACCTCTTTTCCTGTTCCAGGCAGAGCAGCTAAGGTTTCCTGGCTTCCAAAATAAGACACCTTAATTTTTGATTTTTAGCTTGGAAAATGAAATTTATTTTAAGAAGTTTATTTTTCCATTTTAACACAAGGTTAATTGGGGCAGTGATCTCTCGCACGTTATAAATTTTGAAAAGGCCGCAGCTATTGACGGATTTACTTTAGATGTTTCTAAGGATAGCTTTAGTTAATTTGAATCGGTAAAACTTAACCAGAAGGAATTGATAAGTCCTTTTTACAATAACCAACTGGTAACATTGAGTTAAGCACTTAGCGGAATTCAAATCCGTGATTTGTTGGATAAATAAAAACTATTTAACAAATGAAAATACGATTACTTTTTACCCTAGCATTTTTAAGTATAGGAGCTCAGCTCCTAGCACAACTAGGAACAGGCTCAATAGCCTTTGTAGGTTTTAATGCAGATGGCGACGATGATTTTGCCTTTGTAATATTCGATTCGATTCCGCCAAGTACCAATATTATATTCTGCGATTCGGAATGGGATGGCCAGCAATTGGGTAACGATGAAGGAGACTTTACTTGGAATTCTGGTGCCAATGGAATTTCACCAGGAACCATTGTTTCTGTGTTAAGTGTAAGCCAAACTATAAACCCTTCAATTGGAAACATTACCGTTAATAATGCAGGTGGTTTTTCTTCGGGAAGTGAAGCAATATTTGCTTTTCAAGGAACCTCTCCAAGAACAGTTTCTATTATGTTAGCAGCAATTTCGAATTCAGCTTCAGGATTTGGTACATTAAATAATACGGGACTAATCGCAGGACTTACTGCTATTGTTTTACCAGAAGGTGTCGATATTGCTGAATATAAGGGAGCGAGATCGGGCATTGATAAAAATGGATATCTAAAAGCGTTAAATGCTGCAAGCAACTGGGACACGCAAGATGGCTCAGGCGATCAGAGTATAGATCAGATAGTTCCAGATTTACCATGGAATAGCTCTGTATTTGCTTTTTCAGCAACTGATGTTACTGCTCCATTTATTCCAATGAGCGCATCATTGAGTCAAACTTCTACTAAAATCTATTTTTCAGAGGACGTTACAAACGGCTCTGTAACTAATGTTTCTAATTACAGCTTTTCTCCAGCGGTAAGTATTGACTCTGTAAAATACAGTTCGATAACAAACACTGCTATTGTTTATCACCAAGCATTTACTATTGGAAAGGCATATACGATTACGGTATCGAATATTAGCGATGCTGCTAATAACACTATGAGTCTAAGCTACATTTCAAATGCTTTTTATTACAATGAAACTGCGCCTACTTTGGTTATTTCTGAAATCATGTACAATGCGCCTTCGTCAATATCTGATGAATTGGAGTTTATTGAAATCTACAATTACGGAAAAAATTCAATTGAATTAGGTGGCTTGGAATTGAGTGATGAAGGTGGATTTAAATTCGCAATACCAGAAACTAGTTTAGCAGCAGGCGCAATCTTATTATTTGCAACTGATAAAGATTCTGCCGACAAATATTACGGTGTACCTTTTGTCGATTTACCGCCAGCATTCTCAAATGTGTTTGGAAATGGGGGAGAGTTACTTCAAATCAAAAACACCGCAGGAACAGTTATTTGTGATGTAGAATATGATGATGCTTCTCCATGGCCAACAAGCCCAGATGGATCTGGACCTTCCTTAGAATTATTGGACCCTACTATAAATATCAATGATGGCTTGAATTGGATAGCTGCAACCAACTTAGTTACAACAATAGGAGGTATCCAAGTTTTGGCAACTCCAGGTTCTTTTTCTGCAGTCATTATTCCAGCGATCAATTTCGAAGAATCATACGCAAGAATCAATGAAAATGATGGAACCTTAGAACTGTCAGTGGTCTTGTCAAATGTTTACGACAGCGTTGTAACGGTTGATGTAGATGTTATTCCAAATATAGGAACTGCTTTGGTTGGTGCAGACTTCACGTTTGCAAAACAAACATTGACCTTCCCTGCTAAAACTGCTGCTTCAATCCAACTAACGATTCCTATCATTAATAATTCTTCACTAAAAAGCGATCGATTTTTTGGATTGGAATTATCGAACGCCACCAACGGCTTTATAGGTTCAGCAAAAGAGAGTCTTATTTATATTTTGGATACCGATTTTCAAGTTCCAGTGGCGAGCAATTCAATTGATGTAAGCTATATGAACAGCTATTTAGTAGATTCAACAGGTTCTGCTGAGATTATTAGCTACGATGCTGCTTCACAGCGCATGTTTGTGTTGAACTCAACGGCAATCAAGGTTGAAATTCTTGATTTTTCGGATCCTATGAATGTATCTTCTATTAGTTCGATAGATATGTCTACTGAAGGAACAGATGCGACTAGTGTTACTACAAAGAATGGAATAGTTGCGGCAACTGTGAACGTTGCAAACTTTGCAGATGGTAAGGTTATATTTATGGACCTTGACGGAAACAATAGAAAAGTAGTGACGGTCGGAAATTTACCAGATATGGTGACATTTACTCCTGATGGAAATTATGTTTTAATAGCAAACGAAGGACAACCAAACGACGATTACACAATTGACCCAGAAGGCAGCATTTCAATTATTGATGTTTCGGGAGGGTTATCAAGTATTGATCAGAGTAAAGTGACAATGCTTACTTTCAATTCTTTCGATAAAGACAGCGCAGCGCTAATTGCTCAAGGAATTAGAATATTTGGCCCAAATGCATCGGTTTCTCAAGATTTAGAGCCAGAATTTATCACTGTTTCTCATGATAGTAAAATGGCATGGGTAACCTTGCAAGAGAACAATGCTGTTGGTGTTATTGATTTAACGACAATGACAATCACTAAACTGATTCCATTAGGAACAAAAGATCACAGTCTTGTTGGTAACGCATTGGATGTTTCCGATAAATCAGACACTATCATTTTTGCCAATTATCCAATAAGAGGGATGTATATGCCAGATGCTATGGCGAACTATACAATGAATGGAAAAACCTATTTGGTAACTGCAAACGAAGGAGATTCCAGAGAATATGATACTTATGAAGAAGAGGTTAAGCTTACTGATGGTTCTTACAATTTAGACCCAACGGTATTCAAGAATTTCGATATTATGAAAATCTCTGAGGCGCTTGGTCGAATTAATATTACCAACGCAAGTGGTGATAAAAACAACGATGGATTATTTGAAGAAATTCATGTATTTGGTTCGCGATCTTTCAGTATTTGGGATGCAACAACGGGAATGATTTTATTTGATAGTGGAGATGATTTTGAACGAATTACTGCAAACGATCCTAAATACAAATCGCTGTTCAATGCAAGTAATTCGAACAACAAATACAAAAACAGAAGTGACAATAAAGGCCCAGAACCAGAGGGTATTACAATAGGTAAGGTGGGGGAGAAAGTGTTCGTCTTTATTACGTTGGAAAGAGCAGGCGGATTGATGGTTTACGACATAACAGACCCTGCTAATGCTATGTTTGTGAATTACATAAACAATAGAGATTTAGGTGCTGATGAAGGCGGCGACTTGGGGCCAGAAGGTATTATTTACCTTTCTGGAAATGAAAGTCCAATCGATACAGGTCTGGTAATTATGGCAAATGAAGTGAGTGCAACAATTAGCATCTTCAAAGTAGCTAATGATGTTAAAGTTGAAGAACCAATTGATACAACAGATAAGGAAGTAAGTGTTGTAGAAGTTCAAAATACGAATGACTTTAGAGTTTATCCAAATCCAGTTTCAAACGACAAAGTTTACTTCAATATGCCTGCGGCCATATCTGTTTTTAATATCTCCGGAGTATTGATTGAGGAACAGAATGAAGCAGCCTCTTTAGATGTTTCCAACTATGATAAAGGAACCTATATTCTCAAAACACAGGAAGGAAAAATCACAAGAATAGTTATTCAGTAATTTTAGATTCTAACTAGTTTTAAAGGCCACTTCGAGCAATCGAGGTGGCTTTTTGATTTTAATAATAGCTTAAGCAAGCACTTTTTTGAACCTCAAAAAGAGGTCACCTATTATCAAAAGCCCAAAAACATATAGTAAACTAAACATCAAATTGATAGTTGCTTTTAAATCGGGAATAGAGCTTAGAGTAAAATTATGATTATTCCAAATAGAATGGTTGTGTTCCTTAATCCCGAATAATAGAGGAAATAATCCAATACTGCAAAAAACTGCTACAACAATCCACCATATTTTAGTTGAAATTAGGGGTTCAATGACTGGCTTAGTTTCAACCAATTTATTCAATTGTTGCATAACATTAGCTGTAAAATCAGGAGAAGGCGTAAGGCTATTTTCGAAATTTTCTTTTAAGTTATTATTATAAATGTCTTGTCTCATTTTTATGATTTTATAAAACTTTCAATTTCATTTTTCATCAATGCCGTTAAAATCCCATTCAGCTGTTTTCGAATCCGCATCAATTTTACTTTGATATTAGAATGAGAAAATAAGGTCACTTTTTCAATCTCCTCAATACTCAATTCTTGCATATAGTGCATTGAAATCAAGTTTCTGTCGATGGGTTTTAAATAGGCAATTGCTTGGTTTAAGTATTCCTTTTTTTCTGCTTTGTGTATGTTATCTAACACAGAGTCGTCATCACTCGCAATAGAAATCAAATCAATGCTTGAATTGAGTTGTTTTCTTTTTCTTAGATGGTCGACAGCGCAGAAATAGGCAATCTTATATATCCAAGTAGAAAACTTTGAGTCACCTCTAAATTTCTTAATCTGATGAAACGCTTTTATAAAAGCATCTTGAGCAACCTCTTCAGCGTCCTCCTGGTTTTTTACCATTCTCAAAACAATTGAATAAACCAAGTTTTTGTTTTGGTCTACCAATTCGGAGAAAGCTGATGAATCACCTTCTTGAACTTTTTTAATAAGTGTACATTCAGACATTCAGTCAGATTAAGAATTTAACTCTTTATCTTTTGGCTCTGGATTTAAAAAGTAGAAAATGAGTAGTGCTAATCCCCCAAAAAGTACAGCGCTAAGAATTCCTCTCATATTTGAGCCTCCGCCTAAGAACTCCAGAGTTCTGCCAACAAAATAACCTATTGGTATAAAGAAGAGCAAGAGACCCTTTTTGAGATTACCCTTGCTCTCTTCTTTCTTTTCATTCGGATTCAAACCCGCCTCAATCATGGCTAAGTTTTTCCGATTTTCTGCTGTTACACTAACGTAAACTATTCCAAAAACCATTGCCATGCCTGCTAATGGTATTAATAATTCTACTGCTTGATACATAATTTAAATATTTGCGTTCACAACGTTAGTCGTAAACCAAATAGAAGTGGTTACAAAAAAACGGTTTTTTTATTTATCATCTAGTATCTCAATAGATATGCGTCTATTTTGTAACCAATTTTCGTCAGTATCATTTTTAAAAAGCGCGGCCGTTTCACCGTAACCTTTTGATTTGAGTTGTTTCGTTAAAACGCCTTTTTCTATTAGCAGTAATCTGATTTTTGCCCCCCTTGCTTTAGACAATTCAATATTTGATTCATGATCACCCACATTATCAGTGTGCTCGCGAATTTCAAGTTTAATGCTAGGGTATTTTTTGAGAAATTCAACTGTAATTAAAGACAATGTATTGGCCAATGTACAGAAAGTACAATACTCCAATGATTTTGTTTACATAAATACACATGGAATTCCGGCATACCCGACCGGACCTTTTTTAGATAGAAATCCGTCATTAGCATCCGATCAAGATGCTATATTCAAAATTCCATTGAATCCTGCTAAAAATACTGGTACACCTACGGCGTCAACCGCAGGAAATATTGGTGTATTTGTAAATGGAGTTGCCCTTTTCGATTACAGAGATGGAGTTTCTTATAGTTTAAGTGCCGCAAAAGATCAAGGCGGACCAAGTGGCGGACGAGGTGACGGTGTTTGGAACCGGGATGCTGTACCAGCAGAAATGGATGGGTTTGATTGTTCAAAAGGTCACCCGGCTATGGGAAATTACCATCACCATCAAAACCCTTCTGCCTTTAAATTAGATCAAAAGGTAATTTCTACGATTTGTAATCTATATGATGCGGATGGACTTTATTCAATTGATTCTACCAAACATTCGCCTTTAATTGGGTTTGCTTATGACGGATTCCCTATTTACGGAGCATACGGTTATGCCAATACAGATGGAAAAGGAGGAATAGCTCGAATTAATTCATCCTATAAGTTAAGAAGCATTACTGCAAGAACTCATTATGCAGATGGAAGTGATGTTACTGACGGTCCTGCTGTTAGTACCAGTTTCCCACTTGGTCATTATCGAGAAGATTATGAATACAAATCTACCAATGGACATTTGGATGAGCACAATGGAAGATTTTGTGTTACACCAGAATATCCTAAAGGAATTTACGCTTATTTCTGCACAGTGGATGAAAATTGGAATTCTGCTTATCCTTATGCGGTAGGACCAACTTTTTATGGAAACTGGGCGCGTAGAACGGTTACTACAATTACAGAAACGGTAGAAACCTATTCAAAAGACACAACAACTTCATTAAACTACCAAGGAATTGAGCTAAAAACAAACTTCAGTATTTTCCCAAACCCTGCTCAGGATTTTGTAGCGGTTCAAGCTAGCGGGTTAGTTGAGAACAACATAGAATTAGAATTGGTTACGTTAAAAGGAGAAGTGGTTCGATCTTCTACCCTTAAACAAGGAAGTACTATATGGTATATTGATACTAAAACACTTTACAATGGACATTACCTACTTCGTATTGTTCAAGGTCAAGATATTAGTATCAAGAAAGTAATTATTCAAAAATAGTTGCAAAAATTAATTGAATATTTAAAAGCCCCATTTGGGGCTTTTTTTTATACCGTTTTTTTTAACCTTTGACCAAATTCAGCTATTCCAAAACTGCAATAAGTACATTAGCATTCAATCGATCTTTGTACATTGGGATTACATGAGAAAGACCGTATAACCCCCTCTGTGTTGACCACAAAAACGAAAGGAATTGCTAAGTAGCTTTTGTTTTCATTGGAACTATAATTGAGTAACATTTCATTGTTTCCCTCAGGAGCCGAAAATGCTATTCCCATGGCCTTCGAAAAATCATCTTCCTCATTGGGATAAATTTGATAATTCCAATCCGTTTTTTGACATTGATTCTCTGGCTTGTGGAGCGGCATCTGGACTAATTGCAATTAACTGATAACTGAATGCTTGAATGTCTTTTATTCGCATCCCAATTTCGGCTAAATGACGATTGAAAAATGGACGCCAACCTCCACGATAAACTATAATTATTTTGGGCTTAGCGGCCCAAGAATCCAATAGGTTAATGGACTCTCCCAAAGTGTTTTTGACATTAACTGGAGAAATATCCTCCCCTATTAAGGTGGGGTAAATGTCAGTTGGTGAACTTGGAAACTACGCAAAACTCGTGTTGAATAGTAAAACTATAATTGTAAAACAGAGAACGTGTTTTATTCAATTTGAATTGCAAGTTTAGCATTTATACCTATTGTTGTAGAAATGTGGAATGACCGTTAGGGTTAACTATAGGTATAGGCAAACTTCCACAATGGGCCAAAATCTTTTAAAAACTCTTCAAAAGAGATTTCGCCGTCTCCATCAGTATCGTATTTCTTTAGATAGGTTTTTGCTTCATTTCGTGGTAATCCATATTCTAAAAGGAGTAATTCCAATTCAATGCAGTCTAGATGTCCACTATTATCCATATCTAATTCATTAAAAACCAATCTCGCTTTCTCTTCATCAGAATGTTCTTCATCTTTTGAAAGGCTTTTTATTGATCTAATTGACACGCCAGAATACTTTACAATTTCATAAAAATCATCAAATGAAATGTCCTTACCCATATGCTTTTCAAGAGATTGTCTAGCTCCAGAAGTCATTCCCCAAGTTTTTAGAAAAACATCCATTTCTTCTGGCTCCAAAACTCCGTTCTTGTTATCATCTAGTTTATTGAAAATTGCTTTTGCCGTAGTTTCATCGATAGCAGCCAAGTTTACATCTACGCCTATATTTTCACGAAGCCACTTATTTTTTAATTCTGGATCAACTAATTTTTCTCGATCATGCTCCTTCCACATAAAGCTTTTCATTTCGGTCCAAGTAAAACCAAATACAAGTTTCATTGCAATGTAACTTACCGCAATAAAAATAACGAAAAATACAGCAGTAGCAGGGCCTAACAACGCAGGACCTACGAATAAACCAGCTAAAAGTACACCTAAAGAATAGTGATACCCCTTAAATAGGTTCACCTTTTCACAACCTACCATTATGATCCTAACATAAGCATAAATATTTAAGGTTAAATAAGTATTCATGATCCAGAAAAAAGAAGTTGGTTCATTCAAAATTCTATAACCCACATATAAATGCAAAGCCCCTGCAAAGATGTAACTAGGAATCATAATTCCTTTTGCACCAAAGACGGTTGGGGTTTGATTTAAAGCAGTTAAAGCATGTAGGATAGCCAAAACCCCAAATATTATCCCTCCTACTTCACTTTGGTAAAACAAACATATTGATCCTGCTAAAACCTCGGTAATTCCAAAGAATGCATGCAATCGAATATTTACTCTTCGTTTTTTTACTAATAAAAATTTAGGATGTGGGGGCGTTGTCATATGATGGTAGACAATTCCAAAATTCGCTAAAAACCCAATGAAGGCAATTACCCACCGCTGCATTTCAAGTTTATCAGAAGCATATTCTACAATACCAATGTGACTTAAATATATTGCGAGAATGATCAAAAGACCATATAAAACAATAGACCTAGGATTATAAGAATATAATTTATCTGTAATGTCCATGAGTGTCATTTTTTAAAAAAAGTTGTATTACATCTAAAAAAAGCAATGTTACATCTAAAACTTCTATAATTTATTAAAATAATTTAGAAAATTTGTTGTTCGAAAACTCCATATGATAAACCCTGGCTATTTAATGGAGCTATCAATTCTTGAGTAAAGTGAATTGGTATTCAATAGTGTATAATATCCCTATACTATAGCTGAATTCGTGTCATGATAAATGGTATTACCATTTATCATAGCCTAATAAATCCTAGTTTTTATTTCCTGCTGAATATTCCAATTATGAAGAACTATTCAAATTCCTTTGGAGCGACTAAAAATCCAACGCACATAATAAAACCTGTCCAGTTTCTAGAACCTTTAAAAGCTTCCGGAATCATTGTATCAGCCAACATAGTGAGAATAGCTCCAGCTGCACAAGCCATAACACCGGCTTGCCAGGCTAAAGGAATGTGATTGCATAAGGAATAACCTATTAAAGAAGCTATTCCACCAATCAGAAATCCAATGGCAACAGGCAATAACCCTGCTACCTCATAAGCTGGAATAACTAATTCAAAACTTAAGGCAAAGACCAGTACTCCGGAACCAAAAGCCGTGATTGCCGAAATTATTTTTTAGGGAATGTAAAACGCATATCCTAAAAAGCACCTATTAGAAGGGCTCCTCCAGCTAACAAACCCCACAAACCTGCTTCTAACCAAAGAGGCATTATGATATATTTAATTTTCAATTCCATTCTAATAAGGCCACCTTGATTTATAAATTATCTGATATTATAAAATAGACCCACAGTAATAAAGTCGTCTCGTAAATCACTTTCTACATGAGCATATTCACCAAAGAAAGCAACCTTGCCAAAGTTTCTATGAACGCCAGCTCCAAATACAACACCTATGGCTTCTTGGTTATGGTGCTCACCTTTTTCAACAGTGTAATTTACCCCTACTAACGGGAAAATACCAACCCATGGGGTTTCAAATATATAGTGTCCGACAAAATTAACGTCCATCACCTCTTCGTTTCCATTATTGAAATAGGAAAATTCAGGGCCAAAACAAATTGCTTCGCCAATGTTGTAATAAACCCTAGCATTTATACCTACTGCATTTAATTCAAAGGAATAAGGAACTGCTAAGCCAATGGATATTGAATTTTTTTTGAAGTAACAATGCGAGCTCTCACTTTCGACTTCTTCTTTTTCTTGAGAATAAGCCAAAAAAGAAAAAAGAATAATAATTGCTATTGAAATGAACTTTTTCATGCTCGTAAAAACCAGTTTGAGGAGGCCTTTAAATAACCGATTATCAATGGCTGTGCTTCTTCAAAATTCAATGTTTCAAGTTCTGTCAAAGTCAAAATAGCCCCTTGCCAGTCCTCTCCAATTTCCCAGCGACCCGCTGGGAAATCTTTCGTTTTTGAATAATCAATATCTCCTTCGCAAAAACCATACATATAGAAATATGCGTCTCCAGCCATATCAGCTTTCATAGCCCATCCAAAACCAATAGCCATTTTAGAATTTACAGGAGTATAAAAGCCAGGATCGAAATGATGAGGCCAAATACGAACTTCAGCTTCCTTTTGAAAATAAGTTAAAGTTATTACTATTTAATTGGTTAGCTAGATAAATAAAACAACTATTAGCTAAGATTAGGAAGGTAAATCTTTGGCAGTTATACCATGTGTTTTTAGTTGTGAAATAAGATCAAGAGCATTAATTTTTTTATAAGTAATAACTCTTAAAACATTATCACAATCCTCTAAATCTACCGACCACTTTATAATCGCATTATGAGTGTCGAAAAGGGAAGAAACCAGTCGAAGCAATCGCTGCGACTGGATATCTGTTTTAAGAACGATAATATTCTTATTTTTCATTTTCCGAGTTTTTGATTGCTTCGGTATTTTCAACCGAATCATTAGGATTCAATTCCTCAACGTATTCGTTGTAAGCTGTTTCACCTTTTTCTTCCCAGAACTTGTCGTAATACGCCCATTTGGAAAAATCACGTTTTTTACTTTTTCTATTTCGACAAGAATCGTCGTCTTTTGAATGTGATTTATTTCCACCAGAACTTCCGCTACCTCCGCCAAATCCAAATAAAATTTTAGCTAGGAAGAACAGTCCAACTGCTTGCCAATAAGTAATCATTGGTAAATCGAATAATTCCGGCATTAACCCATTCCATAGGGACATTAAAATGTATCCGAAAAGTATTGCTAATGCGCCAATAGCGACTATTCCAAAAAGTACTATACCAACTATTACTATCGGACTTCTGCCTCTCATTTTGTGTTTAAAATAATTTTCCATTGTGTTTTTATTAATCTAAGTTTCTACTATTATTTTTTTGTTTTTAAGTGCTTTATTAAGCTTTGATAATGCTCGATGTCTTCTAGACATAAGAGTTCCTTCGGGGGTTCCGGTTTCCTCTGAAATTTCTCTAAATGTGTAGTTTTCAAAATCAATCGCCATGATAATATCGCAATCTGCTGGATTGAGTTTAAGCATGGCCTCTTTCAATGCATTTACCATACTTACAGAATATATAGGCTGATCGTTTCCATACATTAGCTCCGTAAACTCAATCCAATGGAGCTCGTTTTCCTCTGATTCATTGAGCTCTCCAGCGTCATACTTCCCTTTTCGCATGGTGTCAATAATCTTGTTTTTAATCGATCGATAAACAAAACCAGCGACATTACTTATTGGTCCGTACCCGTCGGCACCAGCAAATAGGTTGTAAGCTACATCTTGAACAATGTCTTCCGGATCTTTTTCCGCACTAGCTTGTAACCGAGAACCTACGTAGTTTTTAAGGGCTATATATTCCTCCTTAAAAAAGGATTCGAGCTTTTGCTTATTTTCTGTTTCGGGCGACATTTTCAAAGACTACATAAAGCAGTTCACTTATAAAGACGCAAGTTTTATTTTCCCTTGCACTTTTTTTAAAAAAAGAATTGAAATAAATGGGAGTAATTGCCACTCACAATCAATCAAAGCTATTACTTGCGAGACTTTTCGACGGAGTTAGTTACTGCAATTATATTCGAGAAGTGTTGGTTCGTGTATGCAAACATCTTTGATAGTGGGGATTATTATATGCAAAGAGATGATTTTAGAATTCAATTATAACCTTCGATCTCTTTCGTTAATTTCTAAATCATTGATACTAGCAAACCTTTTTTTCATCAGTCCATTGTGATCAAATTCCCAGTTTTCATTTCCATAAGATCTAAACCACTGGCCTTTTTTGTCATGATATTCAAACTCGAAGCGAACAGCAATTTTATTGCCGGTAAACGCCCAAAGCGACTTTTTAAGTTTGTAGTCTAATTCATTAGACCATTTCTCTTTTAGAAATTGAATGACCTCTTCTCGGCCATTTATAAACTGATTTCGATTTCTCCATTCAGTATCTTCAGAATAGGCCATTGAAACCTTTTCGGCATTTTTAGAATTCCAGCCGTCTTCAGCCATTTGAACTTTTTGTGCTGCAGTAATAGCGGTAAAAGGAGGTAGAGGATATTTTTGTTCCATGGGACGTTTTACAATTTCAAATGTATTTATCCATTTCAGGCGAAGAATTTAGATAATGAACAAAGCAATTAATTGACCTTCATCGTCTTACTGGACAATCAATTTATAAAAATATGCATTTTCTTCTTTATCAGTCAATTGAAGAATATAGACTCCAGTAAGATCAATACTAAATTCAAATTCATGACTCTTGAAAGCGGATTTTAGAATAGTCTGCCCTTTAAGATCAACTATTGTCAATTCATAATCTTGATCAAAATCTAATCTCGATAATTCAATTTTGAATTTACCAGAACTTGGATTGGGATATACTAGCGCATCTAATTTTTTCAATTCATTAATTCCAACTGGATCTTGATACAACAGCATTTGATAGGCATTAACTCGTCCATATCCATTTTCATTGTTGGGCATTTCCGCTCCTGTTTGAACATCTTGATCGGTCGTATTTAATAAGGCCCGCTTTATTTCGGCATAGCCAGCATCTGGATTTTTCTCCAAATACAAAGCAACAATACCAGCCACGGCAGGAGAAGAGAAGCTGGTTCCATCGATTACCGAGTGTTTACCGCCCAAATACAAAGACGATCGACTGCTTATGGCCATACTGCTTAATTCTTGAGAGGCTTGGGCCGTTATCACTCTGCTCCCTGGACCCGTAAGATCTGGTTTGGTAACTCCTGTTCGTGTTGGACCAATGCTGCTGAAAGCAATTCTATCTTTTTGAACTACTGGAAAATTTCTTCTTATAGAATCAATATCATACATGTGCGTATTTGCAGAATAAGCACCTACGGTAATTACCTTTTGAGAACACGCGTATGCATTTCCTATATTCTGTTGTAAATCCGGTTTAACATATCGACCCAGCTTTCTAGTCTCACTTGCTGAACCACCTAATGCAAGCGAATTGTAGATAAAGTCTGAATTACAAGACCTTCTATTGAGTGGTCCAGACCAACCGTCAACTTTTCCCGTACCAGTAAATGAAATTCGCCAAAAACGGTTCATCTCCTGTGATTTAATCTCAACGAAATATCCATAAGTAGTTCCGATTTTTTCTAGAAAGGTAGTTACCACTCCAATTTGAGTCGAACCATTATTTAAAGTATAGGTCACTTTTTGACCAACAGTTTGCTTTACAACACGATACCCCGTTTCGTCAGCAGCACCATTGCAACAGGGTAAATTTTCAGCAGAAATATTAATAAGCAGATTGTCAATGTCTTTTTCATCTCCATAGAAACTCATGTATGCTCCAGAGTCTCGGGAACAAACACCGGTGTTAGCATGCATACTTCGGTACCAAGTAAATGCAGTATCTCTATTCATTTTGTATTGAACATGATGTCTAACCGATCCGGCATTTCCAGCACTTACCACAAGCGCTCTTCCGTTTTTAGCATCCAACATTCGCTCAATGAGTTGCGTGGGCAAGTCTTGAGCATCGTGACTGCCTTCAATTCCACCTAGGCTAATATTTATGACGGCTGGTTTTCCTGCTGCTTCAGCAACTTTGAAAATGTAATTTATACCATCAACCAATTTCAACATATACGGCATACGATTGGTATAGTCAAGATCTGAGGGACGGTTCCCAACAACTACTATATCAGCCTCTGGTGCCATGCCTTTTACATCAGCTCTAACTTTTCCACCACCAGCCGCCATCCCTGTTACCGCTGTTCCATGTCCGTTATAAGTGGTGTCGAGATAATTAACCATTAATCCTGCATCGATATCAACACCAGTATATTCTTTCCCATATCCATAAGGAGCAAGGTTTCCACTAAAATCATTTTGATCCCAAAAGGCTAAGATTCGAGTAGTGCCATCGTCATTTTTAAAATCAGGGTGAGTAGGATCAATCCCCGAATCGATAATACCAACTACAACACCATTTCCCGTATACGCTTGTTGCAAACTTCCACCACCAGCATGCACCGTATCTACTGAGGTAAGTTGAATTGCGGTTGCGTCCATTACTTCCATAGGTGTGTTGTGAATTTCAGCTTTAATCAGTCCTTTTAATGAAACTAAATCCCCTAAAGTATTCTGTGGAATCCGAATGGCCATAATATCATCGTATTGATATTTGAGTATTCCAGCATGCAGGCCTAAAAAAGCTTTTATGTTTTTCGGATTACCTTTTACAACCAAATGCAGCTCCTTTTTAGAGCCTCGTTCTCCATAGTAAGTCGGAGCATTTTGTAATAGATTGTTTATCTGATAAGAAACGGCGGCATTTTGAGCGTAAATACTAAATGTAATAAACAGACTTGCAATAAGTAGTATGTGTTTGAACATGAGCTTAATATTCTAGTTTTAATCTTCCATTTTATCTGTAAAAATTGTAAAAGTTAAAAATAGGGGATATCAGCGTTAAGTATAGTAGATTTCTGTGTGATTTTTTGATACTTTATCGTTCTGAAGGGTGAAAGGAAATAAAGTTTAATTCAATAAAATCAACGTTATTCCACAAGTGCAATTGAATGCAATTCAGCTGTACCGTTTGAATAAAATAGTTGTTCAGTATTTCAAAAATTATAATTCGGTTATGCTGAATTAAATTAAGCATGATTCACTATACATACGAGCAATAATTATAACTATTTGTCATTCTGAACCCGGTTCAGAATCTTGATATTTTATAAGTTTGAACAGGTTTAAAATAAAACACAACAGCATGAAAGTAATAGCATTCGCAGGAAGCACAAGTTCACAATCAATTAACAAAAGACTAGTAACTTACGCTTCAAGTTTATTTGTTCCAGCAGAAATACAGGTAATAGATCTGAACGATTTTGAAGTTTCTATTTACAGTTCGGACAAAGAAACTGAGAGCGGAGTTCCAAACAAGATTTTAGAATTGGCAGAACTGCTTGACACTGCAAATTTAATAGTGCTTTCATTAGCCGAGCACAACGGATCATACTCAGCAGCTTTTAAGAATACCTACGATTGGTTAAGTAGAGTTCCCGATCGTAAAGTGTTTGGAAAAACTCCAATATTTCTTTTGGCTACTTCGCCAGGCGGCAGAGGTGGAGCGAGTGTTATAGAAGCCGCTCAAGGTAGAATGCCTAGAGATGGTAGTGAAATTTTAGATACATTTTCTTTACCTGCATTTTACGAGAATTTTGGAAAGGACGTTATGAGCGACGAAATGGATTCACCAACTTATGGAATCGAATTACGAGAAAAAGTCACTAAAATCAAACAAAAGCATTTTGAATCTTTCTATCCGGATACTAGTGGTACTTGCGGAATTGATATTTCAAAAGACGATGCTGGCGATGCAGTAGAATATTAAAAAATAAAATTATGTCAATAGTATATTCAAACATGATGGAACTGGGCACTAAGGCTCCTGATTTTACTTTACTCGATACCGTTTCTGATGAAACAATTTCGCTGAAAGATTTAAAGTCGGATAGCGCAACCGTGGTAATGTTCATTTGCAACCATTGTCCATTTGTAGTTCACATCAATCCTAGGCTATCGGAAATTGCTAAAACTTACAAGGAGAATGGAGTGCAGTTTATTGCTATAAGTAGTAATGATGCAGATACGCACCCTCAAGATGGGCCAGATCATATGGCGATTCACGCCAAAAAAGAAGGATATACTTTTCCCTACTTATATGATGAAACTCAAGAAGTGGGAAAAGCTTATGGAGCAGAATGCACTCCGGATTTCTTCGTGTTTGATGGAGACCTTAACTGCACTTATCGCGGACGATTTGATGCAACTCGACCTGGTTCAGGCATCGCTAATGGTCAAGATTTGAAGAATGCTTTGGATGCTATGTTAACTCGAAAAGAGGTGAGCGAATTTCAATCTCCAAGCATGGGATGCAATATAAAATGGAAGCAGACCGATACTGATGAATTGATTTAATAGGAAGAATCCGAAGATTACAAGCTGTTTAGTAATAGCTTTCGATGCAGCAAAAATTGTTCTTCTTGCGTTATGAATTTCTTAAGCTTTTTCGTCTGTAAAAAGTGTGAAATGCTTTGATGTCATTCTATTTTTCATTGGCGTTTCCTTTATCCTAGCTGACGTTTGATCAATAATTACAATCAAGAATATTCACAAAGACAGAAAAGGAACTAAAGTCCTTTTTCTCAGTTATTTTGTTGTGATGGTATTTTATTGGTTTCTTGGTTGATTCTCATTTTTTTCTAATCTTCTCTGCGCATTACTACTTAAAATTATACGCACAAACGCGTACAAAGGCAATTTGGCCTATGATTGAAAATATCTTGCAGCCAAGTGCAATTTTCAGAACATCAAATGGTTAACGAAATAAAAGATAAAAAAGGGAGGCATGTAGAGTTTTCTAAACCGATAAGAGATGCGCTTTTTATGTTATTGCTGAAAATTGTGGCCATTCGAATTGGACTGGAAGAGCTTTAATTCGTTATTCTGAAGCTAATGGAACCGAAACTGCCAATATTTTCTCCGTAGCAATACTGAGTTTCCTCCGTAGTAACACGTAGAGACTTAATGAACAATACAGTTAAAAATTACCTTCGAATTATTAATGATAAATCTGGTTCTGTTATACTGCAAGTTGAATTTAAAGAAAACCTAGATTACTCTGACACATGCATAATGACATTTTAATGCATTGCAGAAATAGTTCATGTTATCTAGAACTATAAAACAGAATCAGACGAATGGGCCCAGCTGAACCTTTAAGAAGTCCTTACATGAATATGTAAGGACTTTTTTGCTTTTGGATATTAGGTTGCTTAAGCTATTCGTAATTCCCGCGCAGGCTGGAATCAGCTTGGAGTTTATAATAAATATCCGGCTGCTCGGGAATGACGCAAATAGTATTATTTTGTGTTTGTCGGCTAAAATCTTACTTAAATAGTTAATACCACCTGCACCAAATAATGAACATTGAAAAGTTTTTTAAAGAGCTAGTGAATTATTCTCGTTACATTGAGCTTCAGCATCGCAAAACAATCGAATTGACAGGTTGGAGTGGAACTTACTACCTGTTAACACTGAAATCTATACGCAGCAATACTAAGGTCAAGAAATAGGATAGGTTAACGCATCGCTTTCATACTGTACATGGAACAATTCACTGCAACTAGAGGCAAAAAAAAATGAATTCAGGAAAAAGCTACTAAATAGAGATATTGAACTGATCTAATCTTTAATTTTCCCTCCGTGGTAACACGTAAAAATATCCGTGTTAATACGGAATTTAAAAATAGCTGAACCATTAGCCATTATAATTGCTTGAAATTGGAAATTAATAATATTATGAGCGCACCACAATTATCGGTTGTAGAAGGTCAGAACTTATGCAACAATTGGCGAAACATGACAGATAGCGACAAAGGAACGGAGATATCGGGGCTAAAAGGTTTTTTAATCCCAACTGATGCAGTTGCCGATTTAAAAGCAAATCCAGATGTAGAAGGAATACGAGTTTATTTAGCGTTCGATGGCGATAATAGTGAAGTGAAGTTAGTTGTAGTAGGTACTAAAGCAGATGCTACTGGAGAACAAATTGATATCGTAGGAGTAGCTCCTGATACTATGATTTATGATTTTACTACGCCATGTCCTACTAGCTGTGATGTGAATAGTCCGTTGTATTGAAAATGAAAAGCTGCATAAGCATCAGTAAATGACTGGCATTATTTTAAAGTTTATTGCAATTCTAATAACAATGCTAATATTAGTTGTTATTGCTTTATGCTGGAAGAATTTTAAGCAGATTAAAAAAGAGGCTTTGTTTATCGTTCTTTTTAGTGTTCTAGCCCTATTGGTTCAAGTTGTTTCAACAACATTGTCTTTGTTGAAAATGAATAACATTTGGGTGTTGCACGTATACACCGCAGGGGAGTTCGTTTTACTGTATCTATTCTATTATAAGGTATTGCATTTGGGCGAGTTAAAAACACGGTTGAACTGGCCGCTTTTATTTTTAGTGGCGGTGTTTGGTTTTATGGTTTATAGTTCAATTTATATCGAAACCATTAATGGCTTTAATCCAATTTCTAGGACTTTGGAATGTCTTATAATGTGTGCGTTTTCTGTCTTTTTTTACATAAAAGAAATAAGAGCGGTGGCGCATTTTGAATCGTATGACCCCCGACGGGAAGGGCTTTTACTGATCAATACAGGAATATTATTATTATTCAGTGGTCAGTTCTTTATTTATCTCATGAGCAATTATATGTTCTATGAAATGGACAATTCTCAAAGTATTATTTTATGGATTTTCAATGGAATGTTGAATCTTCTTTTTTATAGCATTTTAATAGTAGGAATATGGAAATTAGCTTCACCAAAGAAGAACTTTTCTGGCTTATATTAGCGGGAAGTTTTTTTACATTATTTATGTCTACTAGTTTTGCCTTGCTGTATTTCTTTTATAGACAGCGGCTCACCGATCAGCTTTTGAAAACAAGTGAGATAGAACTGCAGAAAAAATCAGAATTACTTGAATCTCAAATAAGAGGACAGGATTCTGAACGCGAGAAGATTGCTCGTGCTATTCACGATGAAATAAGCAGCAAACTAGCAATATTGCAAATTTCAATTGAACATCTTAAAAGAATAAACTTGGAGAAAAATCGAGAAGAAACCGATTTAATCGTAGAAATCATTGAAAAACTAATTACATCGACCGAAAGTATTTCACATGGATTACTTCCACCCGATTTAGAGCACGCAGGCCTTATAAGTGCTGTAAATGGAGTAGTAGAGGTGCTGAATAAAACTGGAGAATTAGCAATCGATTATACTTGGAATGATCTTTCTGATGGACAACGTGATAGGGAAACAGAGTTGGGGATTTATCGTATAATTCACGAATTGATGCACAACACAATCAAATACGCCAATGCAAAGAATGTTCGTCTGAATATAGAGATGAATAGAACATCATTAGCTATATCCTACTCGGACGATGGTGCAGGATTTAATATGGAAGAAGCGGTGAATAACGGTTTGGGTATTAGAAGTATATTGAGCCGAGTACAATTTTTAAATGCCAGCTATAATTTTCATTCAGAACCAGGAAAAGGAATGGAGTTCAATTTAAAAAAGATAAAGTAAAATGAAAACTATACGGTTAGCTATTGTAGATGATCAAGAATTAGTAAGAAAAGGTTTTAAACTTATAATTAGTTCCTTTATTGATATGGCTGTAGCTTTTGAAGCTAAAAGTGGAAGAGACCTTTTGCTTAAGCTAAAAGCCTTAACACCTTTGCAGCTTCCACATATTATTCTACTGGATTTGAGTATGGAAGACATGGACGGCGTTGAAACTGCGAAAATTCTGTCTAAAAGTTACCCAAACATTCATGTAGTCATTTTATCCATGCACTATTCGCCTGCCATAGTTAACCTTATGATCTCGCTAAATGCGTGTGCTTACTTTAAAAAGAATACCAATTCTACGGAACTAGAAAAAGGGCTTCGGAAAATTGCCGATAAGGGCAATTACTTTACTGAGGAAGTTTACGAAATGATTCGAAAGGGAACTGTTGATCACTCTAAAGCCAAAAAACAAGTAAAAAACGAAGATTTATTGACAGAACGCGAAAGACAAGTGTTGGATCTAATCTGTCAAGAATACGAAACTAAAGAAATAGCCGAAATGCTCGATTTAGGCATGCGCACTATAGAAACACATCGCAGAAATCTATTGGTTAAAACCAAAGCACGCAACATGGCAGGCATTGTTATTTATGCTATTTCAAACAACCTTTACAACCCTTCAAAGAGCAATAAAATTAGTAAGCTTATCTAATGAGTTGATAATGGGGCTAAACACGTAATCTGGCAATTTAACTTTCAATTCTTCTACGTGTTACTACGGAGTTTTGAACGTGTTACCACGTAAAACTGATTTGTAAACAGATCCGGGCCATAAATTGCAGCTAAATATAAATTCTACCTTATGCAATTTCAACGAGCAATAATAAACGAAGAGGGAGTAACATATGCAATTGTTACCGTTGAACAGGAGACTCTAAATTCAAAAACAGAAAGAGAAGGAGTCCGGCAACTTTTTGAATCTATATACAAGAAGATACCCTTAATCCTGCAAACAAATGGAAACAATGGAATAATCAATTACGAGGGAAGGACGGATATAATCGATTATCTAAAAGCGTCCATGTTGCAATAATGACAGATTTACTAACTAGCTAAATCAGATTATATTTGGGTTAGTTAAATTCACTAAAAAATTTTATTCAATTTATAAAGGGCACCAATACAAGTTAGGTTACTTTTTTTAACTCAATGATCTCGATTTTAAAATCGGACTCTTAAACATTAGCAGGGAATTACATAAAGTGAATCTGAAGTTTTTAAACCCAATTCCCTTTAGTGCCTATCTCTTGTGAAATCAGCTTCCTGAATATGGAGTGACAGATTCTGATAATTTTACTGAAAAAGCAATCTAGCTTTCATATCTAAATTGTATGTATAATCAGCCAAAAGAGTTTCTCGAAAGAGGGATTTATAAAACTTCAACATTAGTTATGAATCAAAACATCAAGAAATAATGGCACTTTGGATACAAGCAGGATTATGGGGTCTATTAGCAGGAGGAGCCCTCTTAATAGGAGCATTTCTGGGTTATGTTTTTTCAATTCCAAAGCGAACACTCACGGGTATAATGGCTTTTGGCGGTGGGGTGCTAATTTCAGCCTTATGCTTTGAATTGGTTATTCCTGCCTATGAAGCCGCTGGTTTATTGCCCGTTGCTATTGGGTTTCTGCTTGGCGGAACAATTTATAGTTACTCGAATTATCGTTTGAGTAAAGTTGGAGCAAGTCGCCGCATGTGTGCTGAAGCGCGAGAAGAAGAAATGGAGCGGGAGGGAAGCGGCACCGCAATAGCGGTTGGAGCCTTGCTTGATGGTATTCCTGAATCTATGGCGATAGGACTTACTGTAGTTACTGGGCATGTAAGTATTGCTGCGGTAATTGCAATTTTCATTTCCAATATTCCAGAAGGTATTTCTAGTGCGGCAGGAATGAAACAATCCGGCAGAAAACCCAGTTATATTTTTGGGATATGGGGAGGAATAGCAGTTATTTCAGGTTTAGCTTCCTTAGCAGGTTATTCTTTATGTCATAATATTCCTATGGCATTGCAAGCAGGCATTATGGCAAGTGCAGCAGGAGCTATACTCACAATGCTTGCAAATACCATGATACCTGAAGCTTTCAAAGGTTCTAAAGATTGGACAGGGTTACTAATGTGTATTGGTTTTCTTATTGCTTTTTCTATTTCTAAGCTGGTTTAAACTTATTAAATGGTTCATAGTTGAATGTCTTTTAAAGCTAGATTTGGCAAATGATTAAATGCCTTTCTTCTGTCTTGCTAACTGCACTGTTAACTTTCTTTTTGTCAACGTTAGTTCAAGCTCAATCTCTGAGTAATTTAAGTTTTGGAACCGATTCAACTTTTGAAGTTGTTTCTTGGAATATTGAGTGGTTTCCAAAAAATGGTCAAACCTCAGTCAATGCAGTAGGAGAGATAATTGGGGCACTTGATGTAGATGTTTGGGCATTACAGGAAATTGATGATTCGAGTAAACTCAAGCAAGCTATTGCTAATTTAAACGATTATAAGCTCGTTTATGGTGGCTCCGATTCAAGAGGATTAACCTATGTCTACAATACCAAAACGATTAGCAATGTAAAGACGTATCAATTGTTTTCCGAAAGCAAATATAGTAGCCCATTGCCTAGAGCGCCATTTGTGTTAGAGTTTACTTACCAGGATTCAGTTATTCGCATTATCAACAATCATTACAAATGTTGTGGAAATGGAAAGTGGGACAAAACAAACACGAATGATGAAGAAAATAGACGCTACCTTGGCCACAGACTGATAATGGATTATGTAGATTCTCTTTGGAGTGATGAAAACGTAATTGTAGTAGGGGATTTGAATGATATTCTAACTGATGATAGAAACAATAACATTTTTCAAAATGAGCTTACTAACTCTCGCCAATATCGTTTTGTGGATCTTGCTATAGAAGAGTCTAACAATGCAAATTGGTCTTATCCTTCTTGGCCATCTCATTTAGATCATATTCTGATAAATGGACCACTTTTAAAACAATACAATAAACCAACAACCGAAGTAAGGTGTATTAAAGTTGAGGGGCAGCTTTCTGGAGGTTGGAGCGAGTACGATCGCAATATATCAGATCATCGGCCTGTTGCTTATAAATTTGATTTTAAGCCTATTATTAGGCCTAATGACACCTTAGGAACTCAGGTTTCAGTTTTGGAGTTGGATAAACCCAAGATAAATATTTATCCAAATCCTAGCAGTGGAAGGGTCTTTTATGATGTATCTCCTAAGCTGGAAGTAACGCATATACTCGTAAAAGATATTCTAGGAGCAGTTATAATTTCCGAACAGTTATTCTCAAACGGTATTTCGATGGAAGGCTTTGTTGACTTGGATAAAACAGGAATATACTTCCTGCAGTTCTTGCATAAAAATTCGGTACTTCATTCGGAGCTGATTATCAAAGGCGATAATTAAAAGAGCATAAACGATTGTAATTCTTCAGAATTTACTAGACCTGCAAAAAGCTTGGCGTAAGTAATTGAGTATATAAGGACTCTTGAAAATTAAATATCAAAAGAGAAATTCGGTAAACTAAAAGCAGAAACCGTTAATATATAAGAGGATATTTATCACAATCTTACCATATTTAAAAATGCTTGGTATTAGTCATATTATAGATTTCATTAAGTTTTTCTCTCCGATGAAAATAAATCTGAGGTTGAAACAGGGTATACGGTGATTGTAATAAAGCTGATGAATGCTGTAATAAGGCATGGAGCTAAAAAAGCATAAAGAAGAGCGGGCGTATTTGATATTTCTATTCGCAATGTGTGAACAAAACGACTACTATATCGATGAGCAAATAGGCAGTTACCATTGGTTGCTAGTTGAATATTTGGAAGTGGAAAATAAAAATTACCGTTGTAATTTCAGTATGTTAATTAAAGAATATGCCAATACTGAATGTTATGCAAAAGCACTGGAAGAATATAGATATATGGGAACCCTAGAAAAGAGTTAAATAAATTAATATTCGTTTAAATTTCTATTGAATAAAAAGGGTTCTAATGCTTAAACTATTTTCGCCTTCATGAAAAAGAAAAACTCAGTTGAGTTAAGTTCCTTTATAGACTATAGCAACAAAAAGTTCAAGGCTGGCAGACCAATTATGCGGTTTGTAATGGATCATTTTGAAGGTGAGGTAGTTCCGAAGTTTCATTTTTTTTCTAAAACGCCAAATAATACCGAATTTCAAATTTCAGCTAAAGCGGCCTTAAGCGCTGAATTACAAGGTCATTTTTTCGAGATGAATCTGCTACTTATCGAGTTTCAAGGGATTTATACCGAAGAGTTGATGCTGAATCGAGCAGAGTTCCTAAAACTTGATTTAGAAAAATTCAAAAAGGATTTTCATTCCGATTATATTGTAAAACGCCTAGAAGATGATATCAATTTAGCAAAAAGTAGAGGAGTTGCTTTAGCCCCAAGTATTGCTATCAATGATTATTTATATGAAGGAGCATGGGATGAACACGCTTTAATAGAGGCAATTGAAAATGCTAATACTAAACCTGTAACAAATGCAATGCAGAGTTTCGTACATTGGGGAGCATCAGCTGCAGTAATGCTTCTTTTAGCTGCAATAGCGGCTTTAGTTTTCGCCAATATTGGTTTTATTGAGCAGTATGAATTTTTACGCCATTTTAAACTCGGTTTTCTTGCAGGTAGCAACAGCTTTATACTTCCTATAGAAGTTTGGATAAACGATGGTTTAATGGCTATCTTTTTTTTACTGATAGGCTTAGAAATAAAGAGAGAAGTTATCTCTGGAGAACTCTCCGATATCAAAAAAGCCAGTATGCCAGTTATTGGAGCAATAGGAGGAATGTTGATTCCTGCATTGCTGTATTTCTTTATAAATAAAGAGGGTTCTGGATCGCATGGCTGGGGAGTGCCAATGGCTACTGATATCGCATTTACATTAGGTTTAATGGCGTTATTGGGTAAGAAAGTTCCCAACGCATTGTTAGTTTTTATTTCAGCGTTAGCTGTCTCTGATGACTTGGGAGCTATTGTAGTTATTGCTTTATTTTACGGTCATGGTTTTCATATTGGAGCATTTGTAGCGGCTTTAGTAATTATTGGAATTATGGGGGTGTTAAGCTATCAGAAAGTGTATTCCAAGACCATTTATGTAGTTTTAGGTTTGGTATTGTGGTTTTTCATCTTCCAGAGTGGCTTGCATGCAACCTTGGCTGGAGTTATAACCGCTATTCTTATTCCGGCTAGAAGGAGAGGGAATATTGTAGGTATAGCTACACAATCTAGCATCATATTCGAAGATGAAATTCAGCGTATAAAAGACTCAGATAATAGTCAAGAAAGTATTCGTCATGGGGCGTTAAAGGTCATACGAAAAGCATTTAACCGTTTAATCGGTCCTGGAGAACAAATCGAATATTCTTTGGAAGCAACGGTGAACTACTCCATACTTCCCTTATTTGCTTTTTTCAATACTGGAATTTTGGTTGTAGGGACTTATTTTAATGTTTTTACGCCAATAAACCTTGGGATAATCGTTGGGCTTTGTATCGGTAAGCCTCTCGGTATTGTTGGGTTTTGCTGGCTAGCGGATAAGTTTAAAATCGCCTCATTATCTAGTGGTATAAGTTGGCCGCAACTCTTTGGTGCGGCTTGCCTGGCAGGAGTTGGGTTTACAATGTCTATAGTAGTTGCTGGTGCGGCATTCGAAGGCGAAATGTTAGATGGCGCAAAACTCAGCATATTAATTGCATCGGGGCTTTCGGCTGTGTTTGGGTTATTTATTTTGAAAAGAGCGGTGAGCTGAAGTAGTTTTATTAAAAAATGAAAATTTTGTACAGTACAATTCTACAAGGTTAGATATGTCACATGAATTCTGAAAAAGCATTCCAAACTTTGAATAAACAAAAATTAGTTATGGCAACAATCAATCTTATAGCAGCAAATTGGAGAAGACATTTTCAATTACGAAACTTCTAAAGAGTGGAAATATCAGGACAACGTTCCTGCGATTATTGATTTCTATGCTGATTGATGCGCCCTCTGCAAAGTGTTAGCTCCAATATTGGATGCTCTTTATAATGAGTATAAAGGCAAAGTAAAAATTTAAAAGTGAACACAGAAATAGAGCAGGAGCTTTCCTCAGCATTTGAAATCAGAAGTATTCCAAGTATTCTGTTTATCGTATTAGGAGACAAACAACCCATGATACAAGCTGGGTTATTACTAAAAGTTGCTTTGATAGATGCAATTGAAGAAAAATTATTGAAACGATTAGAAGTGTAGTTTTTGATTGGTTTAACTAAATTGGAGTAATTACAGGATTAAAAAATACCCTGAAAACTTTGGGCTTTTTTAATTTTCTTTGAAAGACGAGTAGCTCATTTGATAAGTCTTGAAATAGTCACTTATTCTATTTTCAACTGAATACTGGCTGGTTTGTTTATAAAGAAAAGGGTAATTTCACGTTCCTTTAAATAAACATATTCTATGTCAAAATATTCATCTTCAATTCAAGAAAACAAACAACGTTACTTAGACGAATTATTCGATTTACTTCGAATTCCATCAGTAAGTGCAGATCCAGCTTATAAAGGGGATGTTATCCGAACTGCAGATGAAGTAGCCAAACGTTTGACTGAGGCTGGAGCAGAGAATGTTGAAGTATGCGAAACTCCTGGTTTCCCAGTAGTTTATGCCGATAAAATGATTGATCCATCAAAGCCTACAGTCTTGGTTTATGGTCATTATGATGTACAGCCTGCAGATCCAGTTGAATTGTGGACTTCAGGTCCGTTTGAGCCTGTTATTAAAGAAACACCAATTCATCCTGAAGGAGCAATTTTTGCTCGAGGTGCATGTGATGATAAAGGTCAAATGTACATGCATGTTAAGGCTTTTGAATTAATGATGCAGCACGATACCTTGCCGTGTAACGTAAAGTTCATGATTGAAGGGGAAGAAGAAGTTGGATCTGAAAATTTGGAATGGTATGTAAAACGCAACCACGAAAAATTGGCCAACGATGTTATCTTAATTTCAGATACTGGAATGTTGGCAAACGATATTCCTTCGATTACAACTGGTCTCAGAGGACTTGCTTATATGGAAGTTGAAGTAACTGGTCCAAATCGAGATTTACATTCTGGATTATACGGTGGAGCAGTGGCCAACCCAATAAACATCCTGACGAAGATGATTGCTTCCTTGCAAGACGAGGACAATCGAATTACTATTCCAGGATTTTATGATAAAGTAGAAGATTTGAGTGCTGAAGAACGTGCTGAAATGGCGAAAGCTCCTTTTAGTTTAGATGCTTACAAAAAAGCATTGGATATGAACGACGTGCATGGAGAGACAGGCTACTCAACTATGGAACGTAACTCTATTCGTCCAACATTGGATGTAAATGGAATATGGGGTGGTTATATTGGTGAAGGAGCTAAAACGGTGATTGCTTCAAAAGCAAATGCAAAAATCTCAATGCGTTTAGTTCCAGGACAAACTCCAGACGAAATTTCAGAATTATTCGAAAAGCACTTTATAGCTATTGCACCAAAAAGTGTAAAGGTAAAAGTAACCTCGCATCATGGCGGACATGGTTATGTAACGCATACTAACGATCATGCATACAAGTCAGCAAGCAGAGCTTACGAAACTACGTTTGGAAAGAAACCAATTCCGGTTCGTTCTGGAGGTAGCATTCCAATTGTAGCCTTGTTCGAGCAAGAATTGAAATCAAAATCTATTCTTATGGGATTTGGTTTGGATAGCGATGCTATACATTCACCAAACGAACATTTTGGAGTATTCAATTACCTAAAAGGTATTGAAACAATTCCCCATTTCTACGAGTTTTTTGCTGAGGCGAATTAGGTTACTTATGGTTGGTTTTGTGAGGCTAGTTATTATGTTCTAATAAAACACGTTGAAATGATAGGATAGATAAATTACGGATGATTCAGATTTATTGATTTCCATGTTTTTCATACAATTCGATTACAAAATTGAAGCTAGAGGTCCTGAGTTCGCTAGCCTAAAAATTAGCGATCAACAAACTCAGTTCGTGTTCAATTAATATAAAAAACCGAGTGGTTATTGGACAACCTTTGGTACTTGGAATATTCCTACACTTCTTTAAACCAATTACTTGCTTTGTGCACTAAAAATAGTGCAGTTATTGTTGCGCTTATTTTGTTTTTTGCAGGTTCGATCAATGCTCAAAATGATGCTAGTTTTTATCATTTGGACGTTAGAGATGGGCTGTCTCAAAATTCTGTTTACGATATCACCCAAGACCGACAAGGCTTTATTTGGGTTGCTACTGAATTTGGGTTGAATCGTTGGGATGGAAAAACCTTCATGCATTACTTGCATAAAGATGGAGACAGTAACTCCATGTCAAATAATTTCCTGAACTGCATTTACGAAGATTCCAAAGGCACTCTATGGTTAGGAACTAATGGAAGTGGAATATCTAAATTCAACAAAAAAAAAGGAACTTTTGAGAATTACGCTTTTGCATCGCATAAGGACAGTTTGTTTCAAAACAACTCCGTTTGGAGTATAACTGAGGATGAAAATTCGAATTTATGGATAGGCACTTTTGGCGGTGGGCTTAAATACTTTGATACGAAAACGGGAACGATCACTTCCTATCAAGGGATATTTAGTAGGCAGCTAGGGCGAAATTGCAAAGACATAAGAAAAATATCCGTGAATAATGATGGAACACTTTGGTTAGGAGCTTTCGACGGCGGCTTATATCACTTTGATCCAATTACCAAGAATATTAAATCCATAAAGCTAATCGACGGTTTAGATAGCTATAGAGCCATGAGCCTGCTCAATCAAGATTCTGTTCTTTGGATAGGCAGTTATGCAAACGGAGCTTTTCGATTGAATACACTTACTCAAACTGTAGAACGGTATTTATACCAAGATCAAGAGTTTATTACGGGTGCGTTTATTAGGGATATGGTTGTAGATCCAAGGTATCCGAATTCAATTTGGTTTACTGTTTGGAATAAAGGAGTTTATAAACTGGATGCCAGAAACGGCACTTCCAATAAGTATAAACAGGAGAAGGATAATAAACTGTCATTGGCATCTAATGCCGTACTGCCATTGTTTGCAGACCGCAGCGGATTGATATGGGTGGGTAGTTATAAATCAGGGTTGAGTAGATTCAAGCCTAATTCTGAAAAAATGGAACACATCCAAATAATAGATTCTGTAAATCGAGCGGCTTCAATGGGTTCAATAAACGGAATCAGTGAATTTGGGTCTAAAGTGTACCTAGTTAGTGGAAGTAGAGGTTTATTGACTTGGGATAAAAAATTAAAGTCAATAACTCAAGTTCAAACAGCTTTTACCTTGGGTGGGTATTGTTTGCTAAGAGAAAACGATTCCATTATATGGCTTGGAGGAACTATAGACGGCCTATTAAGGTATAATGAAAATACAAAGAAGTCTGAGGTTTTTGCTTCTGATGCATCGAAGAAGGGCTCGATATCTGAAAGAGGGATTCGATGTGCGTTAAAAGATAAAAAAGGTAGATTGTGGTTTGGTACATATGGGAAAGGCTTGAATCTTTATCAGCCTGAAACGAAAACATTTACCGTATTTCAAAACGATCCAAAGGATAGTAATTCACTGTCTGATAACACTATAATGGTATTATATGAAGATAAATTCGCTAACATATGGGTTGGGACAGGCACTGGTGGACTTAATCGAATAGATGAAAAGACTGAAAAATTTTATAGAAGTAAAGGGCAATTTGCACCAGATAATGGGACTAGCATCACGGGGATTCAAGAAGATGCTGAAAACAAACTTTGGGTAACAACAACCACAGGACTGATAAGAGTGGAAAGAGATAATGGAACTTTTCTATACACCAAATATTCCAGTCAAGATGGTTTGCCCAATGACAGGCTCTCTGGACTTTTGATTGATAATAGTGGTAAGCTCTGGATAAGCACTGTTAATGGTATTTGTAGCTTTCAAATTATAGGAGAAACTGCTCTAATACCTCAGATTAAAACATACGATCAATACGATGGAATTCAGCAAAGTGAATTTTCTCTTTGTTCTGCTCATAAAGGAGCTAGTGGCTATTTTTATTTTGGTGGATTTAATGCTGTAACACGTTTTCATCCCGATAGCATGACTGCTAAAAGTATGCCTCCAAAACTTGCATTTACCTCATTAAAAGTGATGAATGAACTGGTTTCTGTAAAATCGGACTTACCTTCAACATCAAATAAAGTAACAAGAATTGAGCAGTCCTATTTTTTACCCAATGATATAAGTTGCTTAGGCGAATTAGAGCTATCCTATGAAGAACAGGTTTTTAGTATTGCCTATGCTTCTTTAGACTTCAATCAACCTGAAAAGAATGAATATGCGCACAAACTAGAAGGCTTTGATAAAGATTGGGTATTTGATGGCTCCAAAAACTCAGTTACCTACACTAGTTTGCCGTCAGGAAACTACAAATTACTTGTTAAAGGCTCCAATAGAGATGCTGTGTGGTCTGAAGTTCATTCCATAAACATTACAATTACACCTCCGTTTTGGCAAACATGGTGGTTTATTTTAAGTCTTGCGGTATCGGTAATTTTAATCATCACGTTCTATGTTCTTTCGAGGATTAAAAGATTTGAAAACGAGAAAATAATTTTAGAAAAGAAGGTTAGAGAGCGAACAGCAGAAATTGACCAACAGCGCGATGAAATCGAAAAGAAAGCATTGGAGCTTTTTTCTGCAAATGAAAAACTAATAGCAATGGGGGTTTTTAAAGATAAGCTTACTAGTATGTTGGTGCACGATTTAAAAAATCCGTTGGGCAGTATCGTAAATTCAGCAAGGCAATCCAATCAAAACGAGCATTCAAAAGCTATCGAGTATTCAGCCAAATTAATGTTGAATTTGGTAATGAATATTTTGGATGTTCAGCAATTACAAGACAATAAAATTGCAGTAAGTAAACAAGCCATAAGTCTAAATGAATTAGTCGATCGTGCACTCGCATTTATTGAATTATCAATTAAACATAAGAATCTTAAAATCAAAAAGAACCTGGGTTTTGATACTGTTGTTTTATGCGATGTAAGTTTAATTGAGCGTGTACTCATTAATTTACTGTCAAACTCTGTGCAGTATTCAGCTTTAAACAGTGATATATCAATTTCTGCAACCGCAATTGATGACCAGTTTCTAGAGTTAGTAATTGAAGACAGTGGCGCGGGAATTTCTTATGAAATACTTCAAAAGCTGCAGAATTCAGAGCAAGTTTTGGTAGAGAAGGGGAGCGATAAATATTCGACAGGTATAGGATTGCAATATTGTCAGTTAGCGCTTGATGCTCATGACACTCGACTATTAATTGACTCTAAAGCTGGTGAAGGCTCTCGAATTAGTTTTGCCCTTAAAATAAATCAACAAAAACCGCTAAGCTCATCTAGTTTCGAGGGGCGTAATATTCCTCTTGTCACATTTAACTCAGTGACAAGAGATAGCTTAAAACCAATAGCAGAAGAGCTAAAAACATATAAGTTTTATGAGGGAGGTAATATCGTTCAATGTTTGAATTCTTACCCTCAAAAGGATCAAGCAGCATTAGATTGGATTACAGAAATAAAGAATGCCGTTTACGTTTCAAATGAGCAAAAATATGAGCAGCTAATTAACTTAGTATTGATCAATGAGCGTTAAAACCCTATTAATAGTTGACGACGATCCATTGAATATTAAAATCATCAATGAATATCTGTTAGCGATTAGACCTGTTAAGTATGAATTACTAAATGCTAATAATGCTCAATTGGCATTGACTATAGCATTAGAAGTAGTTCCTGATTTAATATTAACGGATTGGGAAATGCCCGTAATGAACGGTATTGAGCTCATAAAAGCATTGAAAAAAGACAAAATAACAAAGGATATTCCTGTAATTATGGCAACAGGAATAATGGTTAATTCTGAAGATTTGGATGTGGCGCTTTCCTCTGGAGCTATTGATTATATCAGAAAACCTATTGATGAAGTTGAACTGATTGCACGTATTAGAACGGTGTTAGAAATGTCTGATTATACAAAGGAAATTAACTTACAAAAAGAGATTTACTTAATAGCACAAGAAGAACTGCACCAATTCGATATCCTGCAGCTGAAAAATGAATTAGACAGCAAAGAACAGGAATTAGCCTCTAGTATCAATTCCCACATTAACAATGAAAACAAGGCATTTGATCTTAAGCAAAAGTTAGCAGCTCTAAAACCCCATTTAGATGATAATGGGAAACGTTTATTACACAACTCTCTTGCTTATTTGAAACAACAGGAAAACCAAATTTCATTAGTTGAATTGGAGAATAAATTCGATCATATTCACAATAGTTTTTACCAAAAGCTAGAGGCACAATGCAGTGAAATAACTAAAAACGATAAAATTCTAACAACATTTATGGTTTTGGGGTTTACACCTGTCGAAATCGCCATAATAATCAAGAAAAGTCCAAACAGTGTAAACGTTGGATTTTCTCGTATAAGAAATAAGCTAAATATAAAAGACAATCGTTCTCTACGCAATTTTTTGAAGACCCTAAAATCTTGAATTAATAAACTCACAAACCACTCAAACAATAAATCTCCCAATCAATCTGTATTATCTGTTATATGTAATGTAATTGTAAGGTTAGTAATTAAAGGGCAGCAAATGCTCATAGTACTTTTGCCGTTTAATATTTGAACGAATAAATTCGTATCACATAAAATACTAAAACTGCCTTAACTACTTTATTATGAAAGCATTTCTCTATTCAAAAAACATTACACGAAGCTATTTACTTGCAATTTCCCTGCTATTTGCTGGTAGCGCACTTTTTGCTCAAGCACCAGCCTCTTTAGATCAACGGTTTGGTGTTTTAGACAACGGACAAAAAGCCGGAGCCGGTTTTCAGAACGTCATTTACGCTACGGCTATAATGTCGGATGGAAGTTTAATAGCAGGTGGACAGTTTACTCGCTATGAAAATACAGCTGTTGGCAGAGTTGCTAAGTTAACTCCCGATGGAAAAATAGATACCACATTTAAATGTCCAATAGGAGCAAACAGCGCGGTAACCTCTGTTGCGGTTCAGCCAGATGGTAAAGTGTTAATTGGTGGTGCTTTTAGTGCTTACAACAACGTAGGACGGAAATATTTAGCTCGAATCAACACTGATGGTAGTCTGGATACTTCGTTTAAAATTGGAACAGGATTCAACAATCGTGTTTACAGTATTGCTGTTCAATCAGATGGGAAACTACTTATTGGTGGCTGGTTTACAACCTATAATGGAACAACTGCTAATCGCATTATTCGTCTGGAATCTAATGGTTCAATTGATACTGGTTTTAATGCATACGAAGGAGTTAATGGAAATGTAGAAGCGATTGATTTTCAATCTGATGGAAAAATTATAATTGCTGGTTGGTTTACCACTCATGGTACGAGCAACACTGCAGTTTATCGTATGTGCCGATTGGATACAAGCGGTGCATTAGACACTACTTTTAGTTTTGCTAATGGGGGTTTTAATTATGCAGTTGGTGAAATAAAAATTCAGTCGGACGATAAAATTGTTGCCATAGGTGCCTATGGTATGGTCGAGGGCCTTAACGTAAGAAAAATTGCCCGAATTAAAGTTAACGGTGGTTTGGATACCGCTTTTTACAACAATACTCAACCCGGATTTGGGAATAAAAACCCAAATGATGTTACATTATTACCAAGCGGAGATATTATTATAGTTGGAGACATGCGAACTTACAAAGGCAAAGCAGTTTCACGCATTATTCGCCTAAACTCTTCTGGTGTATGGGATGAAAATATTAGCACTACGATCAACAATAACATTGATCAGGTTGAATACCAAACGACAACTAAAAAATTAATTATTGCAGGTGCATTCGGTTCAATCAACGGAGTACAAGCCACAATTTTGGCAAGGTTAAACGATGATTGGAATAATGACGGTACATATGGATCAGTAACAGGTCCAAACCAGGCACCAACCACCATGATATTCCAATCTGATGGTAAAATCCTCATGGGAGGTTCATTTAGCATTTACAATGGTAGGCCAGCAAAAATGTTAGTTCGAATTGATTCAACTAAAGGAGAAATTGATCCAACTTTTAACTCGGAAGGATTTACACTTTCTAATGGGGCAAACGACATGGAAATGCAAGCCGATGGAAAACTGGTAGTAGGTGGTTGGATAGGTACTTATGGCGGTAAAGATGCATCTAACATACTTAGGTTGGATAGTACCGGTAAAGCCGATACTTCTTTTCCTAAAGGAATAGGATTCAATAGTACTGTTCAAAACTTAGTAATTCAGCCCGACAGTAAAATAGTTTGTATTGGAAACTTCACCTCTTACAATGGCACAGCATGTAAATACATTGTGCGTTTGAGTCCGGACGGAACCATAGACAATGATTTTACTTATGGCTCTGGATTTAACGGAGTTCCCTATAAAGTGGAATTACAAGCGAATGGGAAACTGGTTATAGGAGGTTCATTTACTAATTATAACGGAACAGCGGTACCGCGTTTAGTTCGACTAAATACAGATGGAACTGTGGATGGCGCTTTTAATACCAATTTAGGAACTGGATTTAATAATCACGTTTGGGCTGGAATAATCATTGAGCCTAATGGAAAGATTTTACTTTCCGGTGCGTTTTCACAGTTCAATGGTGCGGGAGCCAATCAAATAATTCGATTGGATAGCACAGGAGCAAAAGACAATTCGTTTTCTACTTCGGGCCCAAATAACCAGATTAAATATATGGTGAGACAATCTGATGGTAAATTCATGATTATGGGTCGGTTTACCAGTTTTGGAGGTGCTACTCGTTCAAAAATTGTACGCTTGAATAACAACGGAAGTGTGGATGCGAGTTGGGTGCCAGGTGTTAGCTTTGTAAGCCACATAAACGCTGGTTCTATGTTGCTTTATCCTGACAATAAACTGTTAGTTGCTGCATCTGGCAATTACTCTTACCAAGGAATAGGTAGAAATCAATTGTTTAGAATTTTAGCGGATTCTAGCTGTGTCTTTGGGTCAGCAATTAAACACAACAACACTTCTTGTAATGGAATAAATGATGGGTCTGCCGAAGTTATTACCGTAGGTAATACAGGTCCTGTAACCGTTTTATGGAACAATACCGGAGCCTCCAGTTCAACAAGTATTTCGAATTTAGCTCCTGGTACTTATAAAGTAAATGTTATAGACAGTATAGGCTGCAAAGACAGCTCAACAGTCACCATTGTCGCAACACCTGCATTAGTAGCAAGTGCGACAGTTAATACTAGTCCATTTTGTGGGAATTCAACAAATGGTGAAGTAACGGTTGCTCAAACAGGAGGAACTGGAGGTTATTCTTATGCATGGAGTAATGGTTCAAAATATAGAAATCAATCACATTTAGCAAATGGAACTTATACTATAACAGTTATTGATGCTAATGGTTGCTCGGATAGTGTAAACATTACATTGACTCCTTCAGGAGTCTTAACTGCTGCTTTTGATAGTTCAAGTTCAAAATGTGTAGGTGGTAAAATTTCGCTTACCGGTGCATCAAATGCTTCAAAAATTATTTGGACACTCAATGGCGCAGCTGCTGATTCTTCAGTAGTTCCTAAATATACCGCAGCAACTATTGGTAATTATTCTGCAATAGTTACTTCCAAACAAGGTTGTAGTTCTATTTCAGATACGGTATATGTTAGCCCAAATCCGATTGCTTCTGTCACTCTAGATTCAATAATTACTTGTAATGGAGATAGCAATGGAGTTTTAAAGGCTGCCGCTACTGGAGGTACTGGTGCATACACTTATGCTTGGAGTAATTCTAAGACAACGCCTAGTATTAACAAACTAGGACCAGCGAGTTATTCAGTTATTATTACTGATGCTAAATCATGTGTTGATTCGGCTTCAATCGCTATTACTCAGCCTGCAGTGTTAGTTGCCTCAATTGTGTTGGATTCAAATGTGAGTTGTTTTGGATTTAGCGATGGCGCTGCAACTGCATCAGCTGTAGGCGGAAGTACAGGATATAATTACTTATGGAGTAACAACAACGCGACTGCCAATGCAAGCTTATTAATAGCTAATAATTATACCGTTACTGTTACTGATAGTAAGGGATGTATTGATACGGCTTCAGTTAATATTACACAGCCAAATCAAGTTATAGTGAGCTTTGCCAATCCAGCTGCGTTGTGTGCTAATGCAAGTGCAAAAGCATTGAGTGGAGCAACTCCAACTGGAGGAGTTTATTCTGGATCCGGAGTTAGCGCAGGTAATTTTGATCCATCAATTAGTGGCAGAGGAAGCGTCAGATTGTACTATAGTTTTACTGATGCTAATAATTGTACGGTAGTCGATACGGCTGCAGTTATAGTTGATTCAGTGCCTGTTGTAACAATGAGTGCTTTGGCCAATCGTTGTATTGATGCAGGAGTACTTGCATTAAGCGGTGGTTTGCCTGTAGGTGGAAGTTATTCTGGAGTGGGAATCACTTCAAATGTATTCGACCCAAATGTGTCTGGTGCAGGAACACATAATTTACTGTATACATTTACCGATGTTAACGGATGTTCAGACTCAACACAATTTACTGCTAAGGTGAATGGATTGCCAGTAGTAAGCTTTTCAGCAATAAATAATATTTGCTTGAATGCAGGTCCTGATTCTTTGATGGGTGGATTACCAATAGGTTCAGGTGGTGTTTATTCTGGAGTGAATGTGAATAACCGAATTTTCACACCAGTTGCAGCTGGAACAGATACCTTGGTTTACACCTTTACGGATAGCAATGGTTGTGTAAATAATGCCATTCAAACAAGAACAGTTGACTCAGTGCCAAGAGTAATATTTGCTCAAACTATTAAAGTTTGTATTGATGCACCAGTTATTAACTTGATTGCTATTCCAACAGGCGGAAGCTTCTCAGGAATTGGAGTAAGCGGAAATCAGTTTGATCCGATTACTGCAGGAGTAGGAAGCTATACACTGTCTTATGTATTTGCAGATGTCAATGGCTGTGGTGATTCATCAAAAATCACATCAACAGTAGACAGTTTACCTAAAGTGATTTTATCCACTATTTTAAGCAACTTTATCTGCGATAATTCTGCTACCATAGCACTGAATCAAGGAACACCAGCTGGTGGCGTTTATAGTGGTGCTGGAGTTACTGGAAATCGCTTTGATCCAATTGCATCAGGAGCAGGAAGTCACATAGTATCTTATGTCTATAATGATGGAAACAATTGTAGCGATTCAACAGCACAGAATGTAATGGTTAGTGCAGCACCTTCAGCTGCACTGAGTAACTTAGGTTATACTTGTGCATTGGATTCAAATCGAACATTAATCGAAGGTTTACCTTTAGGTGGAACTTATGCAGGAACTGGAGTAACCGATAGTATTTTTAGTCCAGACACTGCTTTGATTGGAACACATCTAATTACTTATAAGTTTATCGATGGTATTGGTTGTCAAGATTCTGCTTCGCAAAACATAGTTGTTGAGACAAATCCAATCTTTACTTTAGGATCAGACACTTCAATTTGTGGAGATGCAACAGTATTGTTGGATCCGAAGTTGAGCAACATGTTGTACAAATGGAGTAATGGAGATACTACACAAAATATAAGTGTTGCAACAGCAGCTGATTGGTCTGTTTTGGTCACTGATTCAGCAACAAACGCTGCTTGTTCTTATAGCGATACGATCAATGTAAATTATGAAGCAGTTTGTGTAAGTATTGATGAAACTGTAATGACAACTTCTTCTTTGATATTCTATCCTAATCCTACTAATGGACTTGTAAATGCAGTCATTGAAGGAATGGAAGGAGTTAGTGTTCAGTTGCACATAATGAACGCTCAAGGCAGTATTGTGTACAAAGAAGATCTTCATAATATGCCAGAAATTTACCAAGGTCAATTTGATTTGAGTAACGAAGCACCGGGAATGTATTTTATTTCGCTTACGTCTGCAAAAGGAAATGCAGCACGCCGTATAACTTTAAATAGATAGGCGAAGAATAGTTACTGGATAATAATTCAATTTTTAAAGCTCCTTTCTTGCGTTTAGCAGGAAAGGAGCTTTTTTTTTGAGTAAGTGTTCGAATTGAATGTTTGTAGTAAAGCTATTGGATTACTTTTCCATTTCAAACTAGCTATTGCAGTGCATTCTATAAAAGCTTCTTTTATCGTTCACTTTTAAGCTGAATGTGTTCCAGCTCAACTAAGTAGCAAAAGTGATTTGAAGACAACATAAATAGCGTCTTTTTAAAAATAATCGGTGAGATTAATTCGCTGTTTGGATCAATTCAAATCACTTTGTTTCGTTCATTTTAATACCAATTAGTGTATTTTGCTGTGATTAAAAAATAGTAGAGATTGTAGTATGTCAACCTTTCAAAAAATTTCTTTTTTCCTTGGACCATTCGTTTGGTTGGTTAGTCTGCTGATGCATACTAATTATCAAGATTCCAGTCTTTTATTGATGCTTGGTGTTGCCTTTTGGATGATCCTTTGGTGGATAGCTGAAGTCGTTCCCATTTACGTTACCGCACTTTTACCAATGGTGCTTTTCCCAGCTTTAGGTATTTTCTCGGTCAAAGAAACTTTTCAGCCTTATGCCAATCCAATAATTTTCCTTTTTATGGGAGGATTTATTATTGCTTTAGCAATGGAAAAACGCAAATTACACTTGCGCATCGCCCTCAATCTTATCAAAATAACTGGAACTAAACCAACAGGAATTATTCTTGGGTTCAGCATATCTACCGCTTTTTTGAGTATGTGGATTTCCAATACGGCAACCACTGTAATGATGTTGCCAATTGCCATGTCCGTAATGCAGTTGCTTAAGCAGCAAGAAGAAACTAAGGAATATAAGAAATTTGGTTTAGCACTAATGCTGGCCATCGCATATTCCGCTAATATCGGAGGAACTATGACGCTTATCGGAACTCCTCCAAATATCGTTTTTGCTGGTTTTTTGTCGGAACACTACCAAATTGAAATCGGCTTTGGAGAATGGATGCTAATCGGAGTTCCGTTTGGAGTTCTAATGTTGACCATAACTTATTTTGTTCTGACCAAAGGCATGATTAAAATCCAATTGCCTAAAATAGAAGGCGCAAAGCAGCTTATTGCTAATGAATTATCAGCATTGGGGAAAATGCAAAAGGCCGAGTCTATGGTGCTTTCAGTATTTGTGCTTACTGCTTCATTGTGGATGTTCAAGGGGCAAGTAAATACTCTGATTTTTGGCAGTGTAGTGCTAAATAACACCTCCATAGCCATGATTGGGGGGTTACTTATGTTTTGTCTTCCTGTGCAGTTGAGTTCAAGTGAGTTTTTGCTGAATTGGAAAGCAATGAAAGATTTACCATGGGGAATTTTATTGCTTTTTGGCGGTGGGTTAAGCTTAGCTGCAGGACTTCAATCCGTTGGAGCAATTGATATTGTAGGAGATTTTGTCGCTAGTAACTTAACAGTTAGTTTGCTGTTATTAATTATTGGATTGGCTACGCTGAGTCTGTTTGCCACTGAAATTATGAGTAACGTGGCTTTAGTTACGGTTTTAATTCCTGTAGTTTTTGGAATTAGTGACCAATTAGGCGTTAATCCTTTTGAGCTGACTGTTCCAGTTGTTCTAGCCGCGAGTTGTGCGTTTATGATGCCAATTTCTACGCCTCCTAATGCTGTGGTTTACAGCAGCGGACAAATCAAAATCAAACAAATGATGCGGGTTGGTTTTGTCTTAAATATCGCAACTATTGTGCTATTGAGTACGTTGGTTTATTGGTTGGTACCTTTGGTTTTCGGAAATTAAGTTACTCATTCTTCCTCGGCTCAAAACTAAAACGATTCGTCATTCCCTTGAAAAAGGGAATCTCAACATTTATTAATTAATAGTGTTTACGAATGCAGATATTCGTCTTTGCGAGAATTACCTGAGGCTACAAAAAAATGGCCATGGATTTTTAAAACCAACAAATCCCTAAAAAATTACATGAACCAAAACCTACCTAATTTACTTGTAGAAAAAGCAATACTATCTGGATAGATAGTCGTAGTAATGCTTATTTGAATTTTCAGTATTAACAGTTACTTCAAGAAATTAAAAAATGGTATAATTTGGTGGTTTAAAATTAAACGCATCATTGATGTTTGATATTCAACAACTGCTTAAAGAAGAATTAAAGGATTCCTATTCCATAGAAGATGGAATTCTCTGTTTTTCTCCAAAAAGCACAGCCGAAAGTGCTCAGGATAAGTACGAGAGTATTGCCGATAATATTGACTTCTACACTTGTTTGGCTTATACTGATGTTCACACTCAAAATGAAACTAAAAGTGTCTATTCTAGAATTAATGATGTTCTTTTAAAAGAATTCAAAACCAATTCAAATCCTTTATTCGTTTTGGATGTTGGCTGCGGAGTTGGAAGAACACTATATGATGCTTCGACGCTTTTTGACAATGATTATTTTTTTGGCTTTGATTATTCTTTAAATATGCTGCGAAGAGCAAAACAAATTTTGTTGGATGGAGAGCAACTTCAAATTGATCTTTCATCTTCAGGATTAGCTCCTTTTGAGGTGATTGGTAAACACCTGCCTAATGTGCATTTGATGCAAGGTGATGCTTTGAAATTGCCATTCAAGTCCCATTCATTTGATGTGGTTATAAATACCTTTTTAATTGATAGAGTAGGAGATGTACGGTTAGTTCTTGAACAAATTATTGCCGTTCTCAAACCAGGAGGACTATTTGTTTTGACAAGCCCATTGAATTTCCAGAAAACCGAAAATTGGAAGTACGGAAACTCAGAAATCTTAATCGAACTGCTTAAAGAGTTCGGGATTGAAGAACTGGTTTCTGAGGATAATATTACACATACCGAAATACTTGATGCACGTGGCAATTCTAAAGTATGGAATGCACTTATGGTCTATGGCAAAAAGGCATTTCCATAATGTTAATATGGTTTTTTCCTAAAAAGTTACTGGGAAACAATGTTTAACTAAGGAAAATATTTTTAATATTCAGATTTGTACTTCAATCCATTCCTTAGCATGCCAAAAGAATAATTTAGATCCAGTTGCACTAGGAGTATTTTCTTCAGCTACGGGAATTATCTTCTATAAAAAGGTGCCTTCTTCAATTGAAATAGTTGGGTTACTTGAAAGGAAGCCCTCGCTTTCTATTACTTCTAGCGCTTCACTAGATTGCTTTACCGTTTCTTTAATAGTTTTATCAAGCTTATGCGCCGCAAAATCCAGTAGTGATATAATTTCTTTAATTTCTTTAACTTCTTTGGGTTGAGTATTAGCTTTTAATTCCGCTTTTAATAAGCCTAACAATCCTAAAATATTTACCACTGGTGATCTTAAGATATGGGATTGAGTCCAACTGATTTTTTGAAAAGCAGCGTTCTGATTTTCTACCTTCTTTATGTAATTCTTTTTTTCTGTAACATTTTTTGCGGCTCCTATAATTCTTAAGGCTTTTCCCTCTCTATTTCTGATTATTGAGGCATTATCATCAATCCAAACATAATTACCTGTTCTATTTTTTATTCTATATTGACAATTCCAGGTGTTAAGTTCAGGGTTTAAAATATTATTTCTCATGCTTTTAATAAATCTAGATCGATCTTCATCATGTATTAGTCTTAAGAAACGTCCTAATCTAAATTCCTGAAAAGATTTTGTTTTAGCACTATTAATATTAACGTAATGAACGACAGCTGTTCCTATCTCAATTTCCCAAATAATATCACTTGAAGCTTCAACAACCTTTTGATATTTGAGTTCGGAATCCCTCAATTGCTTTTCAAGTAGTTTTTGAGCAGTAATATCTTGAAATGTTCCAAAAAGACGAACGCATTTTTCGCCAATAAATTGAGCCTCACCTTTTGCACTCACCCATATTTTATTATTTTTTGCAGTAGTTAAAGGCAATTCCAATTTAACTTTTTTTCCTGTTTGCGTGAGTTCATTAAATGATCCCAATAATTTGTCTCGACTCCAACCTTCATTATAAAAATTAATGGCGTCTTCGATATTCGGTGCATAGTTTTCAGGAACCTCATGCAGTCTCTTGGTTATATCTGACCAAAAGAGTTCATTTTGTTCCATGTTGAATATCCAGCTACCAATATTAGCTACGTTTTGAGAATCGTTCTCTACAGCGCTTTTTTTATAATTCAACGACCCTGCAAGTTCTTTGAATAAATTAATTTTTGCGGCTATTTCTGAACGAAAAATAACCTCATCAGCGCCCGCTTTTATCAATTTAATACAACTGTTAAGTTCTCCGGATTCAGTTACAAAAACGATATTCGAGTTTTTAAATGCGGTAATGCACTTCTTCAAGAGTCTTAAATTCTCCTTTTTGTTTCTATAACATTCAATTATTATTAAACTCGGGTAGATCTTAGCAAGTTTTTCATCAATACTAACAGTAATGTCTATTTTCGATGCAAAATATTTTATTCCAGCTTTATTTAGAACGGGAACAGCTATATCGGATAAATAATCACTATAAAGAATAAGGGCTCTTGGATCTTTCATACGATGCAATAATTCAAGAGTTGATTTTATACTCAGTTAAATAATAAGTAAATCTATCGTTTAAATTCGTTTAAATCGGTTTAATTGCAATAAAGTTCATTGTAAACATGTTCTAATAAATTAAAAATTGATTTTATAATCAAATCTTAAGACTAAAAAAATTTGTGTCACATACCAACTTTTTATGATTCATTTATTTTATTGTTTCACAAAAATTACGCTGTTTTTAAATGAAGCAATTTATAAATGCATGGAATCACAAAAAGATTCAAAACGGTAGCAGATAGCAAACCACCTAGTATCACAATTGCCATGGGGCTTTGGATTTCATTTCCGGCTTGCGCGCCATTACAGGCTAAAGGAATTAGAGCCATGCCAGTAGTGAATGTTGTCATTAGAATCGGATTCAACCGATCCAATGCTCCTGACTTTAGCAATGTATTTCCAATTAGACCTTCCGCTCTTAGATTTTCATAGCGCGACACCAGTAGAATTCCGTTTCGAGTGGCAATTCCAAATAGACTAATAAAGCCAATCGTTGTAGCAATGCTAATAATGCCTGAAGTAAAATATACAATGAAAACTCCTCCAATTAATGCCAACGGTAAATTCAACAGAACGACGAGCGCCAACTTTAAATCTTTAAACTCAAAGTAGAGCAGTAGCAAGATAATAACTATAGCAATTAGGGCAGTAATTAGAAGTCTTTTAGATGCTTTAGATTCACTCTCAAATTGCCCATCGTATTCAATTCTGTAGCCAATAGGTAGATTAATATTTTGAGCTAAATTAGATTGTATTTCTCTAACAGCTCCTCTCAAATCTCTTTCCTGCACATTAGCAGCAACGACGATTTTACGTTGTACCTTCTCCCTACTTATAGTATTTGGAGTGCTTAAGGAAACGACATCAGCCAGCTGATCCAAAGTAATATTTCCACCTTCAGGCAAACTAATCAGTGCGTTTTTAATCGACCCCATGCTGTTTCTGTCTTTTTTCTGAAACCGTACGATAATATCGAAGTAATGCTGACCTTCATAGATTTCGCCGGCTTTTTCACCAGCAAATGCAATGTCTACTTGATGCATCAAATCACCAACCGTCATTCCATAAGCAGACAACAGCTGTCTTTTTGGAATAATACGCAGTTGAGGAACCTCGATTTGTTGATCAACTGCCACATCGATAATCCCGTTAATTGACTGAATGCTTTCTGCAACTTGTTTACCCAAAGCAAAGAGCTGTTGCAAATCATTACCATAAATTTTAATTGCAATTTTTGCTTTAGTGCCAGAAAGTATGTGGTCAATTCTATGCGCAATGGGCTGTCCCAATGTAATATTGACTCCCGGTACAGCGCTAAGCTTTTTTCTTACCTCACTGAAAAAGGCCGTTTTTGTTTTACCTATTAATTCGAATGGAGCGTCAATTTCAGATGCATTTACCCCTTGAGCGTGTTCATCGAGTTCAGCTCGGCCAGTTCTTCGTGTTACCACTGTTATTTCTGACATTTCAAGTAATAAGCGTTCAATCATTTTCCCATTCTTATTGCTTTCTTCAATCGACATTCCAGGAACACCAACTGCACTGATAACCAAAGAACCCTCATTAAATTCGGGTAAAAAGCTTCTGCCCAATTGGGTAAATACGCCCATACTCAAAAGAAAAATTCCAAAAGTGATGGCAACTGTCACCTTCGGGAAATTTAAAACTCGATCTAACAGGATTGAGTAGTGCTTTTGAAGCCAGACCTCAACGCTAGTTCCTTTCAATTTGCCGGTATTTTTACTTCCCTTAAGAAGATATGAGCAAAGGACAGGAGTGAGGGTTAGTGCTATAATTAGTGAAGTGATTACTGATGTAATAAAAGCAATTCCTAAAGGCTGAAGTAGCCTGCCTTCCATACCACTAAGGAAGAAAAGCGGAATAAACGAGACAATAATGATTAGCGTAGCGATAATGATTGAACTTCTAATTTCGATGGAGGCTTGTTTTACAACTTCCAAAACGGGCAGTTGCTCCAATTTGGGCTTTTGATAGTTTTCTCGAAGCCGTTTGTAGACATTCTCTACATCTATTATGGCGTCATCTACTAGCGCGCCTATTGCTATTGCCATGCCGCCGAGGCTCATCGTATTCATGGTATAACCCATTAACTTGAGAACAATTATGGATGTCAATAAAGAAACTGGAATTGCAATTAGAGATATAGCAGTCGTTCTCCAGTTCATTAAGAAAATTAAAAGCACAATGCCCACAAATAGAGCCCCTTCAAGAAGTGTTTGATTTAGGTTGCTAATCGAAGCTTCTATGAAAGTTGCTTGACGAAAAATCTGATTTTCTATCTCCACTCCAGCTGGAAGCGTTGTTTTTAGTTCCGTTATCGCCTCATCAAGCTGGTTAGTCAGTTCTAATGTATTCACTGAGGGTTGCTTTGAAATGGTAAGGATAACTGCAGGAGACGCGTTAATTGATCCTTCTCCAATTTTATCTGCCTGACCTATTTGAACATTTGCAACGTCCTTGATTTTAATGGATTGACCATTGATGTACTTTACAACAGCTTCTTGCAAATGCTCAATATCATATGCTCTGCCGTTTCCTTTGACGAGGTATTCATTTCCATATTGATTGATAACACCACCTGATATATTTAGATTGCTCTGTTTTACGCTCTGTAGCAAATCGGTTAGGCTTATTTGATAGTGCTTCAGTTTTTGCGGATCAGCTAGTACTTGATATTGTTTGTATTCACCACCAATTACAATCACATTGGCAATTCCACTGATAGATTTTAATCGTGGAGTAATGGTCCAATCCGCCAATGTGCGCAATTCCATTGGAGATAAGCTATCTGAACGGATACCCAAAAGCATAATTTCTCCCATAATTGAAGAAATAGGCGCCAGGGTAGGCGTGCTGACTCCTTCAGGTAATTTCTCTTTAACCATTGGAATACGTTCGCTTACTATTTGACGAGCGCGATAAATATCAGTTCCCCATGCAAACTCGATCCAAACAATAGAAATACCAGCGGCGGAAGAAGAGCGAATTCGTCTAACATTTGGAGAACCATTCATGGCGGTTTCGAGCTGATAGGTAACTAATTTCTCTACTTCTTCGGATTCCATTCCATGAGCTTCGGTAAGTATGGTAACAGTAGGTGCTGTTAAGTCTGGAAACACATCTACATTCATGTTTCTGGCGATATATGTTCCGACAGCACATAAAATAGCAGCACCTAACAATACTAGAAATCTGTTTTTTAAAGAAAATGATAGAATTTTATTGAGCATGTTGTGGGTTTTTAGTGTGCGTGACCATGAGCTGGAGCTTGTCCTGACATTGATGCCATTTTTACTTGATATGCACCAACGCTTACAACGGTTTCATTCAAATTCAAGCCATTAATAACCTCAACATTCTCTCCGCTTCGTTTTCCTAAGTTTACATTTCTTAGCTCAAAACTTTCGCCTGATAGTTGAACGATTACCGAATATTTACCGTAGTCTTCAAGCAATGCGGTAATAGGTATAACGAGCGCTTTTTCTGATTTGCCCGCTTCAAATTGAACTTCAGTCACGCTTCCTGTTGGCATGTCAATGGATTCGTTTACTTCCGCAAAGACGCTAAGCAAGGGGTTTTGAATACTCAGTTCTTTATTTATAGATAATATCTTTCCTTTATTTTGAATCACACTAGACCATTTACCTGAAGTTTTTTTAAACCATATATCATGCACACTTTGAAGATCAGCCAAGTGTTTAGGACTAACTTGAACATTTAAGATATTACTAGATTGATTGGATAGCGTGACTAAGGAAGTGCCTTCTTTTACAAAATCACCGTTTCCTACAGAGATGGAAGAGACAAATCCGCTGAAAGGAACGAATAGTTTCTTACCAACCGCTGAATACCCCTTGTTCAAAGCATCAAACTTTGTTTTAGAAACTTTGTAATCCTGTTCAGCTAAATCAAATTCTGCTTTAGGCGTGACCTTAGCTTCAAAAAGTTCTTTTTGACGATTGTAGGTATATTTCATCTGATCAAATTCTGCTTTTGCACGTTCAATTTTAGCGTCCATGTTGTTGTCGGTTAATTCCGAACTGGATATACTCATTAATACTTGACCTTTTTTTACAGCAGCTCCCCGTGTCAAATTACCCTCGGAAAAGCGCACAATTCCACTCGAATTAGCTACAAGCGTTCGGTATTGAGAAGGAGCTAACTTCCAAGTGCCGGAGCTAAGTATGGATTGATAAATCTCACTTTCAGTAACTTTCACCGTTTGAAAGTCTGTTTTCCAAGCTTGCTCTTTTAAAAATGAAATACCACTAACTACTTCTCTCTCATTGCCTAAGGCGTTTTTAGCTTCATCAGTAGACGCATATACCACTATATTTTCAATAATAATTCGATCGGAATATGCAGGTGTATTGAGTTCGAATACCAGTTGAAAAACACCCGATTCTTTTGGCTGAATAATAGGAGTAAAAATTCCTGGAAAGCTAGGAGCCTCTACTTTATGTCGAATCCCTTTGTTTCCTCTAATTAGGCTTACTGTAAGGTTTCCTTTAAGGATAGCTTTGTGTTTGTTCATAGCTGTAAGGTGAGCTAAAAAGCGACTGTTTTTGCCAACTATCAATGCAGGAAACTCAACAAACAGTTCTGTTTTATCTGTCCATATTGTATAATCTTTTGAAGGACCAGCTTCTGCAGTCTGAATATGATTTCCCAATTCGTCATGGGCGTGAGCTTGCTCGTTGTTTGCCCCTGATTGACAGCTAGAAATTGCTAAGCTTAGGAATACTATTAAATATCTCATTTCAATTAATTTTTAATGTTTATGCTCGTGTTCGTGCTCATCAGAATGTTGTTGTAATTCTTGGCCTACTGTTCCACTATCTGGAACTACCTCATACTCTTCTTGCTCAGGATTAGTAGAGTGTTCTTCGTAATCTTCATGTTCATGCACGTGAGTTGCTTCATCTCCATGCTCATGTGTTCCATGTGAATGACTGCGTTCTTCTGTATTATGGTCGTTCGTGCAAGCAGAAAAATATAGTATAGCTATTGTCGCGATAAGTAACGTTAAGTATTTCATATAAAGTATTTTATAATTTTATAAATTGTGTTTTAGTAAATCCGATTGAATTGCATAAAGTTCTGCTTGGTAGTTCAACATAGTATCAATTGCATCGTGGTAGAAACGCAATTCCATATGGTATTCTATAAATGAAATTTCACCCAATTCATAAGCTTTCAAAAGCAGTTCTTCACTGTTCATTCCATCTAATATCAGTTTGTATTCATTGAATTCAAGCTGCAGCAGATGATAATCGTTGTATTGTTTTTCAAAACCTAAATAAACCGATTGTTTTCTATAGTCCGCTGCGGTTTCTTTAAATACTACGTTAGACTTAGCCGCTTTTACTTTATTGCGATTACTCCATAGGGGAATAGTGAAGCCTGCATAAATACCTGAGTAAGTATCGTCTTTAATTCCTTGATAATTATAACCAGCTGTAATTTGAGGAAGCGAATTGTTCTTCGATAGCTTCAGCTGTTGCTTGGCTATTTCCGTTTCTTGTTCTAATTGATTGAGCCACGGATCTTTCAATGTTTTGTTAGCCCAAAGACTATCCTTGTTCATTAAATCTATACTTGGAATCCATTCAGAGGCATCTAGCACTATGGCTTTACCGTTGTTGAGACTCTTGAGAACAAGCAGTAACTGACTTTTATCCTTTTCCAATTGCTGAATTTTAAATTTTTCTTGTATCCAAGCCACTTTAGCTTTATTAAGATCAAGCAATCCAACTTGCTTTTTTAAGTACAATTCCTCAACCTGAGTATACACCTTACTAGCATTATCGGCCCATTCACTTTCATGAACCAAGCGTTTATTTGCCACTATCAATTCCAAACAGTACTTTCTAACGTGATTGAGGATGTTCTGTCGCTTTATGGCATAATCCAGTTCATAACTCAATAGCTGATTCTCATTGAGCTTTTTGCGAGCACCATATACGGTCGGAAATTCGAATGACTGACTTATTTGAAATTCTGTATAAGCGCCTGCACTATGAGTTCCAAAAGGAAGGTAATAAGCACCAACAATAGGATCGGGCAAGTTGTTGCTAGACATTAGCTTTACTTGTTCAGTTTCAATAAACTGAGCCATAGCTTTAAGCTCAATATTATTTTTTTCAATTTCATTTAAGACGCTTTCAATTTCTGGCTCTTGTGCAAATAGCCAAAAAGGTTGAAAGCACACGCCAATGGCGATTACTTTGAGAATATTCATTGTAAAGGATATTAGGTTATTCGAAATTCAATTTAGCAGAAAAGACTGCTTCTTATAAGCGGATAAAAAACCGCCTAAGAATTAACCTATAGCAGGGGGGCCCCTTAGAGATAGCTTCTCGCCGTCACTCAATGGAATAATTGCGTTGAGTTTGGCTAAGTTTAAGTAATTCGGTTTAAAATGAACTATTGATAGAAATTCATTTAAGGTAAAAAAAGGTTGGAATTCATTTTGGTTAAGCTCTTTATTTTTGAAGGTATCGTTTAGTATATCAGTTAGTTCAGTAGCGCCGTCTGAATGAGAATGATGACCTACGAGTAGATCTAAAATAGCCCAGAAACCTATACTTTCAGAGTGTTCATGTTCTTGATGTGAATGAGTCTCGTGTTGGTGATTGTGTTCTACTGTGTTTTTAGCAGAAAACTCAATTTCTAAAGCATTCTGTACATTATGGAAATGAGGCACTGAATTATGAATCAGCACTACAAATAGTACTGACAACATTAAAAATGCTTTGATTTTAATTGACTTTCTCACTTCAAAGCAAAACTAAGAAGAAAAAATAGGCTATTGACGGGTCATTTAAAAGCAATGCTTCTAGTTTAATTTATCCAGAAGTGCGATATATTGTATAACGTCCTTTATCTAGATTAAGTATTATTTAATAGAAATATGAATGAGGTGATTTTTATTTGAGCAGCATGTCAAAAAATAGCAGACCTTTTTTCAAATTGGTAGAGCAACCGCTTTGAATTGACACAAAGGAAACAACTTCGCGAAGCCTTTTTGCATGCCGCGATATGGTGAAGCCTAGCTGGTATACGGCAAAAACACGCACAGGTAGTTATTCTGCAAGTACACCACTGACCAGAAAGCAGGTTGCATAGGGTGATGTTAATGCATTAAAGAAGCTTTAAATTCTTCTTGTTTCCTAATTTAGAGATAGTAGTATAGCTTCATGAAATCATGTTGTTTCTTCTAAAATGTATTGCACTAATTTAAGAAGCTGACTATGTACCAATACAGTCTCATTTTGTTGACTCCCATTTCAGATGAACTTAAAAGAATCAGAACTCAACAACCAAATTTCAACTGCAATATGGATAGAAAATCAGAAAGAGTTGGATTTCGTAAATTAGAATTGGTTAATGAACTCAATAAATGTTCATTTTACTCAATACCAGTCTTTTATAATTTGGATAACCGGATTTTTTTTAGTTGACTCCTCTTTCTCTAAATTGAGTAGGGCCTCATTTGACTGCTTTACAGTTTCTTTTATGGTTTCATCTAGGTCAAGAGCAGCGACTTCGAGTAATGAAATAATTTCTTCGGTTTCTGTAGCGGTTTTCAGTTCCAATTTTAACAAATCTAATAAGCCTAAAATATTTACAACTGGTGATCTCAAAACGTGAGATTGTGTCCACGTAATTTTTCTAAAAACAGCATTCTGACTTTCTATTTTTTTTAGATAATTCTTTTTTTCTGTAATATTTTTTGCTGCTCCTATAATTCTCATTGCTTTTCCATTAGCATCACGAATTATCGACGCATTATCTTCAATCCAGATATAATTACGGTCATCACTTTTTATTCTGTATTGACAGTTCCAAATGGCAACTGTATCGTTTCCAATAATATTTTTCAAGCTGATAACGAATCTTGAACGATCTTCTTTATGGATATTTCTTAGAATACTTCTTAAGCTAATTTCTTTATAGGTTTGCTTTGATTCACTGCTAACTCTGACATAGTTAACGATATCAGTTCCGACTTCAATTTCCCAAATAACATCATTTGAAGCCTCAACCACCTTTTGGTATTTGAGTTCAGAATTCCTTAATTGCTGCTCCAGCATTTTGCGTGGAGTTATGTCTTGAAATGTTCCAAAAACTCGAAGGCATTTATCACCAACAAATTGAGACTCACCAATAGCACTCACCCAGACTTCGTTGTTTTTTGCCGTAGTTATAGGTAATTCTAAGTCTATTTTTTCACCTGATTGCAATAGCGCGCCAAATGCCTTCGATATGGTATCTCGACTCCATCCCTCGTTGTAAAAATTGACTGCTTCTTCAACAATAGGAACGAAATCTTCGGGAACTTCATGGATTCTTTTGGTTATGTCTGACCAGAAAAGTATGTTTTGTTCGATATTGTATTCCCAGCTTCCAATTTTTGCAACAGTTTGAGAAATATTCTCAATATCACTTTTCCTAACTAGTCTTTTCCTATAGTTCAGCGCACCAGTAAGCACTTTAAATAAATTAGATTTTGTCGCTATTTCAGAACTACTTATAACTTCATCAGCTCCAGCTTTCACCAATTTTACGCAGGCGTCAAGGTCACTAGACTCCGTTATGAAAATAATATTTGAATTTTCACAGATGCTTATACATTGACGCAGAAGTTCTAAATTTTTGTTATTGTCTTTGTTGGATTCAATTAGAATTAGACTGGGATAAAGCTTTGCGAGCGTTTTATCAATGCTACTTGTTTTGTTAATTTCTAATGTGGAGTATTTGATCCCTTCTTTTTTTAGAATAGGAGCCGCAAGTTCCACCAAATAGTTATTGTAAAGAATTAGCGTCCGAATAGCTTTCACTCTGTGCAATAAATTAGAAGTTTATTTTCCATAGTACTTAAGTTCTAAAATGAATAGTCTAATCTTTAAAGGATGTTCAATTACTTTTAAGATAAAGCTAATGTGACAATGATATATAAAGATTCTATTTCAGCACATGGATTGACATTTTGTATTTGTTATGTTATAAAGACATTAAAAGAATGAAATAATTACTACTCATTTGAGGTTCCAACGCCAAAGATTTGATGCTTGAATTCAGTCAAATTATTAGCTTAGATTCACTTTTGGGTTTTAAGATATTCATTTAATTATCCATCCAATTTATCTAAGAAAGCAGCGGCGTTTTGCAGATGAGCCTCCTTCTTGTCTGGGGTCAGCTTATCAAAATTCCGAACCAACATACTCAAGCGGGGATTGGAAAGGAAAAATTCGCGCTCTTGATCCATAAAATTCCAAAACAATCCATCCCAAATAGCTTCCCAATCTCCTTTTGGATAATTACTCATTTTACGCAGGTAATTCGATCCACTGATGTAGGGTTTGGTGGCGAAAGTTCCTCCATCTGCAAATTGGCTCATACCATAAACATTCGGCACCATTACCCAATCGTATGCGTCGATGAACAATTCCATAAACCATCGATGAACTTCGTCTGGATCGAATTGGCACAAGAGCATAAAATTGCCTAAAACCATAAGCCGTTCAATGTGATGACAATAGCCAGTTTCAAGCACTTTTTTAATAGCAGTATCTACTGGCAAAATTCCAGTAGTACCCGTATAAAAAGAAGCTGGAATTTTTCGTTTAAAACCCCAAAAGTTTCGAGTTCTAGAAAAGCTTCCTTTTACCTCATACATTCCCCTTGTAAATTCTCGCCAACCCAATATTTGCCGAACAAACCCTTCCGTTGAATTAAGCGGAACGTCATAACTATTAGCAGACTTTACTGCCGCTTCAATCACCTCTTTTGGATGAAGTAATCCAGTATTAATAAGCGGTGAGAGCAGGCTGTGGTGGAGTATAAGCTCTTCTTGGACAATAGCATCTTCGTAGTCTCCAAATTCATGAAAGCGCTGCTCAAAAAACTGTTTGAGCCAATTGGATGCGCTCTCATTTGAGAAGGGGTAAATAGGATAGTTGTTTAGGCTTCCTAAGTTGTCTGAAAAATGCTCATTCGTATAACTTACCGCTTCTTTCCAAATGGAATTTGTTACTGGAAAATGAACTGCTGGAGGTGTTTTGGTTTTAGGGTATTTTTTTCTATTATCGGCATCAAAAGACCATTGGCCTCCAGTGGGTTCATCATTGTCTTCAATTAGAACTTTCCACTTTTTGCGCTGGCTTTTATAAAAGGAAGTTTGAAAGAATTTTTTCTTGTCTGACCTAAAGAAAGAAGCCAAATCTTCTTTAGAATTAATGAAAAGAGGACTCTCAAACTGTTGAATGTTAATTTCACACTTAATAGCACTTTCGTTTATTCTTTTAGACAGCCAGTTATCAGTAGGATCTGTCAAATAAATCGTTTTTACCCCCTCATGAAACAAGTATTGAATTAGATTTCTAATATCGGAGTTTGGATCAGGAGTGTTAATATAGTTTACATCGTAACCTGCTGATTTTAAATTTAATTCGTAGCTTTTCATGCTCGCTCGATGAAAAGCAAGCTTTTGTTTGTGGTAATTGTATTTCTTGAAAAACAGAAACTCCTCCACTAAGTAAATCGGCCTGATTTTGTTGAGCGCTTCAGCGTTTTGAAAAAGCTGGTGAGGAAAGACAATGGAAACTTCAGACATATTTAGTTATTATTTATTTGGATCTTCTGCAGCGTTCACTGCAATATTTTACTTCTTCCCAGCTTCTTTCCCATTTTTTTCGCCATTCAAAGGAGAGTTTACAGACTGGGCAAACCTTAGTGGGTAATTGACCTTTACGTTTTTTCATTCTTTGGTTTTTTTCTTGGTTTACTAGGTCTGACATGGGTTTGGAGAATCCGCTGATTCTCTATTTTTACGGTTTCATTTTTTCTGTGTCCCCAAATCTTAGCCCTTGCGAGCTTTCCGCTGGCTTCCAAATTCACAATTGGGTAGGGATAATCCACTCCCAATTGAAAAATATCTTCTGACACATCAAAAACCGTTATTTCCCATGGTTCGTGAATAAATGGAATAGGCACAGGTTCGAGCTCTGGAACCCATTTTTTTATGAAATTTCCTTCTGGATCATGATCTTTCGATTGTTTTATTGGATTGTAAATTCTTACGGTATTAATGCCTGTTGTACCAGCCTGCATTTGAAATTGAGGGTAATGAATGCCCGGATCAAAGTCCAAAAACTGATTCGCTAGATAATACACCCCAGTTCTCCAGTCTTGATCGAGGTGATGGCACAAAAACGAGACTACCATTGCTCTCATTCTGAAATTAATCCAACCCGTTTGTTTCACGCAGCGCATGCAAGCATCGATTAACGGGTAGCCTGTCAAACCGTTTTCCCATGCTTTAATTCGCTTTTCATTGAGTGGACGCTCCAAAGTCTCATAACCTTTATTAATGCACTCATTTTCATAGGTACATTCAACTTCAAACTTTTGAATAAAGTGACAGTGCCATTTAAGTCGTGTTAAAATACCTTGAAAAGCGCGCTTGTTTGAATCGTAGTTTGAATGGTTTCTAATGTAATGGCAGGCCTGATGAATACTAAGGTTACCCCATGCCAAATAGGGTGAAATGCGGCCGCAGGATAAACGGCTTTGTTGTGGTTTCGATATGTGTCGTGCATAGTTTTTACCCCGTTCATCAGCAAAAGACCTTAAATATTTCCAAGCGTATACTTCACCTGCAGGTTGAAAATCGGCAGGGTAGTCCGACCAGCTCTCCTTTAGTTCATTAGGAAGTTGAAAAGGGTGATTTAAATCCAGGTCTGGAGCTACTGAGGGTTGTACATTAATTGATGGCTTGTTAATGTATGTGTACCAAGCAGTATCCCATCCTTTGCGGTTTTCGATTCCGCGTAAAACACCATTTTGTTGATACTCAAGCCAAACTATACCTAGTTTTCGGAAATATTTTCCAACTTCTTTATCTCTATTCCATGTAAGCTGAACTCCACTTTCCCTGTAGGAGAATACGTGCTGAACTTCATAACGTTCTTGAATAAATTCAAATACCTCCAACGAATTTCCGTAGCAAGTTTCAACTTGTCTATTGAGTGGTGTTAAGGAAGTATTCATCACTTGAATTGAGTGCCAGCAAAACTGTAAATGACGTAGGCTTACTTCCTGATGCATAATTAGTTTTGGATCAAAAACATACAGTAATAAGTAGGGTAGGTTAGTTCCTTCAGCTGCTGAAATAGCAGCATGATCAGATAAGCGCAAATCGCGTTTTATCCATACAATATTAATTTGAGATCGGACGAGCTTACTCATTCAATAACAGTGGGATCTAGTTTCATTAGTTAGAGAACACATCAAATGTTAACTTGGTTCTAAAAAGTTTGACTTTAGTTACAGTGTAAAGCCAAAATTACTTTTTGGCGCGAAATAGGCTGGGGTAAAACGACCAGCAGTTGGCTGTTTGTTCGTTTCTTCTCCTGTAATTGCTAAATTATTCGACTTCAACTCTTGAAACCCTATCTTCAATGCTTCTGCTTTCTATTTGCCAAGTGCTACATTAGAGCTATTGCTAAAGTATCGATTGCCTGATTATAAAAGATTTTATGCTGCCGAACACTTTGGCACGAAAACCCGAAAGAGAGAGCAATGGCTCTTTGCAGTAAATTATTGTGAGACAAAGTGAATACAACAAAGGTGCGTATGAGAAAAAAGAGTTGATTGGTGGGCGCTTATCAATACATTAGTTTCAAATAGACTCATACTTGCACCGCAGCAGTACTTCCAATAGTTTTATGTTTACTTCGAGTAAGTCTTTTATGCTTAGTCCAGCTATCTCCGCGAAGACGTTAAATTAGATAGTGCACCAGTTGCTCAAACGGATAGTGAGCTAAAGTTTTATTTGGACTCTAAAAAATAGAATTTATTCATATTTGAGCATCTAATTTTAAATAGAGCAGTTATGGATTTTACACAGCAATTGGAAATTTGGGCAAAAGGGGACGCTACACAAGGAAAACTCATGTTAGTGAGCGGAATAATGGCTTTATTAATCATGTGGTTGATCTTTAAAGGTGATAATCCTGTACTTAAGGGAATGCTGATGCCACTTGGTATTATAGTTTTATTAGGAGGGATATATGGCAGTTACGTAGGGTTCTCTCGTCTGGGACATATCGTAAAAACGCAAGAAATTTATAGAACCAACCCAAAGGAGGCAATTGCTAAAGAATTGGAAAAATCAGAAATGGACAATAGAAATTACACCGTAATCAAGAAGATTTGGCCAGTGTTAATTATTGTAACTGCCTTATTGTTGGTATTTTTTCATCGAGATTACGTTCGAGGTTTACTCATCGGGTTTCTGGTAGTTTTTGTTTATGGCCTATTAGTAGATACTTTACTGCATCAGCGATTAAAGCCGTACTTGGAAACCTTACAACAGCTTACTGTATAATTACAAAACGACTGTAAGAAACTATGTTAATCAATAAGGGAATTAGTATTAAAAAATTGAGTGGTCCTACCACCATATCGTTTGGATGACTGTATTAATGGGGTCTGTAGCATGCTTATACCACTTCAAAATAATAACCTTTGCTATTCCTTTGCTATTCCTTGGCTACCTATTTCTGTGGTAGGTACAGCGGTTGCTTTCTATGTTGGTTTTAAAAACAATCAAGCCTATGACCGCATGTGGGAAGCGCACAAAATTTGGGGAGGTATCGTAAATGAGAGCCGCACGTGGGGAATGCTGATAGCTGGGAATACCACTGGCCATATGTGTCCGCGAAAGTATTGAATCATCAGGTTTTATATTGATTGATGAATCATCAAATGCTACCTGCGCATTAGGAATATTAAATTCGAATAATTGATGAGTTGATATTGTATGCTATTGGATCTTAGTTGCTCTGCACTTTACTTCTTGTAAATATTAGAATCGTATGAGTCTGAAGAAATAATCACAGGCAAATGCATTCTGTTCGATTGAAGCTCTTTGCTTTTTAGGTTTTGCTTAAAAAAATTACAGTAAATAAAGTTTAGGTTTCTGAACTTTTACTCTAATTAAGTGTATTGACTATTGATATTAGTAGAGCTAACGAGACGAAAACTTTCAATTTAATAAAATGTTGTTTTTACTAATTCATTCGTTTATAGTGGTTTAGTATCGTATTACAACAAATAGTCTTCTTTTTTATTCCTCAATAAAATGTAATTTGGTATGCTGAAACTCTTTAGTTCAAACGATAATTACAGATATTCTTATGAAAACTTAGACTAGAGCATCGTAATAATCAATTTAAAAAATAATAATATGAAAAAAACGATACAAAGTTTGTTGATGCTTTCAGTTCTGTTTATTGGAATAAAAGCTTATTCTCAATCTTTTACACTTTCTGACAGCATCATTGAAGACAGTTTGTACATAAATGGATATTTCGACGAATCGGTTAAACTTCAAAATAACACCACTAATAAAATGGTGATAAACTACCGCATAGTAGAAAACTCAATTGATACTGCTAACTGGTTTATTTTATTTTGTACGTATCCGGAATGTCTAACCTACATTCCAGAAGGTGGAATTACTGATACAATTGCAGCGAATGAAGAAGTATTGATTACCAATTTAGCTATTGAAGCAGGCATCATTCCTAAAGATTGTAGCTTAAAAATTGAATTTTTTGATGTTAGCGATTCTACTTTTAGAGATACTTTAGAGTTTATTTTTCATGCAAGTGAAACGGATAAAAAACCAGTGGAGGGACCAGGCTCAGTAAATGATTTGGATAACGCTGCTCAATTTAGTGTATACCCAAATCCGATTTCAAATCAGTTTAATATAGAATTCAAGGATGCTAAATATTCATGGAAACTTTTGGATACCTATGGAAGAACTATAAAAAAATCATCGCTTTATGAGTCTAAGGAGTTTGTTGAAATTGACAGTAGTAAACTTCCTTCAGGAATGTATATGCTAGAGATTAATACAGCAGATGGAGCTGCGTATCAAACACGGATTATAAAACCTTAATGCATTAAGGAATAGGACTATGAATTTGATAAAAATCCTTGGAATACTTGTTTTTTCGTTGCAGCTATCGCAACTTAGCTATGCGAGTATAATCCATCAGAAAATCGTTCTCAATAAGGGTGAGCTGTTGACTGTAGATTCGGTTCAGGTTCCTTATTACGCATTTAATGCGGATACCGTATTTGGTCAGACTAATGAACGGTTAAAAATAGTAATAGGGGATAGCCTTGTGCTTTCTGTAATGAACAATACGGCAGATGTCCAAGAGTTTGTTCTAACAGATTTTTCAATCAATAGAACTATTGCAGCTGGAGCTACAGAACAAGTCACACTGCACGCTCTAAAAGCTGGAATTCATATCTATTTAGCTGGTAAGTCAGGCAAACAAATCGATCTTTGGGGAGCAGCTGGCATGTTGATAATTACCAATCAAAGTGATGCTGTAAAATCTACGTTTTATTGGAATTTAAAGGATTTCGAATCCCAGAAAGTGCTTCAACTTGATTCAGGAAAATCGGTAGATTGGAGTACTTATTATCCCGATTATTTTATGGTAAATGGGCTAGGTAAGGATCAACTGGTAGGCGATGCAGCCTCCAACGTAAAAGGCGCTGTAGGAGAATCTATACTCATTATGCTGACCAATACAGGAAACGTTAATCACTCCATTCATTTTCACGGATACCATTGTCTTGCTCAAGAAGTAACCTCTAAACGCGTACAGAAAGGATGCTCCAAGGACACGTTTCCGTTGGAAGCTGGCGATGGACTCATATTGTTATTGGTTCCAGATAAACCAGGTTTTTACCCGGTTCACGATCATAATTTGATCGCTGTATCTGGAGGAGGGAAATATCCTAACGGAATATTTATGGTATTAGATATTAAGTAATGAAGAGAATAACGGTAGCACTTTTAGCTGTATTTGTAGTTTCAAACAGTTACGGTCAAGCAGACACTTCTTTTAATATCTGGATGTGGACCACAGGATTGCATCAATTGCATGACGGTCTGACAATTAAGAACTACGGATTTACGCTTGGTGCTGGAAGGCCTTCAATTCCAGGTCCTACGTTAAGAGTTAAACAAGGCCAAAAGGTGCGATTAAATGTTCGAAATCAGTCGCAAGGAGCACCCCATACGATTCATTTGCATGGTTTGGATGTCGATCAAGCTAACGATGGAGTGCCAGCTACCAGTTTTGTTATTCCGCATAAAGAAACTAAGCAGTATGAATTCGTTGCTACTCATGCTGGAACGTATTTATACCATTGTCATGTAGCCAGTGTGTTGCACGTTCAATTGGGAATGTATGGGAGCTTTATAGTTGAGCCGAAAGATCGAGAAGCTGCTCCCGGTTATTTTTACGGTAGAGACTTTAATCTATTGATGTCAGAAGCAGACAAATCGTGGTTTGATAACAAACCCAAACATTCTACAGGAGACTCGGTTCATGCCAAATTTAACCTGCCTGTATACGAACCCGATTACTTCTTTGTAAATGGACAAAGTCAGCAGCAGATAGATACGCTGATGGCACGTTCTGATGAAAATGTTTTTATTCGACTTTCCAATGTAGGTTACTTCGAAAATTTGGTCCAATTTCCAGCTGGATTAACCGCCACCTTGATCACATCTGATGGAAGACCGCTCCCGACTAAAAAAACTATTGATAGCCTGTATCTTACACCAGGGGAACGCTATGGAGTAATGCTTTCGCCCTTGGGCAGTGCGCAGCGTAGCATAAAGATAAACTATCTGCATATGTTTACAGGAAAGCAAGTGCATGCGGAAGAGGTTGTTTTTGGCATTGATGAAACATTGCCAGCAGAAGCAACAGCTCAGCAAACCTCAATTCGCACTTATCCGAATCCAGTGCTGGATGTATTGACCATTGAGAATAGCTTTGTACAGCCAGTAGAGTTTGCAATTACATCTATGCTTGGCCGAACAGTGTTGCAGGGAAGTATTGAGTCTTCAAAACAAGTGATTGATATTAACCACTTAGAATCTGGAATCTATGTTCTAAAAGTCGGTACTAATTCTAGTAGCATTATAAAAAAATAGAAGAATAATTTGGCCGGAGTAGGTTTATTGAATGCGCTGCATTAATGGAGTATTTAATAAACCTATTTTTTTGTTTAACCAATTGATAAACAGGATTTAAATGCTCATAAATTGAATGATTAATTAAATCTATTTCCGCCTGTGTAAAACAGTTTTTTGATTGTAAATTATCGCATAGTCAAGTTTATTTGAGCAATAAACTTGTCATATCAAAAATGACATAGACATTTAGAAGGTTTATTAAAAGAATCTGATACTAGTAAAAACAGGAAATACAATTTGAAAAGAGCGAGCAAATTACAGCTGCTATGATTCATAATGTTTCAATAAAGAAACAAAAAGACGTGTATTTGTTTATGCAGATTGGCTAGAAACGGAACAACCCATATTGCTGGGCATGCTAAATGCTGAGCTCTTAGAATTAACGAAGTGGAACACTTAACGAGCAAATGGTATTGCAGAGCATTATATTTGGAGCAAACGCGCAGGGAACAAAAAAACAAATAACCCAAAGCTTTAAGAACAAATTATTGCGGCAACTATTTATTTAATTGATAGGCAGTAAAAAACCTACAATACATAACTAGATGCAAATAACACCCATTATACATACAGAATACATACTCTACAACTACGTGTTAACACTGAGTTTTGTCCGTATTACTACGTAGAGCAACTAGAAGAAAAGTCCTTACAATATATATTTGAAAAAACTCATATTGTCATTACTGAAAAAGGACTTTAAATATTATAGGTTTTTCTTATTGCAGAGGCTACAATTATGCTTCCAGTTTAAAGAGCATTAAGGTGAACTACAAATGATGTAAATACTTTTTTAATACTTGATTATGACCTAATTTGGTTTTTCTAATGACGGATTTGAAACTGACTAAATATCAAAACAATTAATGAGTAATAAAGCGATACCAGTTATTGATCTATTTGCTGGACCTGGCGGTTTAGCAGAAGGGTTTTCATCTGTTTTTAAAAATGCCAAAAGAGTCTTTGATATAAAACTATCAATTGAAAAGGATGAGAATGCGCATAAAACTTTAGAACTTAGAAGCTTTTACCGACAATTTTCAAAAGCTAATGTGCCTAAAGAATATTATGAAGTAATCAAAGAATCTAAGCTTGCGTCAAGAACTGAAAAACGTAATGAACTTTTTAATAAATACCCAAAAGAAGCCAATAATGCTAAAGCTGAGGCTTGGTGTTGTGAACTTGGTAACGAGAACTTTCCAAATGAAAAAATCGATAAAAGAATACAACTAGGACTAGGCAATCGAAAGGATTGGGTGCTGATCGGTGGGCCGCCATGTCAGGCCTATTCAATGGCAGGCAGATCAAGAGTTGGAGGAATACATAATAAAGATCATCGCGTTTTTTTATACAAAGAGTATTTAAGAATAATAGCAGTGCATCACCCAGCGGTTTTTGTAATGGAAAACGTAAAGGGCCTTTTGTCTGCCAAAGTAAATGGGGAAATGATGTTCGATTGTATTTTGAATGATCTTCAAAATCCATCTTCAGTTTTTGAAAAAACCAAATCGCCTAAATACAAAGTATATTCTTTAGCTACCGAACCTGAGAGTAAGGACAAGGCAGGTAGACCTAGCTATAGAGAAAATAGAGATTTTTTAATCAAGTCTGAGAAATTCAATATTCCACAGAAAAGGCATCGTGTTATTCTACTTGGAATTCGTGAGGATATAAAAGAGGTTCCTAGTATTTTAAAAGAAGGGCTCCGCGAAATTGACTTAAAAAGTGTCATTGGAGATTTACCAAAACTGAGAAGTAGATTAGGACGATCAATTGTTTCCAGTAAGACCATAAATGGCAAAAAGAAAAGAGTTTACAAGAATGAAATTGACTCTGATGATAATTGGGGACGCAAAATTTCAGAAATAAAAAAAGAAGTTCATTCATGGAACGGATTTGTATCGAACAAACCCATTTTAAATGTTGAAGCTTCACCGAATGGGGTTGGAGCTGAATTTGTAAAATGTGTTACACCAGTAAAAAGTAACCCTCTGCGTGAATGGTACAGAGACGATTATTTGAAAGGAGTTGCTAACCATGAAACTAGGACACACTTATTAGAAGACCTCAAACGCTATTTTTTTGCCAGCACATATGCCCAGCTATATAAGCGCTTTCCAAGATTAAGAGATTATGAAAAGCACAGCGATCAACTTATGCCTGATCATGAAAGCGCTAGAAGTGGAAAGTTTGCGGATAGATTTAGAGTACAGATGCCTAATGTCGCTGCGACAACTGTAACTAGCCATATATCAAAAGACGGACACTATTTTATCCATTATGACCCTGAGCAATGTCGAAGTTTAACCGTTCGTGAGGCAGCTAGAGTTCAAACCTTCCCGGATAATTATTTATTCTGCGGGCCAAGAACTGCGCAATACCATCAAGTTGGAAACGCTGTGCCTCCTTTTTTAGCCTTGCAAATAGGTGAAGTAGTAAACAAACTCTTTAAAAATGAAAATAGCTGACTACCAAGAATTGAAAACGGCGATTGCGTCCCCAGATGCAAGTTCTATGATTGAAACGTTTAGAGCAATTGGATACTCTATCGAAACGGCTGTCGCGGATGTTATTGATAACTCGATAAGTGCTTCTTCTAAAAACGTATGGGTCGATTATGAATGGAAAGGACCACAAACAACAATATCAATTGCAGATGATGGAATTGGAATGAATAACGAGGATCTTATCCAAGCCTTAAGGCCAGGAAGTACTAGTCCATTGCAAGAAAGAAATGAAAATGATCTTGGGCGGTTCGGCTTAGGTTTAAAAACAGCATCTTTTTCGCAAACAAGGAAATTCACGGTAATTTCAAAAGCAGAGAATTATGTTCCAGTATTTTGGAGCTGGGATTTAGACTTTGTAAAAAAAACAGAAAGCTGGTCACTAGTTAATTATTGCCATGAACAGACCAAATGGGAAAAGGTTTTTAATAAGCAAAAATCAGGAACTTCTGTTATCTGGTGGGATCTTGACCGGCTGACAAAAGACACATTTGCGGATAGTGAAGAATCAAAGGCAAAGTTTCTTCAAACTATGGAAAATGTTAAGACTCACCTTTCTATGGTCTTCCATAAATATATAGAGGTTGGAATTAATGTTTATTTCAGAGATAGGAAGATCAAGCCTTGGGATCCATTTATGATTGGAAAAGAAGGGTTACAAATCCGACCGGAAGCGACCTTTAATAACGGAAGAATTTCAGTGCGAGGATATATTTTGCCTCATCGATCTAAACTAACTG
>CAJVZZ010000015.1 GCA_913020435.1 uncultured Flavobacteriales bacterium | reverse complement strand
AATGGAACTTCAGAGGTTTCTAAGAAAATAATTATCGAGTAATCGATTAAATATTGAAACTAAAAAAGGCGCCTTTGGCGCCTTTTTTTTGCTCTAATAATTCGGATACCTCTATGAAACCTAACGCTAATTAATCACTAACCTTTCATTCTTTTTAGTTCCTTCATAAATGAAGACGCATACACAAAATCCGTTAGCTCAGTGGTTTCGGCATCCATAATCTCTTTATTGGTTCCATCCCAAAGCATAACTCCTTTATGAATAAAGGAAGTATGCTCCCCAATTTCTAATACCGAATTCATGTCATGAGTTATTACCACAGTGGTCATATTGTACTCATGCGTAATCTCCTTGATTAAATTATCTATTAAAATACTAGTTTGGGGATCTAACCCAGAATTTGGCTCATCGCAGAATAAATACTTTGGTTTAGCCGAAATTGCTCGTGCAATTCCAACTCTTTTTTTCATTCCACCACTAAGTTCACTCGGCATTAGTTTGTTTGTACCATTTAAATCAACTCTATCCAAACAAAAATTGACCCTATCAAGCCCTTCTTTTTTAGTCAAGTTTGAAAACATTTTTATTGGAAAGAGGATATTCTCTTCCACCGTCATATAATCGAACAAAGCACTGCCTTGAAATAAGAATCCAATTTCTCTGCGTACTTCTTTTTTCTCTATTCTTGACATTAGATTAAAGATGCGTCCGTCGTAAGAAATAGTACCTGAATCCGGTGAATGCAAACCAACTGTGCATTTACACAAAGTAGTCTTACCGCTCCCGGATGCGCCAATTAATAAATTAGCTTTTCCAGATTCGAAGGTTACGTCTATGTCGCGCAGAACATGGTTATCTCCAAAAGATTTATTAATGCCTTTAATCTCAATCATATCAACAACATTTGAGTTATTATATAATTGAAAACGAGTACTGCAATGCTACTGTAAACGACTGCCTTGGTACTAGAACGACCTACTTCTAACGCAGAACCACTAGCATAGTATCCATAATATGATGAAACAGAAGTAATCAGGAAAGCAAAAATCGTTGCTTTGATTAGTGCGTAGACAATATCGAAAGGCCTGAAGTCATATTGAATACCAGTAATATAATCCGAAGGAGTTATGATTTCAACTGTTTCACAAATAACATAACCAAAGAAGATACCTATGAACATACTGAGTATGACTAAAAATGGCATGATGCTCATTAGTGCTGTTATCTTTGGGAGCACTAAATAATTAGCTGAATTTATTCCCATTATTTCCAACGCATCAATTTGTTCAGAAACTCTCATTGTTCCTAACTCCGACGCTATATTTGATCCGATTTTACCAGATAGAATTAATGCTAACATAGTTGGTGAAAACTCCAAAATCATACTTTGTCTAGTAGTGTAACCTACCAAATAAGCTGGAATCCAACCACTATTAATTTGAGAGGCTGTTTGAATGGTAATCACCATACCCATAAAACCCGAGATAATCACTATTATTCCTATTGAACCCACACCCAGCTTCCATAATTCCTGGACATAGAGCTCTCCAAACACCTTGCCTTTTTCAGGACGACGGAAAACCTTTGAAATAAAAATAAAATACTCACCAAGTTGGTGTAGAATCTTCAACATGGATACAAATTTAATACTTGCGTAGCTTTACATTTGTTTTGTGAGATCTAAAATTACATTTGGCGCATTTTTCTTGGTAATGCTGTTTATTTGCCCAACATTGATTACTTCTTGTAGGTCAACCAAAAAAGATTGTGATTGCCCAACATTTGGTGAAAAAACAAAAAACAAAAGGAAAACCAGATATAAACGTCCAAAATGATTGCAGAACCACAACTCTTAGAATTAGAGACGCATCTGCCTGCTAATTTGGCGAATGAAATTCTTGATGTTTTAAAGAATAAAAACGTACAGCTTACTATAACTAAGAGAAGATCCACTAAACTTGGGGACTATAGACGCCCAACCTCTAAAGTAAAATACCACAGAATATCTGTGAATGGTTCACTTAACAAGTACTCTTTCTTAATCACACTTGTTCATGAATTAGCTCATTTAGAGGTATTTGAAACTTTTAAAAGCAATATCCTGCCTCATGGTATAGAATGGAAAAACACTTTTGGACAAATGCTCAAAAACCTACTAGAAAGAAACATTTTTCCTGATGACATATCGAAAGAGCTAGCCAGCTATGCTCAAAACCCAAAAGCAAGTAGCGTTTCAGATATAAACCTAATGCTTGCTTTAAAGAAATATGACGAAGGAAATCAACCAATTTTAAATGACCTTCCAGGACAAGCTGTATTTCAGATTGGAAAAAAAATATTTCAAAAAGGTCAGAAACGCCGAACTCGATTTTTGTGCAAGGAATTAACAACGAATAAGATGTACGTAGTCAGCGGATTAGCAGAAATAAAATTGTTGGATACAATTAATAACATATCAGTAATTTAGTCTCATGAGCGAAAACTATTGTGTAATAATGGCAGGTGGTGTAGGTTCAAGGTTTTGGCCCGCTAGTACCGCTGAGAAGCCGAAACAATTCCTTGATATTTTAGGGACGGGAAGAACGTTGTTACAACAAACCTTTGATCGTTTTACACCAATAATCAAAGAAGAAAACATTCTTGTTTTAACGAATGAAAACTATAAAGATTTAGTTCAAGAGCAATTACCTGGTCTTACTCCAGGACAAATAATCTGCGAACCAGCAAGAAGAAATACTGCTCCTTGTATTTTATATGCTGCGGTAAAAATTTGGAAAAAGAACCCAGAGGCTTCTTTTGTAGTTGCGCCAGCCGATCATTTAATAACGAACACACAAGAATTTAACAACGCGATTCATTTAGGAATGAACGCTTGTAAAAATGATCCTACAAAAAGTATAACGTTAGGAATTAAGCCTTGGCATGCAGCCACAGGCTTCGGATATATAAAAAGAGGGGATATTAGCCAGGAAGGAGTTTATCAGGTCGAACAGTTTACTGAAAAACCAGTATTAGGTGTGGCTAAAGAAATGCTAAAATCTGAAAATTACTATTGGAACAGTGGTCTTTTCATTTGGAATACAAAGCGACTCATGCATCTCTATGAGGACCTACAACCTCAGATGTTTAAGCTTTTCAAGGATGACTTATCGGCGTTCAATACTCCCAAAGAAAAGGAAGTTTTAAAAATACTTTATCCGAAATGTCAGGATATTTCTGTTGATTATGCTATCCTTGAACAGGATAATAATGTTTTTGTAATTCCCGGTGATTTTGGTTGGAGTGATTTGGGAAGTTGGAGCTCATTAAAAGACCACGTTTTGTCCGACGACCAAGACAATACAATTATAGGCTCTCAGCACAAATTAATGAAGGATAGTTCAAATAATATTATTGTTCTTCCTAAAGAAAAAAGAACTTTAATAGCTGGATTATCAAATTTTATTGTTGTTGATACCGAAGAGTCTCTGCTAATTTGCCCAATTGAACATGAACAGGATATCAAGTCATATTTAAAAGAATTGAAGCATCAATGAAGTCTTTACTTCGTATATCTATTATGATAGCGCTAGTTGGTTTACCTCAACACTTATTTAGTAGTGAAGGTTCACTCTATCAGGATAGTATTGCGACATTAGTCGAAAACATAATTAGCGATCCTGCAAAAGCACGCGTTTTTTATTCCATCTCTAAAAATTTAAAAAACAACAATCCTCAATTAGCCTTAAGCTACGCTTATAGAGCTTTGAAGCTTGTCGAAAACAGCAACGATTCTATTTTACAAGGCCTTGTTAATAATCGAATTGGACTCATATATCTGAGTTTAGGCTGTTATGACTTAGCAGAAGAATTCATTCTAAAGAATCTGCTTATACAACAAAACCGATGTGACAAAAGGCGCGAAGCTGACGCATACATAAATTTAGGAAAAATATTCAAAAAACAAGAAAATTATAAAACTGCAAAATCATACTTCTTAAAGAGTTATAAGTTATATACCCAAGCTGGGCTTGGAAGAAACCGAGGTGCTCTATTTAATAATTTAGGAGTGATTTATAAATACGAAGATCAACTAGACTCGAGCATCTATTATTTCAAATTATCTCTAGAGCAAAATAAGAAAAACGGAAATATAAATGGATTGGCAGATAATTTTGTCAATCTATCAATTCTTCATCAGAAGACTAATGACAATTTATTAGCTGAAGAATTCCTTAATAAAGCTCTAAAAATTCAAATAAGCACCAATAATGTATTTGGTGAATTAACCTCTCTGCTTCAGTTAGCTGAATTATCGAATCGACAGGAATATTACAGTAAAGCAGATTCAGTCTTAAATATTGTACAAAAAAGGGCAAGAACAACTGGATTTAAACTCATAGAATCAAGTGCTTTCTTTCAGCTATATAAATTATCTAAGCAATTAGGCGATTCATTAGGCGCTCTAAAGTATCTTGAATATAATAGAGCCATTGAAGACAGCATTTCCAAGTCGAAATCATTCTTAAAAATAAAGCGCCTAAACAAGGAACTTGAGCGTGTTAAGGATGACAATCGATATTTGGAAATAATGAAAGTTAATAACCTAAATGTTGCTCTTTTAGAAAAGGACAAACAACAGTTTGTGCTGCTTTCAACTGGTTTAAGTACTCTAATTATTTTAGCCGGACTCCTCCTGTTTTTCTTTGCTAAGGAACGCAGAACATCTAACCTTATCACAAGCCAGTCAATAAAATTAGAAAGACAAAAAAATCTTATTTCAAAAAATAACGTTGATTTGCTTATTACTATTTCAGATCTTAAAGACGCTAAGAGAGAAGAAGAAGCACTATTAGGACTAATAGTTCATGATTTAAAGGCTCCAATAGGTCAAATTCAAAGTTTAATTGAACTACTTACTGAAGAGATGAAACCCGAAACTCTTAAGAAAGAAGATGTGCGGGTTTATTCAAAATCAATGAATCTTTCATTTACTCGAATTGATGAACTTATTTCCTCAATAATTAATGCTCATAAGACAGCAACTAACCCTAATTTAAAAACACATTTAAATTCAATAATGAATAATATTATTGAGCGTAGTAAGTTTCAGGCACGGTCCAAGCAAATTGAAATTCACTCTTCTCTTGGCGAAGATTTTATCCTAGAGAATAAGGATCCAGAAAAACTTAAGAGGATTATTGAGAATTTAATTTCAAATGCAATTAAATTTTCAAAATCGTCTTCGGAAATAAGAATTAAAACAGAGCTAATAAACGAAGGTGTTATTATTGAGATTGGAGATCAGGGTCCAGGGTTTTCGAAAAGCGGTAGATTAAGTCTTTCCGATGTAATTGGTGATAATTATTCCGTTCCAACTGGCTCAGAGAAATCTGACAAGATTGGGTTGAAGGTAGTAAAAAGCTTTAGTGATGATTTAGGTATTAGAGTGATAATTAATAGCGAAAAAAAAGCCGGAACAACGCTCCAGCTTTACCTAAACAATTAATATACAATACACTATAGCGATCCAATCATTTTTGATGGAACGACCCACTCGTCAAATTCTGCAGCACTTAAATAACCCAAACTTACAGCTTCTTCTTTTAGCGTAGTACCGTTTTCGTAAGCTGTTTTAGCAATTTTAGCTGCTTTCTCATAGCCAATTTTTGTGTTTAATGCCGTTACTAACATCAGTGAATTATCTAAGTTCTTTTTCAAGTTCTCAAAATTTGGAACAATACCATATGCACAGTTATCCGTAAACGAAACACAAGCATCTCCTATCAACCGGGCACTTTCCAAAATGTTTCTAGCCATCATAGGTTTAAAAACATTTAGCTCATAATGACCCGACATTCCCCCTACAGATACCGCAACATCGTTACCTAATACCTGAGCACAAACCATAGTCAATGCTTCAGCCTGAGTTGGATTAACCTTTCCAGGCATAATCGAAGATCCTGGTTCATTTGCTGGAATTATTATTTCACCAATACCAGATCTTGGACCTGAAGCCAACATTCTGATATCGTTTGCAATTTTCATTAAGCTCACAGCAACTTGTTTCAGTGCACCATGAGATTCAACAATCGCATCATGCGCTGCAAGAGCTTCAAACTTATTTTCGGCAGTAATGAACGGTAGGTTCGTAAATTCAGCGATATACTTAGCAACCAACTCTGAATATCCTTTAGGAGTATTTATTCCTGTTCCGACAGCAGTGCCACCGAGTGCCAACTCGGACATATGGCCTAAGGTTGATTTTAAAGCTCTTATTCCATGATTTAACTGAGCTACATATCCAGAAAACTCTTGACCTAAAGTAAGAGGAGTTGCATCCATCAAGTGAGTTCGACCAATTTTGACCACGTCCTTAAACTCTTCAGCCTTTTTTTGTAATGTATCTCTAAGTTTTTCAATACCGGGAATGGTAGTCTCAACTATCATTTTATAAGAAGCAATGTGCATCGCAGTGGGATATGTGTCATTTGAACTCTGACTTTTATTGACATCATCATTTGGATGAACCACTTTATTAGAATCCTCTAAATTACCCCCATTTAAAACTTGACTGCGATTAGAAACGACCTCATTTATATTCATATTCGATTGAGTTCCACTTCCTGTCTGCCAAACTACAAGAGGAAATTCATCATTATGTTTTCCCTCTAAAATCTCCTCACACACCAATGCAATTAAATCTCTCTTTTCCGAACTTAAAACTCCCAATTCACAATTGGTAAATGCTGCCGCTTTTTTTAAGTAAGCAAAACCTTGAATTATTTCAAGAGGCATACTTCCAATAGATCCAATTTTAAAGTTATTTCTAGAACGCTCTGTTTGCGCACCCCAGTATTTATCAGCAGGTACTCGTACCTCACCCATCGTATCTTTTTCTGTTCTAAAATCCATATCGCTCAATTTTTTTCAAAAATAGATGGTCAGACAAATAATGAATGCTTATTCTGCTAAAACTTTTGTATAAATTTGTTTTAAAATTATTCAGAACAACATGGAAATTCTAGCAGTATTATTCTTTTTAGTGGTTGCAGGCGGTGCATTTTTTACACTTTTATTTTTGTCGCTCTTTTTACCGTATTGGATTACAATGCAAATTATTGAAGTAATAACTAATAATCCAAAAAAGTCAGTAGAAGGGCAGTCTTAAAGCAAGTCCAAGACTTTTTCAGGTGGTCTGCCGATAATTGCTTGATTGCCATGGATCACTATTGGGCGCTCCATTAATTTTGGAAAATCAATAATTGCTTGTAAACAATCTTTTTCAGACATATCTTTTCCTTTGAAATTTTCGACATACTCAGATTCTGCTTTTCTAATCAGTTCGCAGGGAGATATTTTCAGTTTATCAATTGTGGCTTCTAATTCTTCTGTGGAAAGTGATTCCTTTAGATATTCGGTAATTTTGATACTCACATCATGTTCTTGCAAAATAGTAAGAGTTTGTCAGCTTTTTAAGCAACGTGGGTTGTGATAAATAGTAAATTTTTCCATGAGTAATAAATTTAAAAACAAAGATATTTACAAGGATTTGAAAGCAACTTTTTCATGTAACTATTCTTTACTAAATTTGAGGCTTATGGTTAATGGAAGACAATTAGGTTCCAAACAAACTTTTCAATTAGTAACATTGAATTCTTTAGTTGCTTTTTGCACTGGGTTAGTTCTTGTAGGACTGAGCTTTAGCGGTATTGCACAATGCAAAAAAACAGCAAGTACATGCAATCTTACTAATCTACGAAACGCTTTTACGACCAAAGGTTTTCAAGAACTAGGATGCGGCGCAGACAGTTGTAGCGTTTATTTTATTTCGGGTACAGCTCAATCAAATGCACAAGCTGATTCAACAGCTAAAAGTCTTGGGGGCAACTTAGTCTCTTTTCAAAATATTATAAGCAACGATTCTGTTGTAAAATGGGCAAATGATGCTGGTTTTTCTGGGTCAGTTTGGACTGGATATAATGACAAATTAAACGAGGGGAAATTTGTTTGGACAGATGGTAGAGATACAACTTTTAAAAACTGGGCAAATGGACAGCCTAATGGTGGAGGTGGCTCTGAAGATTGCGTTGTTCTTCAATTAAATGGAGCAGACTCCGGCAAATGGGCTGATACAACTTGCAACTTAACTCTTCGGTCCATTGTTCGCGTTTCTTTGTGCATGACAGTTTCAATAAATGACACTAATATTTGTCTAAACGACTCGGTTAATCTTACTTCGTTTGTTTCATTAGGTTCTCCAGGATATACGTTTAATTGGTCTCCTGTTTCAACAGATAGCATTTTTAAAGTCAGCCCTAGCGCATCCACTACTTTTAATGTAACAATAACAGATAGGTATAGTTGCACTGCAAAAGACACTGCTAGAGTTAGAGTTGATACATTGCCTTCATTCGTTTTTAAATCGGATTCAATTTGTAGAGGAGATTCCATTTCTTATGATCTAAGCGCCGGTTTTTCAAAATATCTTTGGTCAACAGGCGATACCTCCCAAACCATTAAAGTTAGTGATTCACTTACCTATTGGGCGAAAAGAACTAATGCCAATGGATGTAGTTATGCTGATACCTTTAGAATAATTAATAACCCTCTACCTCTTTTTAGCCTAAGCAACGATACAACTGTTTGTATTGGTGATACAATCGTTTATAAGTCGCCTTTTTCGCACCCAACATATACTTACAAATGGCAAGATTTATCTACTGCAGACAGCTTAATCGTAACAGGTTCGGTAAGCGTGCAATTAGAAGTTACAGACTCAAACGGCTGTGTCTTCAAAAATGGTCCCGTTGTTACCTCAAGAATAAAACCCACAATCAATCTTGGAAGTGATCAGAGAATTTGTAAAGGTTCAATATTTACTTTTAACCAAGGATTATCTACAAGTTTACTCGATAGGTGGATTCTAAATAATGATACCTCTATCAACAGCAGTTATGCTGTCGATACCTCGGGAACTTTGTACTATTATGGTTTAGATCAAGGTAATTGTCCCGGATACGATACTGTAAACTTTACTTTAGATACGCTACCCATTCTTAACTTAGGAAACGATACTAACCTTTGTTTTGGGGACTCTATTCAACTAGATGCTGGGTCTGGAATGAGTAAGTATATTTGGACTAGTGGAGATACTACACAATTTATTAAAATAGGTACTACGGGTGCATATAGAATATTTGCTGAGGATAAAAATGGCTGCAGAGCTAACGCAAATTTCGTTCTCACTATCGATTCTTTGCCTGAGTTTAGCATTAGAAGAAATGGATATTTAGGTGACACCAGTATTTGTACAAATGACTCTGTTTTATTGACCGTAGATACATCATCTACCTTTTTATATTCTTGGAATGGTCGTCCATTTGTATCTGGTGATGACTCTAATTATGTAAATAATGGTAGTCAGAATGTTGTGATTATTAAGGACACAAACAACTGTTTGTTTAGCGACACTCTTTCTGTTTCACTTGACACCTTACCTTTGGTTAACATACGAACTGACACCACCATTTGCGCTGGCGATAGTATATTAATTAGAGTTAATAGTGACTCGAATTATCTGCACGTTTGGAATGGATTTAATTTGCGAAAGTTAGATTCAATGTGGGTTAAAAAAGATACAACTTACGAGGTAGAGCTTATAGATAGGAATAATACTTGTCGTCAATCCGATACTGTAAAAGTTTTACACGATACCTTACCTATAATTTCAATTGGTGGAGATACTACATTTTGCGCTGGAGACACTATAAGTATAGATGCCGGTCCTAAAATGTTTTCGTACTTATGGAGTAGTACTGATACAACTCAATTGGTAAAATATAGTTCACCAGGAGTCTATACTGTGGATGTTATTGATTCTAATGAATGTAAAACTTCTGCTATACGAAAGATCTTTATGTCTCAACTCCCGACTCCTAACCTTGGCCCAGATAGAGAGTTTTGCGCTGGTAGCGCTGTCAATGAAATTCTTAATGCAGGTGGTGGATATAGTCTTTACGAATGGAGCACGGGTAAAACGGGAGACTCAACTCTTGCACAAAGAGACACTGTTTTAATCCAAGACACTTATTTAGTTACTGTCACCGATAGTATTGGATGCAAGGCTATGGATACGATTTTAATAAATGCTAATTTCTTACCATTAATAGAATTAGGTCCTGATACTTTCTTTTGTGATGGAAATAAGTTCAATTTCCTAATAGGTGCTGGGCCAGGTTATGTTAAATATGAATGGACAGATTTTACCAATTTCCCAACAATAACACCATTACCTTCAACAGGTCAAATTTTACTTATTTCAGACACCGCAGCAAACATTATTTGTAAAATAACAGACAATAAAGGTTGTACAAACGAGGACACCATTTCAATCATTAAAATGCCGGTTCCTGTTGTAGACATTGGTGTTACAAATTATTATTGCGAATCTGAAAAAGAAATCTTTATTGATTCGTTAAATGCAGATCCCGCTAATTTATATAAGTCTTATGAATGGTCAACAGGAGATACTGTTAGAGTATTATTCCCAAATGTAGCTGGCAAATATACTGTTACTGTTACAGCAAATAATGGGTGTAAAAGTACAGATGAAAAAGAAATCATTGAAATCCCATACCCAACAGTTGACTTTTCTGGAGACACTTTATATTGTCTTGGATCACCATTAACTTTAGATGCATATATGGATGGTTACTTAAATTACTATTGGTATAAAGTCTCTGAAATTGCGGGTGTTGATGATGTATTATTAAATCCACTATTAGAACCAATTGATTCTTTATGGCCTGATACTGCTATAAGTGAAATTTTAATTGCTGAACCAGGAAAATTTAAGGTAATCCTAAAATATGGGCAATATCCAGGTTGCGAAGCAACTTTTGAAACAGAGATTCGACAGGATATAAACCCCGTTATTGATTTTGGAATTAGAAACTCGGATACTACTTTGTGCGCTGGGGAGTTGTTGACACTTCAGCCAAATTTCAGTGGAAAAGGATCTACTACAGAAAACATGATATTCGAGTGGCAGGATGGCAGCCCTGATAGTGTTTACCAAGTTAGATCAACAGGATTATATCAGCTTGTCCTAACTAATGATTGCGGCGCTGATATAGATGATATTCAAGTAAACTTTGAAGACTGTAGCAATTTATGGATCGCTAATTCATTCACACCCAATGGTGATGATGATAATGATAGATGGGGGGTGAAATCACTAGAAGGTTTCTTTGAATTTAGGTTACAAGTATTTGATAATATGGGAAGAATGGTATGGGAAACGACCTTACCTGAAATTGAGTGGGATGGAACACACATTACTAATGGAGAACCTCAACCTATAGGGACTTACATTTATAGATTGACTTATCGGTCTAAATTCGAATTAGTTGAAGGTGTCAATAGTGCCGCTACAAAAGATGTTACCGGGCAACTACACTTGTTCCGGTAAACGATTTTCGTTACCTAGTCAACGTTAAGCTTACTGTTTCCAAATTTCATTAAGTATCCCTTTATGAACTTACCTATATCGCCATTTAAAACGCCTTGAACATCGGTAGATTCGAGGTTTGTTCTAAGATCTTTTATAAGCTTATAAGGATGTAAAACATAATTTCGAATCTGACTACCCCACTCTACTTTCATCTTATTACCTTCAATTACATCGCGCTCTTCTTGTCGTTTCCTTAATTCGAGCTCATATAGTTTGGACTTCAACAGTTTCATCGCGTTTTCTTTGTTTTGAAGCTGCGATCTGGACTCGGTATTTCGAATAATTATACCCGTCCGTTTATGTTCTAGCCTAACACCTGTCTCAACTTTATTCACATTCTGACCACCCGCTCCGCCAGATCTAAATGTTTCATAGTTGATGTCAGCAGGACCGACTTCAACATCGATACTATCGTCTACAACTGGATAAACAAAAACTGAAGCAAATGAAGTATGCCTCTTAGCATTTGAATCAAAAGGTGAAATTCTAACTAACCGATGGACACCATTTTCACTCTTCAAAAAGCCGTAAGCAAAATCACCTGAGATTTCAATTCTAGCCGATTTTATTCCGGCACCATCACCCTCTAACTTTTCAGTGATTGTTGCATTTAAATCGTTTTTGTCGCAGTACATGACATACATCCTAAGGAGCATTTCCGCCCAATCCTGACTTTCCGTTCCGCCTGCACCCGAATTTATTTCTAAAATCGCATCTAAAGAATCTTCTTCGCTAGAAAGCATATTTCTAAACTCCAGATCTTCAACAGCCTCAGTGAGCTTATCAAATTGATTGTTTACTTCTTGCTCGTTATCCTCTCCTTCATCAAAAAACTCTTTAAGCACCAGCAGATCTTCGTAGAACGCGTTCACTTTGTCAAAGGCATTTACCCAGAATTTTTTTTGATTTATTTTTTTAAGGATTAGCTCCGAAGCCTTTGGGTCATCCCAAAAATCTGGCGCGTGCGTAGCTTGTTCTTGGTCTTCGATATGTTCACGCAATGCGTCTACGTCAAAGATGCCCCCTTAGCACGTCTAAGCGCCTCTCAAATGCTTTTATTTGATCTTGGTTAATCATGTTCTTTTGAAAAATGTTCTTGAATATCTTGCCACTCGTACCCTTTTTGCAAAAGATAGCTTTTCAGTTTAGCGTTACGTTCAAATTTATTCTCAGCGATAATATATTTTTCTTTCTTTAAAATTAACTCTGCAATAGCAGTTTTATAATCTTCATCGGAAATTTCTGTAAGCCCTAATTTTATGCATGGCTTAGAAACCCTTTTCTCAAAAAGCTTTTGCTTAATCTTAAACTTACCCCAACGTTTTAACTGAAACTTTCCTCTAGCAAATGACCGAGCAAAACGCTCTTCATTCAAAAAATTATATTCAATCAAATGGGATATTAAATCGACTGCAATACTATAAGGAATATGCCAAGACTTTAGCTTTTCTTGAACTTCAAAATGACACCTTTCTTGCATTGCGCAATAAGACATGATTTTTTGTCTTGCTTCATCTTTAGAGTGCTTTCTCCCTTGCATAGAAGCACTAAAGTAATATTAAGATTTTATCTCAGTACCCTGATCGCCAATAAAGTGGAAATCCATCAATGCAAGTGAATTAGAGGAAGTAATAGAAACCCATGTTTTATACTTCAACAACCATTTTAATTGATATTGAGACTTATTTGTTTTAAAATAAGCTTCAATAAATGGGTGACATCTAACGGTTAATGATTTAGACAACTTTGACTCGAATATTCGAATAACTTCATTTTCAATATCATCAATTAGTAAAATCGTGGCCCTTACTTCAATGTTTCCATCTTTAGTTTGAATTACTTCAGATGTTTTAATATCCATTTCAGGTCGAACCCTTTGACGTGTAATCTGAATTAAACCGAACTTACTAGGAGGTAGAATATGGTGTTTGGCCTTGTCGTTTTTCATGTACTCTTTGAAGGAGTTCAATAATTCTTTGCGACTTTCTGCCTTTCGTTGATCAATAAAATCAACAACTATAATTCCTCCCATATCACGCAGACGCAATTGTCTCGCTATTTCTTCTGCAGACTCGAGGTTCACTCTCAGCGCATTAGTTTCTTGGCTATCGTCTGATTTAGAAGTATTTCCACTGTTGACGTCAATTACATGCAGTGCCTCTGTATGTTCAATTACCAAATACGCACCTGATGACATCGTGACGTTTCTTCCAAAAAGAGCTTTTATCTGTTTTTCAATACCATAAGTATCAAAAATTGGCTTCTTGGTGGTATGCTGTTTCAAAATCCCAACCTTCTCAGGAGCAATTGTACCGATGTAATTCTTTATTTCACCAAATAATTGAGCATCATCAATGGCAATACTATTGAAACTCGGACTTAAGATATCACGCAACAATGCAGCAGATTTCCCTAATTCTCCTAATAGTTTCTTTGGAGGTCTAGCATCTTTTAAAGCCGCATGCATATCAGACCACCGACCTACTAAATCTCTTAGATCTTGATCCAATTCAGCAACCTTTTTATCCTCAGCGACAGTACGTATTATAACTCCAAAATTCTTAGGTTTAATGCTATCGATAAGACTCTTTAATCGAGTCCTCTCAGCTTTACTCCTAATCTTTGAAGAAATATTTACCTTTTCTGAAAACGGAACTAATATCAAAAAACGTCCAGCTAAACTAACTTCGCAATTAATTCGTGGACCTTTTGTGGATATAGGTTCTTTGGAAACTTGAACCAAAACTTCCTGACCTTGCACAAGCACATCTTTGATGTTACCGTTCTTGTCTATTTCCTCGCTAAATTTAAAGCCAGCAAGTTCAGGAGATTCTTGTTTTCCCGAACGCGTATTCTTAACGAACTTCTGCAGAGATTGTAATTGTGGCCCTAGATCAAGGTAATGTAAAAATGCGTCACGTTCGTAACCCACATTCACAAATGCCGCATTTAACCCTGGGACCAGTTTCTTCACCTTACCAAGGTAAATATCACCTACAGAAAACTCGTTATTAGGCTTTTCTTCATGAAGTTCGACGAGCTTCTTGTTTTCAAGAAGCGCTATTCTCACTTCAGAGGAAGTAGCGTTAATAACTAATTCTTTATTCACTTTACCCTCTGATTAAAAAGAAACAAAAGCACCAAAGCCGCATAAAGCATACAGCTAAGGCAAAAACTGACCGCGCTTATTTACGCTTATGCCTGTTTTTTCTCAGTCTTTTTTTTCTCTTATGAGTGGCAATCTTGTGTCTTTTTCTCTTTTTACCGCTTGGCATAACTAAGATTTTTTAATTTCTTCAATTAATTCATTTGCACCTTCCTTGATTTCTTTCGAAGCCCCGGACTGCATTATTTTATCCAATTCTATTCTTGCTTCTTCAGGCTGACTGTTTCCAATCAAACATCTTGAAAGCAGCAACCTTGCCTCTTGATTATCTGGCTCCAACTTTAAAATGGCTAGAAATCGACCAATACCTTTATCGAACTGTCCACTTTGAATACTAAAAACTCCTAGATAGTAGAGTGCCTCAGTATTGTTTTCGTCTTCCTCAAGAACTTCCTTTAATAACGCGATCCCTTTCATTGGAGCACCTTTTCCAGAAGTTATAATCTCAACAGCAATTTTAATTTTTGAATCTACACTCTTTATTTCACTCGCCTCAACCACCTCATCAGCGGCTGGAACTTCCGAACTCTTATTGGGCATTGCCACAATAATAACTCCAATCGCTAATACTCCAGCGATTGTAATGAGCTGACCTTTGTGCTTTTTTAGATTCAAACTGCTATTTAACTTTCACTTTGTTTTTAACCTGACCAGCAAACGTTTTAGATGGTTTGAAAGCAGGGATATAGTGAGCTGGAATAATGATACTGGTGTTTTTAGAAATATTTCTACCAGTCTTTTCTGCTCTCTTTTTAATAATAAAACTCCCAAACCCTCTTAAGTAAACGTTGTCACCTTTTACCATGGCATTCTTAACAGAACCCATGAATGCTTCTACTGTTTCTTGAACAACATTTTTTTCAACTCCAGTAGATTCGGCAATTTCGTTTACAATATCAGCCTTTGTCATTATGATTAAATTTATGTATTTCTCTAATATTTAATTCGTTATCCAAACGGAACGCCATTTTTTAACGGGGCGCAAATATATAATTTTAAACATAGTAACAGCCTTAACTCTGGCTATTTTTGGGGTCATTATATGAGAAGTACTTTTTTTACGGAATCGCTGTTAAATTGGTTCGAAAACAACGAGCGGAATTTACCTTGGAGACAAACTAAAGACCCCTACATTATTTGGCTAAGCGAAGTGATTTTGCAGCAAACAAGAGTTGCCCAAGGCCTTCCGTACTTTCTGAAATTCGCAAAACGTTTTCCTACAGTTAATGACTTTGCAATTGCTGAAGAAGATGAGATATTAAAGTTATGGCAAGGCTTAGGATATTATTCTAGAGCGCGCAACATGCTAAAAACCTCTCAACTAGTTGCTGAAAAAGGCGCTGGTTTTCCATCAACCTACCATGAATTAATTCAATTAAAGGGAATAGGAGAATATACAGCATCTGCTATTGCATCATTTTCGGCTAATGAAAAAGTTGCTGTAGTTGATGGTAATGTCTATAGAGTGTTGAGCAGATACTTTGGAGTTCATGATGCCATTGACCAAACTATTGGCAAGAAAAACTTTAAAAAGGTAGCTGAGCAACTTTTGCCAGCAGTAAACAGTGACCAATACAATCAAGCCATTATGGAATTTGGAGCATTGCAATGTAAGCCAAAGCGTCCAGACTGTTCGACTTGCCCTCTCTCCATTAATTGTATTGCACTGAAAGAAAAGACTATTGATCAACTTCCTTTTAAATCTAAAAAACAGACAAAAAAGAAAATCAATCTCTATTATTTAGTTTTTAAAAATGATGAAAATATTCTAATCCGACAAAGACGAGGATTAGGAGTTTGGGAAGGACTTTATGATTTTGCTGCAATAGAAATAACCGAAAAAATTAGCCATGATGAAATATTAAAATACTCTAAAGAAACATTTGGCTTCACAATTAATAAAATTAAAGAGCCAGCGATAACCTACAAACATATTCTTAGTCATATAGTGTATCAAGCAAGTTTTTGGGAAATTGAAATTAACAGCAGCACCAAAGTAATAGACAATTATACTTGGATAGACCAGTCTTTAATTGGGAATTATCCAGTTTCAAGGTTGGTTGAAAAATACCTTGAAGGCTAAACACGTGAGATTCAATAATCTTTAGCTTTGTTCAAAAGAATACCTATGGCCGGAAGTGTAAATAAAGTAATTTTAATAGGGAATCTTGGAAAGGATCCAGATGTTCGGCATTTTGAAGAAGGCAGAGCAGTAGCGTCATTTTCTATTGCTACCTCTGAATCTTATAAAGACAAAAACGGTGAATTACGAGAAAATACTGATTGGCATAATGTTGTTGTTTGGAGAAGTGGATTAGTTGGTGTGGTAGAAAAGTATTTGAAAAAAGGAAATAAAGTCTATCTCGAGGGTAAGTTAAAAACCCGATCTTATGAAGATCAAGATAAAAACACCAAGTACACTACTGAAGTTATTGTTGACAGTCTCGTACTTCTTGGCACTCCAAATAAAGCTGATGAAAATTCAGCTCCTGTTGGCGATTCAAAACCAAAAGATGGTGTACCTTTTTAACCCTTCCAATATGTTTTACTTAATTTAGCCAAATGGAACCTCCGCCGGAGCTTTTATTACAAATTGAACTTCTTAGTATACTAAAGAGCTTTAATCCTGAAACTCTCATAGAATTGTTCTTCATTATAATTCTATTGCTCCTTTCTGGGTTAATCTCCGGATCTGAAGTCGCCTTCTTTTCACTCGAGCCTAAAGATTTAAGCGAGTTGGAAGATGAAGAAAACAAAGCAAATCAACAAATTCTTGATTTATTAAGATTTCCAAAACGTCTTTTAGCTACCATACTCATTGCAAATAACTTAGTCAATGTTGCAATTATCATCCTTTCAACAAGCATTATTAATAACCTTTTCGATTTTTCGAAACATCTAGCAATTGGATTTACCATTCAAGTAATTGTTGTTACCTTTTTATTACTGCTTTTTGGCGAGGTTATTCCAAAGATCTATAGTAACAGGAATTCCAAAAAAATAACACAGCTCATGGCTTACCCTCTTATCATTTTAAGAAAAGCTTTTTTACCATTGAGTTTAGCACTTGTACGTTCCACTAATTTCATAGGAAGACGTCTTCAAAAAAAATCCGATAACATTTCAGTAGATGAATTATCGCATGCCCTAGAACTTACCGCAGATGAACACTCTAATGAAGACGAACAAAAAATCTTGAAAGGCATTGTAAAGTTCGGAAATACAGATGTAAAGCAAATTATGGCCGCTCGAGTCGATGTTTTTGCATTGGACAATTCCGAGAAATTTGAAACGGTTATAGCCTTAATTATAGATGCTGGATTCTCTCGGATTCCAGTATATAACGGCAATTTCGACAGCATAGATGGGCTTCTATATGTGAAAGATTTACTTCCTCACATAGACTCTCCAAATAGTTTTGAATGGCAAAAATTAGTACGTCAACCGTTTTTCGTTCCAGAAAACAAAAAGATTGATGATTTACTTGAAGAAATTCAACAGAAAAAAATTCACCTTGCTATTGTAGTAGATGAATATGGTGGCACTTCAGGAATTGTGACATTAGAAGATATTATTGAAGAAATTGTTGGTGATATTTCCGATGAATTTGACGACGATAACCTCACTTACTCTAAGCTAGATGAAGAAAACTTCATCTTTGAAGGAAAAACTTCACTGAACGATTTTTACAGAATGGTAGACATCGATGGATCTCATTTTGAGAATAGGAAAGGTGATTCTGATACTTTAGCTGGTTTTGTAATTGAACAAGCTGGGCGGATTCCTGTAAAAGGTGAGTCTATTGATTTTCTCAACTTTACATTCTTGATAGAGTCAGCTGATCAAAGAAAGGTTTCTTCGATTAAGGTAACCATCAATAAATTGATAAAGAACGGTGCAGATGATTAGTGTAAAGAATAGTTTTCTGATGATTTTCGTCATCCTACTATTTGGTGCTTGTGCTGAGGATCTTGCGCAAACTCCAAGACCAAAAGGATTTATGCGTATTGACTTTCCGGAAAAAGCCTATCTAAAACATGAATCTAGTTGCCCATATAGTTTTGAGTTTCCGCTCAGGTCTTTAATAGATACTAATTTGAATCGTTTACAAAATCCATGTTGGCTGAATATATATTACCCACAATACGGAGCAACCATGCACTTTACATACACTTCAATTAAAAGAGATTCATTATTTCAATACATTGAGGATGCCCGCAATCTGGCTATGAAACATACAGTTAGAGCGGACAATATTAATGAGCGTTATTATGAAAATATAGAGCATAATGTTTACGGAATCGCTTACGAATTTGAAGGAAATGTTGCTTCAAATTTTCAGTTTTTCATGACCGATAGCAACCAACATTTTGTGAGAGGATCCTTGTATTTTAATATGAGACCTAACCCTGACTCTTTATCACCGGTAATCAACTATATCTCAAAAGACATGTATCGGCTCATTGAGACTTTGGAATGGCAGGGTAAATCGTAGTGTGCATAAGGTATACACATACTGCCAAAACAATTAACGCGCCTGCTTGATGCAGAATTCCAAGAACAATTGGAACATGAAATAATAAAGTAAAAATGCCTAGAACAACCTGAAACAGCACGCAAATAAGCACCCATCGAATAGCTTGAATCTGTTCCTTTAAGAAGGACTGCTTAATTCCTTGATAATAAATAACGCCAGCCATAATAAGAACTGCGATTCCTAATGTTCTGTGAATAAATTGAATACCCGACTTTCCTTCCAAAAAGTTTAAATACACGGGGTCAATAGCCCAAACTGAATCCGCTATTAACTGCCCGTCCATAAGTGGCCACGTATTGTGAACAGAACCAGCATGTGTTCCTGCCACAAAAGCACCGTATACTATTTGAATTAATACGACCACGATAAACCAAACTACAAGTTTACCAAAAGAGTTCATTTTTATTTTTTCGCCAACATCTTTCCACAAACTGAGGCAAATCCAAAAGATAACCATACACGTAATAAAGGCCGTTACTAGATGTGCTGCTAGCCTATAATGACTAACCCTAGGTTCGTTTACCAGACCACTTTTCACCATAAACCACCCTAAGAAAGCTTGAAATGCTCCAAGTCCAAAAACCAAGAGTAGCTGTAAGGTCAATTTTTTAGATAACCATCCTTTTATCAAAAAGAAAATGAATGGGATTAGAAATACAACACCCAAAACTCGGCCTAGTAATCGGTGAATAAACTCCCACCAGAAGATGGACTTAAAATCCTCTAAGCTGTAATCAGAGTTTAATTCCTTGAATTCAGGAGAACTTTGATAGTCTTCAAAGGTTGTTTGCCATTCAACATCAGTTGTTGGGGGAACTGCTCCTACAATTAAGTGCCAATCCACCATACTTAGTCCGCTGTTGGTTAACCGCGTTATTCCGCCAACAACTACCATTGCAAATACCATAAGTGCCCCTAGAAGAAGCCAACCAACTAACCATTTCTTTCTTGAACTATTCATACTTACTTAAAAAACAAAGCTAATTCGGGAAGGTTGATGTGATGTGTAATTCTATCTATAAAACACTACAAGTGCCTTAAAAATATTTGGAAAAGTAATTTCCGGAATTTCAATTCTACCTCCCACATCGCGTTGTTTAGCAAGTGATTGTTTAGAATTCGTAGACTCTTTTTTATATTGCTTTAAAACCTTAAATCCTTTTGAGTTCAAAATTCTTTTTACGGTTTCTAAATCTACCTGATTAACATCTACCTTAACCAACAACTTAGTGTCATAGTGCTGCACTAAATCTACTCCTTCGATAAAAGGCTTATTCTCCTCTTGATTAAAAAAATAATTACTCTTAATAACCAACTCTAAATGAACTTCGTTGTCATTGATTTCAGCTGGATCAACCGATGCATTTTGTGTTGAGCAAGAAAGCAACCCAACAAACAAAAACGCCATAACTAGTTCCTTAATCATTTTCATAGAAATGTAAAAGTATAACAACTTGTAAGTCAAGCTATTTCATTAACAGTTTTTTTTGATTAGATAAAACAATATCTCCCTAAATCTTCAAGTTCCTAGGTACTCAAACGTCTATATTTGCTGCATTGCAAAAGACATGACAGAAGAAAGATCAGAAAACATCGAGATACCAAAAGAAGAGATGTCTTTTCTTGACCATTTGGAAGAGTTACGCTGGCATATTATGCGTTCCGCTATTGCCATTATATCTCTGGGTGTAATTGCTTTCATCAACAAAAAGTTTGTTTTTGACGGAATTATTCTAGGGCCAAAAAATAGCGATTTTTTAACCTTTCGCTTGCTTTGCAGGGTATCCTTAAAACTGAATGAACTGATACCATCAATTTTTGGTGCTGATACACTTTGTATTGGGCAAAACATGCCTCAATTGCAGAATATAAATATGGCTGGCCAGTTTACCTCTCATATTATGACCAGTATAGTAGTGGGACTCATTGTAGCCTTTCCATATGTTTTTTGGGAGATCTGGAGGTTTGTTTCTCCAGGGTTAAAAGATGGTGAACGAAACAATGTACGTGGTGCTGTTTTTACGGTTTCTCTTTTATTTTTTATTGGAGTCTTGTTCGGTTATTTCGTAATAAGCCCGCTTTCGGTCAATTTTTTCTTGACCTATTCGGTAAGTGAGTCTGTTCAAAACATGCCTACTCTCGGCACCTACATTAGTACTGTTACCACTGTGGTTTTAGCTTGCGGATTCGTTTTCCAATTGCCTGTTGTAGTGTTGGTACTTACTAAGCTAGGAATTCTTTCGCCGCTTATTCTTAGGAAATTTAGAAAACATGCATTCGTTGGTGCATTGGTACTTTCGGCAATCATAACTCCCCCAGATGTTTTTAGCCAATTTTTAGTTACTCTTCCGTTAATAGTACTCTACGAAATCAGTATTTTTATCTCTGCTCGAATCGAGAAAAAAGCATTGAAAAAAGCATTGTAACACACGCACCTTTTGAGTAAATTAAAACGTCTATTATTAACCTTGTTCATTGTAGGTTTTGGTACATCTCTGTTTAGCCAAAAAACCATTATCAAGGGTAAAGTATTTGACACTGAAACTAAGGAGTCGCTCCCTTTTGTAAATGTCGCGTTCAAAAACTCTAAAATTGGAACCACCACCGATTTAGATGGAAACTTTTCTTTAGAAACTTACTACGCAACGGACTCTCTATCTGCATCTTTTGTGGGATACAAGTTAATGTCTTTGAAAGTAGAGAAAGACGAAAACCAAACCTTAAACTTCGCAATGCAATCTGGCGCTCAAGAATTGTCTGAAGTAGTCGTTATCGCAGATAAACAGTATGTAGATCCTGCTGTAGCTCTTATGGAAAAAGTGGTCGCTAATAAAAAAATAAACGATCGAAAAAAACTGGATGCCTATGAGTATGAGGTGTATAACAAGGTAGAGTTTGACTTGAACAACATTGACGAAGATTTTAAAAATCGTAAAGCATGGAAACCTTTTAAATTCATTTTCGACTATTTAGATACTACAGACAATAGCCCATATCTACCGATTTTAATGACCGAATCGATGTCCAATTATTATTTCACTAGAATTCCAAAACGAAAAAAAGAAATAATTAAAGCAACTAAGATATCGGGGTTAGAGAATGAGAGCTTACAACAGTTTTTGGGTGATATGTATCAAAATATAAATATCTACGACAATTACATAATGATCTTCAACAAGAGTTTTGTGTCACCGATTGCAAACTTAGGATCCATTTCCTACCATTACTATTTATTGGACAGTATGGATATCGATAACCATAAATGCTATAAAATCAAATATATTCCGCGTCGTGAATATGAGCTCAACTTCAGTGGCCATCTATGGATTGCGGATACAACTTACGCCGTAAAAAGAGTTGAAGCAACCATTAGTAAAAACGCAAATATCAACTTTGTGCGCGAACTTAAAATCGAACAAGATTACAATCAGGTTGAACGAGAAGTTTGGATGCTAACGAAAGATTTTTTGTTGGTGGATTTCAATTTGGCTGAAAAAACAATTGGTTTCTATGGTAGAAAAACGTCCACCTATAAAGATTTTGTTGTCAATAAACCCCGCGATAATGAGTTCTATGCTGATGGAACAAATATCTCTGTAGCTGACGACGCAGATAAAAAAACAGATGTTTATTGGGACTCCACTAGACACGAAGAACTTTCGGCCAATGAGATTGCTGTGTACCATATGGTAGATACCCTAAAGTCTGTTCCGGCTTTTAAAACCTATGTGGACGTAATAAAGATCGTTACCACAGGGTTCAAAGAGTTTGAGAAAATTGAACTGGGCCCTTATTTCAATGTTTACAGTTACAACCCAGTTGAGGGGCACCGTTTCAAAATGGGTGTTCGCACCTTAAATGGATTCACTGAACAAATTAGACTGCGTGGATACTTAGCATACGGTACACGAGACAACCAATTTAAATATGGGCTGGGCACTGATATTTTTCTAAACAGGAAAACGTGGACCATGCTCCATCTCGATTACAGGAATGACATAATGCAAATGGGCACTAGTGAGAATAATGACCAACAAGACAATATTCTTGCATCGTTTTTTAGAGCTAGACCGGCAAATCGATTGAATGGTATCGAACAATTCAAAGTCGGGTTTGAGCATTGGTATTCCGAGGCGCTTTCTAATGAATTAATTTTTGATCACCGACAATTGCGATCGGTTACTCCCTCTTTAACTTTTGACATAGACCCTGATACAACAGGAGACAATGAATTAAATCGACTCAAAATATCGGAAATAAAAATCAACACACACTTTGCCTTGCGTGAAAAATATGTGCTGGGCGCATTCGATCGTTATTCGCTCAGCTCCATGTATCCGATTATTAATTTGAGAGCAACTTTTGGGATTAAAGGAGCATTTGGAAGTCAATATGAATACCAGAAAATCTATTTATCCATACAAGATAAAATCTTTATAAATCCACTAGGATACAGTGTCTACCATGCCGGTTATGGAAAAATTTGGGGACAAGTTCCTTTCCCTATTTTGGAGCTACACAATGGTAACGAAACCTTCTTCTACGATCCTTTGGCATTTAATCTCATGAACTTTTTAGAGTATGCATCGGATGAATATATCCAAGGAATAATCACCCACCACTTCAATGGGTTATTCCTAAATAAAATTCCGCTCATGCGTCGATTGCAGTGGCGTGAATTAGTCTGGTTAAAAGGTGTTGCTGGCTCTTTACGACCCGAAAACCAGAATGTAATGGAATTTCCAAATTCACTAACCGCGCTTCCAAAGCCTTACTTTGAGTCTGGAATGGGCATAGAAAACATTTTTAAAGTCCTTCGAGTTGATTTTATGTATCGTTTAACCAATTTAAACAAGGATAAATCGCAAAGTGCTGCCCGAAATTTCGGAGCTTCGCTTTCTTTACAATTTACATTCTAAGTTTGTTCCATGAAGCTAAGAGCCGATAATCTAATAAAAAAGTACAAAAGCCGAACGGTTGTTAAAGGAGTAAGTATTGAGGTTTCTCAAGGCGAAATCGTTGGTTTATTAGGACCAAATGGTGCCGGAAAAACAACTTCCTTCTATATGATTGTTGGACTTGTAAAACCAAATGCGGGAACTATTTATTTAGATGACGAAGACATTACGTCCCTGGCCATGTACAAACGTGCCCAAAAAGGAATTGGCTATTTACCTCAAGAAGCTAGCGTATTTCGAAAATTGAGCGTTGAGGATAACATACTTGCCGTTTTACAAATGACCAACCTTTCCAAAAAAGAACAAAAGATAAAACTAGATTCACTGATCGATGAATTTAGCCTAGGTCATGTACGGAAAAATCGCGGCGATTTACTTTCTGGTGGCGAACGACGACGTACCGAAATTGCAAGAGCACTGGCAGTAGATCCAAAATTTATTTTGCTGGATGAACCTTTTGCAGGTGTTGACCCTATTGCGGTGGAGGATATTCAAACCATTATTTACAAACTTCGAGACAAGAATATTGGAATTCTGATTACTGACCATAACGTACAAGAAACGCTTTCGATTACCGATCGTGCTTATCTGCTTTTTGAAGGGGATATTCTAAAAGCAGGAACAGCAGAGGAACTTGCCTCAGATGAGCAGGTGAAACGTGTTTATTTAGGTCAAAATTTCGAATTGAAGAAGAAGGTTTAGGGTTGGGTACAAAATTCTAATATTCTTAACTCTATCGTTTTGTGATACATTCATTGCATTTGCTCTATTGGCATTATTCCCTTAGCAATAGTTGCACTTACCTTACAATATAGAGCGAAATTAGACTTCAAATATTAAAGTATGACAGACAAAATTGAAAACAAAGATTACGAGGAAGAATATTCGGAAGATTCATTTTGGGACAAAGTCAAAAATTATGGTTTAAAGGCGGGAGAAGATATTATAGTCCATGCCTTACAACTCTATTATGTTGCTGCCGACTCCGAGACTGCTAAAGCTGATAAATTGAAAATTTATGCGGCCCTTGGGTATTTTATTTCTCTAATAGATGCCATCCCCGATATTACTCCGCTTGTTGGTTATGCTGATGATTTTGGTGTGGTAATGTTAGTTTACTCGAGTATCAGAAAACAAATCAAAGAAGAACACATAAGAAAGGCAAATGACAAGTTACGCAGTTGGTTTCCAAAAAAGATTGACCCAATAAAGTAGAATTAAAAAACTACGCACAAAAAAAGCCGCTTAAAAGCGGCTTTCTTATTTTCAATATTTAAAATCGGTTTACAATCCCAACAATACCTCTTCAGGTTCCTTGGCACCAAACATTAATTTCATTGGGTTTTCAATCATTTCTTTCACTTTATACAAGAAAGAAACCGATTCTTTACCGTCGATAATTCGGTGATCGTAAGACAATGCTATGTACATAATCGGACGAATAACTACCGCTCCATTTACAGCAATTGGACGCTCAACAATATTGTGCATGCCTAAAATTGCAGATTGTGGAGGATTGATAATCGGAGTGCTTAGCATAGACCCAAATACGCCACCATTAGTTATGGTAAATGTACCTCCAGTCATTTCGTCAATACTCAATTTACCGTCTCTCGCTTTTATCGCTAGACGTTTGATATCTCCTTCGATTTCGGCCAGTGACATTTGCTCTGCATTGCGCACAACTGGTACCATAAGTCCTTTTGGAGAACTTACTGCAATACCAACATCAGCATAATCATGAAAGATCATATTATCGCCATCGATCATTCCATTTACAGCTGGATATAATCTTAGTGCTTCAGTACAAGCTTTTGTAAAGAATGACATGAATCCTAAATTCACACCGTGCTTTTCTCTAAATGCTTCTTTGTATTTCTTACGCAAATCCATTACAAAGCTCATGTCAATCTCGTTGAACGTAGTTAGCATTGCCGTTTCTTGTTTAACAGCGACTAATCGCTGTGCAACTTTTCTTCGAAGCATGGACATTTTCTTACGCTCAGAACCACGAGTTCCTCCCCAGCCTTGCATTACCTCAGAAACATCTACTCCACCTGCAATGTACGCCTCAACATCGCTCCGGGTTATTCTTCCGTTTGCTCCACTTCCGCTAACAGATGATGATTTGACGTTATTGCCTTTCATCATTCCCTTCGCCAATGGAGTTGCTTTAACGTTAGCTATATCTTCAACAGCAGCCTCTTTTTCGACAGCTTTAGGCACTTCCTTCTGGACTGGTGCCTTAGGTGCTTCAGCAGCAACTACTGGCGCTTTTTCGGGTGCTTCAGCACTCGTGTCTATTGAACAAACAACACTGCCCACAGCCACTGCATCACCTTCTTCGGCAATAAGTTTAATCGTTCCAGCAAATTCCGCGTTTAACTCAAGCGTAGCTTTATCAGAATCGATTTCGGCAATAGGTTGATCTACTTCAACATATTCGCCGTCTTCCACCATCCAAGAAGCAATTTCTACTTCGGTAATTGATTCCCCAGGAGAAGGGATTTTCATTTCTTTTACCATTATATTTTCTTTATTCTAAGTATTAACTAAAAATTTCATCCATCAACATAGCCACCCTTGCAATATGTCTTTTGCTAGAGCCCGTTGCAGGTGCAGCAGAACTTTTTCTACTTATCAAATCTAAATCGCCTTTTGGGAAACGTCTTAAAATATGAGACCATGCGCCCATATTTTCTGGTTCTTCTTGCAACCAATATTTCTGCTTCACATTTTTATAACCAGCAATCACCTTATCCATTTGTTCGTAAGGCACTGGATATAATTGCTCCATTCTTACAAATGCGATGTTATCGTTTCCACGCTTTTCACGTTCTTCGATTACATCATAATAAACCTTACCGGTACAGAACATAATTTTCTCCACTTTCGATTTATCTTTCACCAAAGGATCATCAATTACTTCTTGAAATCCACCTGTTGTAAAATCTTCAATAGAAGAAACGCATTTAGGATACCTCAACAAACTCTTAGGAGTAAAAACAACTAATGGTTTACGAATTGGACGATGTAATTGTCTTCTTAATAAATGGAAATAGTTTGCAGGTGTAGTGGCATTTGCAACTTGGAAATTATCCTCTGCGTTTGCTTGCAACCAACGTTCCATTCGAGCCGAAGAATGCTCAGCACCTTGACCCTCATAACCGTGTGGCAATAAGATAACCAGACCATTCATTACTTTCCACTTGTCTTCTGCAGCAGATAAAAACTGATCAATAATTATTTGAGCACCGTTAAAAAAATCTCCAAATTGAGCTTCCCAAATCGGTAACGTGTTAGGCATTGCCATAGCATAACCGTATTCAAAACCAAGCACAGCATACTCAGATAAAGAACTGTTGTAAATGCTAAAATCTGCGCCTTCATTTTCAGTCGATTTTAAAGGAATATACTCTTGTTCAGAATCTTCTACTTTCAGGACCGCATGACGATGAGAGAAAGTTCCTCGTTCAACATCTTGACCACTAATTCTTACACTAAAGCCTTCGTCCAATAAAGTTGCATAAGCCATAAGCTCACCCATCGCCCAGTCTAACTTAGTTCCTTCTTCCAACATTTTCCTACGGTCACCCATAAGTCGCTGTACTTTTTTGAAGAAATTCAGATCCGTAGGCAATTCGGTTATTTTTTCACCAATAGCCTTAAACTTTGCCTTGGTTACCGCAGTTATGGGAGACTTTCTAAAATCTTCTCTCGTTGATTCTCTAATGTTTTCCCAATTCTTTTCTAAGAAACTTGTAATTACAGCTAATTTTTTCTTTTTTGATCTTGTAAGATCGATTTCAAGCATAACCTTGAACTCAGCTTCCAAATTCTTTTGAGCATCTTCTCCAAGCACTCCTTCAGCCATTAAACTTTCCAAATAAATGTCTCTTGGATTAGGGTGTGTGGCAATCGCTTTGTAAAGCAGTGGTTGTGTGAAACGCGGTTCATCGCCTTCATTGTGTCCATACTTACGATAGCACAATAAATCGATAAAAATATCTTTTTTGAACTTCTGGCGATATTCTGTTGCCAGTTTAATGGTGTGCACTACCGCTTCAACATCATCTCCATTCACATGGAAAACCGGAGACAAAGTAACTTTTGCAATGTCCGTACAGTAGGTACTCGTTCTGGCATCAATATAGTTTGTGGTAAACCCTATTTGATTATTTACTACAATATGAACCGTTCCTCCAGTTCTATATCCATCAAGACCCGCCATTTGAGCTAACTCGTAAACAACTCCTTGTCCCGCAATGGAAGCATCACCATGTATGATAACTGGACAAATCTTTGACTCTTCAATCAAATAATCATCAATTTTTGCCCGAGCAATTCCAGCAACAACTGGCGCAACTGCTTCTAAATGAGAAGGATTTGGGGAGAGCGTCATGAGCACTTTTTTACCTCTATCAGTCTCAATATCACAGGAATACCCTAGATGGTACTTTACATCACCATCAAACAAATTGTCTTCGTATTCTTTACCATCAAACTCGGTGAAAATATCGGCATACGATTTATTGAAAATATTGGTCAACACATTGAGTCTTCCACGATGCGCCATTCCAATAATAAATTCTTCTATTCCTATTTCAGCACCATGCTCAACCAAAGCATTTAGCGCTGGAATTAACGACTCTCCACCTTCTAGCGAAAATCGCTTTTGACCTACAAATTTTTTGTGCAAAAAAGTTTCAAAACCCACAGCCTCATTGAGTTTTGTAAGGATTTCCATCTTTTCGTCATTCGAAAAATTCGGTGTGTTTTTGTTTGGTTCAATTTTTTCTTTGATCCAATTTACAACCTTCGGATTACGAATGTACATATACTCCACCCCTATAGAAGCGCAATAAGTAGCCATCAAATGATCGACTATAACGCTTAGCTTAGAAGGTGGTAATCCTAATTCGGTAGCTGCATCAAAAACAGTATCTAAGTCTGTTGGACCAAAGCCATAATGCTCAATCTCTAAAGTAGGCTTATACTGCCTTCTAGTTCTTACTGGATTCGTTTTAGTGAACAAATGTCCCCTTGAACGGTAATCATTTATAAGCTGTAGTACTTTAAATTCTTTTTGAACATTCTCTGGGATTCCACCACCTGAGTCGAAAGTTGTTTTCGAAAACTCAAATCCTTCAAAAAATTTTTTCCAACCAAAATCAACTGATTCTGGATCGTTTCGGTATTGATTGTATAGGTCTTCTAGGGCGTTTACATCGCCATTACCTACGTAAGAATATTTATCCATGAAACCTCATAAGATTTAGGGAAGCAAACTTAATACATTCTGAACATCAGAACATTGATAGACTCTGTATAATGTGCTAAAAAATGGTGTTTTATTTTACATATTTGTCAGATAAAACTTCCTCAATTTGACGCCGCTTTCAGTCGTAATTATCACATTTAACGAAGAAAAAAATCTTAAGAGATGCTTGCAATCCGTGCAAGGCTTGGCGGATGAGCTGATTATTGTCGACTCTTTCTCAACCGATAAAACGAAAGAAATTGCTCAGCAATTCAATTGCAAATTCGTAGAAAGAGCATGGAATGGATACAGCGACCAAAAAAATTATGCCAATAGTTTAGCGCAAAACGAATACATATTGTCACTAGATTCTGATGAAGAAATTGGCGAAACGTTATTTAAATCAATTCAGACAATAAAAATCGCGGGGATAAACGGTAGCTATTCTCTTAATCGGCTGACAAATTATTGTGGCCATTGGATTCGATATGGCGGTTGGTATCCCGATTCTAAGGTTCGAGTTTTCCCGAAAAAAGAAACTATTTGGGAAGGCGGCTATGTGCACGAAACATTAAAGCTGCCTAGTGGAATTAATAAAGAAAACCTCGAGGGCGATTTATTACACTATTCTTACTATTCCTATTCTGATCACAGGAAAAGAGCCAATAAGTACTCAAAGCTTAGTGCTGAAAATTTATATGCTGAAGGGAAAAAAGTATCGCCAATCAAACCCTATTTAAGTGGTATTGCAAAATTCCTAAGTATGTACTTCTTTAATCTCGGGATTTTAGATGGGAAAATGGGTCTAATTATCGCATGGATATCGGCCTCCGCTAGTGTAAATAAATACCTATACCTACTTGAACTGCAGCTAAAAACTAAGCTATGAGTCAGATATTAGTAGACGCATACAAGATTAAAAATCTTAATTCTGGATTGGGCCAATTTTCATTTCAATTCGTTACAAACCTTTTAAACCATTCCTCTCCCGATCTTGACATTAGTTGCCTCGCTCCTTCTGATAAGTCAATTTTATTCGAGAATAAATTATCCTTCGTAAAGGCCAACTTGGTGAATAGACATTTTAGAAACTCGACCAAATACGATCTCTGGCACAGTTTACATCAGTTTCCTGCTCATCTTCCAAATTCTAATTCCAAACAAATTCTGACCATTCATGATCTGAATTTTCTAGTTGAGAAAGAGGGAAATAAAAGAGCTCGTTATTTAAAGCTTCTGCAAAAAAGAGTCGATAACGCTCATGTTATTACCACTATTTCTGAATTTTCTAAAAGCGAAATCGAGAAAAATATTAACCTAAAGGGTAAAAACATAAAAGTAATTTACAACGGTGTAGAAATTCAGAGTAATCTGACAGAAGTCGCTCCGAATGTTCTTAAAAAAGAGGCTTTTTTATTCTCAATTGGAATATTTAATAAAAAGAAAAACTTCCACTCCCTATTGCATATGATGCGGAACTTGGACGATTATAAACTTGTAATTGCAGGAAATAATGCAACAAATTATGGAAACGAGATAAAGCTACTCATTAGCGAATTTTCCTTACAAGAGAAGGTGATTTTAGTTGGTACGATAACTGAAGATGAAAAATCCTGGTATTACAAAAATTGCAAAGCACTAGTATTCCCATCTCTTGCTGAAGGTTTTGGAATACCGCCCATTGAGGCCATGATGTATGGAAAACCTGTGTTCTTGAGCAAACTCACAAGCCTTCCGGAAATTGGAGGTAAACTTGCCTTTTATTTCGAAAATTTTGAGTCTGATAGTATGGCTAAGCAAATCGAATTGGGGTTAACGACCGCTGATATTGACCCTGACTTTAGTTCAAAAAGTATTTCCTACGCGGCAAAATTTAGCTGGGGTACGTGTATTCAAAAATATCTAGACGTTTATAGAGAAACCCTCAACATTTAAGCTTCTTCTTGTAATTAAGAAGACTTAGGTTGGCAAAAAAATAAGGCGTAAAAACCAGCAAAAAACGTTGCTCCTACCTGAGCATCAATTGTGTCTTCTGAAATAAAGGACAGCAAAAGAATTACCAAAAAGGCCAATTGAACGGGTTTTCTAATTGAATATTTAAACGCAAAAACGAAACAAATAATCAATGAAAAAAGACCTATGACACCCAATGCAATACCCGTTGTTATAAATTGATTATGAGGCTTTAACTGACTTTCTTTTGAAAGGATGGAATTACTTTTAACATATTGCTCACTCATCATTGCTCTAACGTCTCCCGTCCCATTTCCAAAAATTGGCGCTATTTTAAATGCTAGCCAACCCTCTTTCCAAAATTCTATTCGCTGCGCAACAGAATGCCCTTCAAAACTACCTGCATCGTATTGGTAGTTATTTAGCTCCCAAATAGTTTGATATATTCTTTTTTCAATAGACGTCTGATTTACAAAACGAACATTTGCCTCACCGCTTTCAATAGCAAGTAAATCCTCAGCAGTTAAAGTCTGCATACCTACTGAATCTTTTCTTGCTCCTTTTGAGGTTAAATACCGATATAATGTTGCACGAAGCGACTCACCTGTGTTTCCAACGCCATCAAAATCCAATTTACTTCGCTTATTCCACTCTGCTCGAGTTTCGGGATCAGAAATATATATCCAAACCTGATTTCCATTCTCTTGCATCAAGTTGTCTAGCTGATGTAAATACTGATTTCCATTAACTGTATTCACCTCAAGGTCTGACCTGAGATGTTCTTTAAAATCGATGAATGGCCTTGCAATTTGATAACAGTAAAACGCAGAACTAATTAAGAATACAGCTCCAAATGATGCCACAATTAATTTGATTTTAGAAATCGCTATAGATTCGCTTTGAGCAAATACAAAGGCAAAAAGCAAAGAAATAGGCAAGATTACGAGGCCCGTCAGCGCTTGCATTTGGAATAGGTAAAAAGCTAAATACAGCACAAGCATGCTGGAAAATATTTTGATCCACTTTTTTTCATTGTTAAGCAGCACAAGAGACAACAACCATACTATCGCCAAATCAATCATTAACGATAGACGAATGTGAGAAATAAAAAGAGAGGACCATCTCGCGTCATAGCCAATATCCATTCGATGCTGAAAATGGTGCACAATTCCAAATCCCGATGATAAAATAACTGCTAAAACAAAAACGGATAGTAGGCCTTTCATCTCCAATTTTGAAAATCGTTTTTCAGAAACTACAAATAACGGAATGAGTAGAAAGGGCAGTTTTATTCGAAGTTCATCAGCCCCCAAATCGAAATGCAGTGTGTGTATCATCCCAATGACATGAAGCAGGTAAAAAAACCAAATCAGCCATGCTGCTGGATTGGATATAATACGCTCCCATTTAGTCTTGAAATTTCTCGAAACAAGCCAATTTGCCGCCAATAAAAATTGAGCAACGCTAATCACAAACTCAGACATAGCTAGCCCAAAAAGGAATCCAGCCAAGCCAAGTAAATAAACATTTCTATGAGTTAAAAAGCGTGCGAACATCTGCGTAATATGCCAAACGCAAATGAAGGTTAATTATTAGCACTTGAGGAAACTATTTTTTAGAAGCAGTAAGAATCCCTTTGTATTTCTGTTTTTGATTGAGAACAGAAATAGATTCCTTAACTCTTGGATCATTTTTCAAACTGTGCTCGATTCTTCCCGTTTGATAATAATATCTAGAAATAATTTCATTCTCTAAAATTTGAGAAATCTCTTCTTTATGCAATAACAAGTCTTTGTCCTTGTTGCCTTTAATTTTCTCAACTAGCTTTTCATAATCTTCGCTAATTCTATCGTAATACTTATCGCCCTCTGAAGCTTTTTTTAATCGTTCTAAAGCTTGTTCGGTTCTGGTTGTATAGTCGAAGTCCTTACCTTCTAAAAAAGCAACAAAATCATTGTACTGGTTTTCATTCATCACAAATTCCTTAGCCGAATCTATTGTTTCATTATTTCTTTTAAAATCCGATGCATAGTCGAAAATATGGTTTTTACCCAGCAGGGACGCAGTCACATCAGCCGCTTGTGGCAATTCAACCTCAACATCTGGTAATACTCCTTTTCCGTCCTTAACTGGTCTTCCAGCTGTGGTAAAAAACTGCTTTCTTAATGAGTCTGCCACTGCAGTTGCCTTTCCATCTGTTTTATTCGAGTAATCTAATTTCTGAATACATCTACCACTTGGAATGTAGTATTTAGCAACGGTTACCTTAAACTGCGAGTTGTATGTAAGTGGTTTTACTTGCTGCACCAATCCTTTACCAAATGTTCTTTCACCAATTACCACTGCTCTATCCAAATCTTGCAAAGCACCACTAACAATTTCAGATGCAGAAGCAGAGCCTTCGTCTACTAAAACAACAAGTGGGATTTTTGTATCAATTGGCGCATTGAGCGCTTTGTAGCTTTGTTGCCACTCTTTCATTTTCCCTTTGGTATAGACGACCTCAGTACCCCTAGGAACAAAGATATTAACGATATTCACCGCCTCATTTAGCAATCCACCGCCATTACCACGAAGGTCAAATACCAAACTAGTAATTTTATTTTTTTCCTTTAATTCTTTAAATGCTTTAATTACTTCTTTGCTTGCTGTTTCAGTAAAACTGGTCAATTTTATGTAGCCAACTCCTTTTTCAAGTTCTCCATAGTAAGGAACATCTTTGATTTTTATATTCTCACGTGTCAGTGTTTTTTCCATTTTCTCACCGTAGCGGTCAATTAATAAATTGACATCAGTTTTGGCTTGACCTTTAAGCAATTTGGAAATCTCACCTGTATTTTTCCCTTTTACATCGTGACCATCGATAGACAGTATTACGTCGCCTGCAAGCAACCCTGCATTAAAAGCGGGAAAACCTTCATAAGGTTCGGCAACTACCACATAGTCACCTTTTCTTCGTATTAATGAGCCAATACCACCATATTGACCGGTAGTCATAAAACGGTAATCTTCAATATCTGATTCTGGAATATAGACTGTATATGGATCTAGGGATTCTAACATGGCATCAATACCCGTCTTCATCAACTCGCCTGGATTCGTTTCGTCTACATAATAAGTATTGAGTTGCTTATATAGATTGACAAAAATGTCGAGGTTTTTAGATATTTCGAAATAATTGTCGCTTACTGAGTTGTAGGCAACCATTCCAAATGATCCTATAATTAACAATAACCCTACAATTACTCTTTTTGTTTTTGTCCAAATCATAATCAACTATTTTTTTCTTCGAGCTTCCGTAAAAGTAAAGTTAAAGCACTTTGAATTTCGTTAAAATCTCTTATCCTAGTTTCTTTATACACTAATGCCAAATAACAATGATAAGTGGTTATATCAAGCTTGACATCTTCTTTCAAATACAGTCTAAAGGCTTCTTTTATTTGACGTCTAATAAAATTTCGATCCACCGCTTTCTTAAAGTTTCGCTTTGGTACCGAAACTAAAATTTGAGGGTATGCAATTTCATTTTCTTCGGTATTGTCTTTAAGAAATACCACCGTCAAAACTGGGGAATGAACGCGCTTACCTTTCTTAAAAAGAATATCGATTTTCTTTTTAGACTTTAATTTGTACTCTTTTCCGAAACGCTGACCCATTCTAAAACAAAAAAAGGGTGAAAACTTCACCCTTTTACTAACTATTAATATTATTCGGTTTATTTCTTGTTAATCTGCTTTACATAGGCTTCGATTGCCATTGTCATACTCGGTGAACTCGTAGTAGGAGCAGGCACATCTACTTTTAACCCCATTTCTTCAGCCGCCAACTTCGTCGTTGGTCCAAAACAAGCAATTCTTGTTTCATTTTGCTTAAACTCAGGATAATTTTGAAAGAGCGATTTAATACCCGATGGACTAAAGAATACCAATATATCATAGGAGACTTCTGCCAAATCGCTCAAATCACTGCAAACTGTTCTATAAAAAACACCTCTTTCATAGGAAATTTTTGCCTTTTCTAAGCTTATAGGAATATCTGCCTTCAACAGGTCTGATGTTGGCAACAAAAAATTATCCTCTGAATGCTTATTTAACAACGGTAATAAATCAGTCAATTTTTGTTTTCCATGAAATATTTTTCGCTTTCTGAAAACAACATATTTCTGAAGGTAATACGCAGTTGATTCCGAAGTACAGAAATACTTCATAGAATCAGGAATGGTGATACGCATTTCCTCCGCCATTCGGAAGTAATGGTCAACCGCATTACGGCTTGTAAAGATTACGCCTGCAAAATCCAGCAGATTAATTTTCTGTTTTCTAAACTCTAGTACAGGAACACCTTCCACGTGAATGAATGATCGAAAATCTACTTTCAGCTTTAGCTTTTCCGCTAAATCGAAATAAGGTGACTTGTCGTTCTCGGGTTTAGGTTGTGAAACCAGAATGGTTTTTACTTTCAAATCCTTCAATTTATAGCCTCTTTAATTCAAAGAATGAAGCCTGTTAAAACTTCTTAACTTTCTAATTTACAATGTTTTGAATGCAAAATTTGCCAGCACCAAAACAGGTAATATTTCAAGGCCGCAAATGTATAAAATAAAATACTTGAGTAAAAATCTTTTCTCCCACCAGAATCTGCGAGCTAATCGGGATATTCTATACAAGTACATTGCCAGTATTACCAGTCCTCCGGCACCTAATAAAAGCTGATTATCAATATGACTAAAAAGCAATAAAACAACGATTGGAAATAAAAATATTGCGATTGCTCCGTGGCTCAAAAAGTTGAAAAACTGAAAATCTGTTATTATAATTTGGAGATCCAATAACCAACCTAATAAATTGTTTACGAATACTTTGAGTAAGTGAAAAACCAAATATATCAGCGTAAATAAAGCAAAGCCTTCAAACCCATAAAGAATAAATTCTGGATTAATGTTCTTGTATAAAAGGTTAGTAAATAGAGCGAGAATTATAAAATAAAGGAACTCAACCAAGATAACACTCATACTTTCACTATTGCGTTCCTCTCTTGTTAATTGGCCAATAAAACGATTACTAATTAGTGCATTTGCATACTGATCGAGTTTTTTAGAAAACGCTCTTTTCAAAATTGCTAACACTAAAAGAGCAAGAATTACAACCCCAACTTCCCAAAATGGAGAAACTTCATTTCGTTCAATTTGCTTGCTTTCTTTAGGAGTAACGGAGATTCCTTTGAACATTCTGGCCTCTTTAGTATGGGCATCATCAAAGCTTGTTGCGCTTGCTTGGGCCAATGCTATTGAATCTATAGGTGTAGTATTTGTATCCAGCATATTATGAATACAAATCTATAAAGGCACTAATACTAAAACTGAAAAACTCTAGAAATATTAAAGCCTAATTTTATGCCTCCATCTCCCCAGTTTGCAATGGTATTTGGAATGTAATTATTCTCTACAATTCCTGCGGCATTTGTCATAGTGATGTGAAACACGTGACCACCCGTTTCAATTTCTACACCAATACCAAATGGATCGTAATAGTTAATCGGTCTATAATTAGATCGATACTCAGAAAACGTATACATGTAATCCATAATAATTCCAACGCGCTTTGTGATCATAAACCGACCTCCAAATCCAAGAGAAATATTTACATTTTCATCTTCCGCGTTAACACCATCAGCGTCTGTAGTTTTTAAAACCAAATTTCTGTAGAGCAAACTAGGTGCAAACTCAAAAGAAAAGCGGTCTCCAAATTTTCGCGCAATAATTACTTGAGAGAAATAGGACAAGGTATTGAGCCAGTCATCGTAACGCGCATCAACCGCCTGTTGAGGAGTTGTTGCGATATTCCCTAGCACTACTAATGTTAAAGGGGCTTTGCGCTCTTTTTGAGCTAGCACCTTATATTTTATTGAAGCATCAATCAATTCCGAGTATTTACTTCGCCCAATTCCAACTTGTAAGTTCTCTGTAATTCCATAATCAAATGAAATTCGGATATCGTCAGAAATATCCAATCCGTAAAGATTATGCACCCCACCTCCACTCTTTTCTCCAATACTACCAAAGCGATGCGTAACTCTAAAGTCCAATCCATTCTTCTTAACCATTGAGGTTGAATGTAAGTTTACCAGCTTCATGGTTTTCCATGTTGGGCCAACTTTGTAATTTTTTGTCGACTCTTCAGCTTCCAACATATCCAATAAATCGTCTTGTGCGGTAAGGTTAAACGCTACAACTAATAAGGCAAGAACTATAAGTGAGTGTTTCATTATGACCTTTATTTTTTAAGTGAAAACTGCAAATCAACTGTTACGTCTATTACCTCAGCAATTTTTTGAAAAACAACTGTTGGGATTTCAATGTCATGATCAACTAATTTCAATTCGAATTTTGTTTGAACTCGAATTCTACTCTCCTTTACCATCAGCTTACCTTTAATCGTTCTGCTTTTTTTAACACCGTGTACGTTCAAAATTCCTGTGACTGTTACAATATAAGATCCTTCTTTTTTCCAGTTAATTTTCTCATTAATCTGACCTTTAAATGTTGCAGCTTTGAACTTTTCGGATTCCATGTAATTCTCATTGAAGTGCTCTTTCATAAGCTCTTTATCGAATTCAAAGCTTTTTATCGGAATTAGAAAAGCTACTTTACTATTTGCTCTATTTATTAATCCTTTTGCCTTATTGTTCTCAGCTTCAATATTTTCTAACGTTGCTTCTGAGAAAAAGTGAACATAACTTGAATCCACCATAAAAATATCTTGTGCGGGTAGCGCTCCTATTCCTAATAAAATCGCTGCTAATACAGTATAAATCTTTTTCATAATTATTCGAAATTTGCTCCGTCGTTAAGCCGTTTTAAAATTTTATCTAGTTCTTAGCGTTACCAGATTTGATCCAGTCTTAGGCATTGATTTTTTGATCAATAACCACCACTTTTAATCTACCATTGTTTACTCTCTTTTTAACCTCTTCCGTTGTAGAAAGATCAGTCGGCCCCGTTCCACCCGATATTTGACACGCTACGCACTTTGCAGTAATAATAGACTTAATGTCTTGGCGCTGGATGTGTTATATCTCCAGCCTAAGGCCCAAATTGTCCACCACAATCGATCCAATTTCTTAGCGTTTCAATTTCGGCATCAATTAATTGTGGTGCAAAGGCTGAGGGCATGGTCTTATCAACGACTGCTCTTTGCTTTATTTTAGCAAGATTAGCAATCAAAACATCGGTTTTAGTATAATCGCCAGGACCTGATCCTCCTGCGATATGACAAGTAACACATTTCGCCTCAACAATCGATTTTGCACCGTTCTGGTAAAAAACGTCTAGACACTCATCCACCGGTACAACGATTTCTTCTGGTTCTGAGACGTCAAACACCTCTTTTTTACAAGATTGTACAACAATCAATGCAAAAAGTACAAGAACAATTGCAAATTTAGTTTTAAGCATATTTTTGAGTTAATAATTAGCAATATAGTACTTTTGTAATCTTAATTAAAAAGGAAAAGATGGGCACAGATCGATTTGAAGCACACGATTATTATCTAATGGATGAGTTTTTAAGCGACGAACAAATCATGATTCGTTCGGCAGCTAGAGAATGGTTAAAACAAGAGGTTTCTCCTATTATCGAAGAGTATTACGAAAAAGGTGAATTCCCAAATCAAATTGTTCCGGGACTAGGAGCAATCGGTGCTTTTGGGCCATACATTCCAGAAGAGTACGGTGGTGCAGGGCTCGATCAAATCTCTTATGGATTATTGATGCAGGAACTAGAGCGCTGTGATTCTGGTGTTCGGTCTACTGCTTCTGTGCAAAGTTCATTGGTTATGTACCCTATCTGGAAATATGGAACTGAAGAACAACGCCAAAAATATTTACCAAAACTAGCCTCAGGTGAGTGGTTAGGTTGTTTTGGACTTACAGAGCCTGATTACGGCTCTAACCCATCGGGTATGATTACAAACTTTTCCGACCAAGGAGATCATTATTTGTTGAATGGTGCCAAAATGTGGATTTCAAATGCGCCATTTGCACAAGTTGCAGTTGTTTGGGCCAAAGACGAATCTGGACGTATACACGGTTTAATCGTAGAACGTGGAATGGAAGGGTTTTCTACTCCAGAAATGCACGGAAAACACTCTTTACGTGCTTCATCAACGGGAGAGTTAATCTTCGACAACGTAAAAATTCCTAAAGAGAATTTGCTACCTGGAAAATCTGGATTAGGAGCACCAATGAGTTGCTTGGATTCAGCTAGATATGGAATAGCTTGGGGCGCAATTGGAGCAGCATTAGATTGTTACGATTCTGCATTAAGATATTCTAAAGAGCGTATCCAGTTTGACAAACCGATTGGTGGTTTTCAATTGATTCAAAAGAAATTGGCTGAAATGATTACCGAAATCACGAAAGCACAATTACTGACTTATCGTTTGGGGGTATTAAGAAACGAAGGAAGAGCAACTACTGCTCAGATTTCTATGGCTAAACGTAACAACGTCGAAATGGCTGTAAACATCGCTAGAGAATCTCGTCAAATTCATGGTGCAATGGGGATTACCAACGAATATCCTTGTATGCGCCACATGGCGAACCTAGAGTCGGTAATTACTTACGAAGGAACGCACGATATTCACTTGTTGATTACTGGTGCTGATGTAACTGGAATTCCTGCCTTTAAGTAGGGATAACAATCTTGCTCTCGAGTTGAAGAGAATGAAACGGGTTATCAATATTGTATTTACTCTATCCTTCCCTTCTGGGGAAGGTGACGAGGAAAGGGTTGATGGTTAGGAAAAGAGTACCGATTTATTTCTTTCGAGTAATCGTATAATCAACCATTTGCATCAGACTAGCTCGAGCAGCATTTTCTGGCATTTTCAATAAAATATCTTTGGCCTTTTGAGTGTATTCCAACATTACCTTTTCGGCATAAGCTATTCCGCCTTGCTCTTTCACAAAAGCAAAAAGCTCATCTACTTTTTTGCGATTGGTATTGTGATTCTTTACAATATTGATCATTTGTCGTTTCTTCAACCAGCTCGTTTTATTCAAAGCATAGATTAAAGGCAAGGTGGTTTTCTTTTCTTTAATGTCTATTCCTACTGGTTTGCCAATGTCTTGACCATAACCGTAATCGAATAAATCATCTTTTATCTGAAAAGCTATTCCGACATTAATTCCAAATTCGTGCATGGCATCAATGTTTTCTTCATTTTTGGTAACCGTAGCTGCTCCAGCAGCACAACAAGCAGCTATCAACGTTGCCGTTTTTCCACGAATGATATCGTAATAAATCGCTTCATCCATATTTAAGGTTCGAGCTTTTTCCATTTGGAGTAACTCGCCTTCGCTCATTTCTTTAACTGCTTTAGATACTATCTGTAGCATTTGAAACTCGCCGTTATCTATTGCCAATAACAAACCTGTAGACAATAAATAATCTCCTACCAAAACGGCAATCTTGTTTTTCCAAAGTGCATTAAGCGAAAAGAAGCCTCTTCGTTTGTGTGCATCGTCCACTACATCATCATGCACCAATGTTGCGGTGTGCAACAACTCAATTAATGAAGCTGCATGGTAAGATGAATCGTTCAGTTCACCAAAAACTTTAGCCGATAAAAAAACGAACATAGGACGCATTTGCTTCCCTTTACGTTTGATAATATAGTGTGTGATTTTATCGAGCAATGGAACAGTACTCTTCATAGAAGACCGAAAACGATCTTCGAATACAAGCATTTCTGCTTTAATGGGTTCCTTTATTTCTTCAACTACCGTCAATCGTTCAAATATTACTCAAAAGTATTAGTTAATACAATTTGACGAACGGTTATGTTGTGATTATTAAAGAGGTTATGTTTTTTTGGGAATTATACTCGATTTTCTTTTCTAACGCACTGATACTGCTGCTACAAATACCCAATAAACTCAGCTCTAGGGATGTTTTTTCCGCCTAAACTTTCCAAATGTTTGGTATGCAGCTGGCAGTCAATTAGCTTGTAAGTCGATTTATGAATAAAATCTATAAAACCATACTTGCTAGCATTACTGACTTTAGCAAACATACTTTCTCCGCAAAACACATTATTTCCTAAATCCAAACCATAGAGTCCTCCAACAAGCTCATCATCCTGCCACACCTCAACAGAAATGGCGTAGCCTAATTTGTGCAAATTCAGGTAGGCATCAATCATAGGTTCTATAATCCAAGTTCCATCTTGATCGTGACGTTTTGCCGCTGAACAATTTCGGATAACTGCTTCAAAATTTTGATTTTGTGTAACTCGAAATGGTTTCTTTTTAAACAGCTGTTTCATGCTTTTAGAAACTTTCAATTCTTCAGGAAAGATTACAAATCTAGGATCTGGTGACCACCACATAATAGGGTCTTCATCGTTGAACCAAGGAAATATACCTTTTGAATAAGCTTCAATTAATCGCTCTGGAGATAAATCACCTCCAATAGCCAACAAGCCATCTGCTGAGGCTTGGCTTACATCTGGAAATGTGATTTTTTGATTTAAGATTTGCATGTGCGCTCAAAATTCCTCGTAGGTGAAGTTATATTCACTATTCCGGCATTAGCGTTATTGCATTCTCGGTTTTAAGACTTGGGAATTTCCCAGAAATATCGGAGTCTGTAGCTTCCTTATCCATTACAATTCTTGGAGCACCTTTTTCACAATCCCATTCTCCTAAATAGTACGTTTTGTTCTCTTCTATTTTTAAAACCGATCGTTTAAGCGGTTCTGCTTTTTTCTTACTGAAGCCTTTTGTATTTGCCTTATTCTTACTCCAAAAATGAAGTGACTGCGAATTCCCTCCAAACAAACTCACATAGGCATACAACTCATATTTCGAAGGAGGTACAATGAACGCATATACCTCCTCCTCTGTGCTATTCAGAGTTGTACATTTTGCACAATACTTAAATACTTTTTTTGTCTCTAGATCCCTAAGCCAAACTACCTTATATGCTGCTCTTCCCATACCTGTTAGCTTGCCATAAATAATTGACATGCCTGGGGGAGGCAGTTCAATATTTTTAGCTTTCTTAAATCCGCCGCTTGATAAAGTAAAAAATACCACGACAAGAATAGCAACACGAATAATTGAATTCATTTTCTTTTAGTTTTTGATTAGGAAGAAATCAAATATATTAAAATGAACACCCAGTTGCCGCGAGATTAAATCTCTTTGTAAAATAATTGCATTTACGGCTCATTAATAATAAACACAAACTGTATTTTTTTACCTCTTGCTCAACTGATTAGACCACAATATATAATCTTGTGATAGCACTTGATTCCATGGAATAGAACACTTTACTCTACTTCAATTCCGCCTTATTCTTATTGGCCAACTGCCCACAAGCAGCGTCAATATCCTGGCCTCGGCTTCTCCGCACTTTGGCAACAATTTTTTGTTTGGTCAAAAACTCCACAAAAGCATCAACTCGATCTTCTGGAGACTTAGCAAACTGTTCGTCATCAGTTGAGTTGTATTCAATGATATTCACTTTTGAGGGTACCCGTTTGCAAAAGCGCGCTAAGTCTCTAGCATCGTCCAAACTGTCGTTAAAATCTTTGAATATGATATACTCAAAGGTCAACATTTGTTTGGTTTTCGAATAATAGTAAATCATAGCTTCGGCCAGTTCGTCCAAGTTGTTTTGGTCGTTTATGGCCATTATTTTACTACGCTTTTCATCGTTTGCGGCATGTAATGATAATGCCAGATTTATCCTTGACATATCATCGCCCATTTTACGAATCATTTTAGAAATACCAGCTGTTGAAAGCGTGATTCTCCTTGGAGACATTCCCAAACCATCTTCGCTGGTAATCATATCAATTCCCTTCATTACTTCGCTGTAATTCAAGAGCGGCTCGCCCATTCCCATGAGTACAATATTGGTAAGCGATTTTTGATAATTAGTCGTTGCTTGGTTGTTTATTTCTACCACTTGATCTACAATCTCAGAAGCAGTTAAGTTTCTTAATCGTTTCAATTTACCTGTAGCACAAAAACTACAAGCTAAGCTGCAACCAATCTGAGAGGAGATACATGCAGTCATTCGTTTTTCGGTTGGAATAAGAACGCCTTCTACAATTTTTTTATCGGCTGTTTCAAAGGCAGACTTAATCGTACCGTCATCACTCACCTGCTCATCTTTAACTCTAATTGGAAGGATCTCAAAGTTATTTTCCAGTCCTTCAATTATATCCTTAGGCAGGTTATTCATTTCCTCAAAACTACGCACGTGCTTTTTCCAAAGCCAATGGTAAACCTGCTTTGCCCTAAATTTTGGCCAATTGTACTTTCCCAATTGAGCTTGTAGCTGCCCTAAGTTAAAAAGGCGAATATCTGTTTTTGATTCCGTCATGATAGTATGAGCAGTCTTGCCAATTTTAAATCTTCTTGTGTAGTAATTTTTATGTTGTTGCGCTCTCCTTCAACTAAATTCACTTTTACTCCCATTGCCTCTACAACGCTTGCATCATCGGTAAAGGTATCGCTAAATAGTTGATTATAAGCGTCCTTTAGTATATCGTACTGAAAAGTCTGCGGTGTTTGTATGGCCCTATATTCCCCTCTATCCACCCACTCCGAGGACTTAGCGGCAGGCACTAATTTTCTGATTGTTTCGACAAGGGCTGTAGCTGGAATTGCATTGCCATCTTGCGAAGCAGCGACAAAGCAGCGCTCGATTAAATCATTTGAAAACAAAGGCCGAACTGCGTCGTGAATGGCAACCAAGTCGCCTTCATTTGCTTCGATACATTTTAATCCATTTGATACTGAATGATAGCGTGTTGCTCCACCAAAAGCCTGCGTCAGTCGCTCATTTTTCGTAATCTTCTTAGAAAGAGATTTCCATAAATCTAAATGAGCTTCGGGAATTACGACAACTAATTGTAGCTCAGCATCGTGATCTAGAAATTTCTGAATAGTATGTTCAATAATCGTTTTTTCACCCAGCGGTAAAAACTGCTTCGGTGTTTCAGATTGCATTCTAGAACCTGAACCACCTGCGACGATTATGGCGAACTTTTTACTTTTCATTAGAAACAAAAAAAGGAGCTATAAATATCTCCTTTTCTTTTTTATTATGACCGAAATACTGCCTTTATAATATTAGCATAGCGTCTCCGTATGCCAAAAAGTTGTACTTCTCTTCAATTGCAGTTTTGTATGCTTTCATAGTTAAATCGTAACCACCAAAGGCACATACCATCATTAATAAGGTAGATTCTGGCTCATGGAAGTTAGTAACCAATGCGGTAGAAACTTTAAAGTTGTAAGGAGGGAAAATAAATTTATTACTCCATCCATCGTAAGGTTTCAATTCTCCTAAAGTAGATACAGAACCTTCCATTGCTCTAAGAACAGTAGTACCAATGGCACAAACCCTTTTCTTTTGAGCTTTAGCTTGATTCACTCTATCAGCACAAGCCTGAGTGATAATCATTTCCTCAGAATCCATTTTGTGTTTCGTTAAATCCTCAACATCAACCGGACGAAATGTTCCTAATCCAGTATGTAAAGTCATCATTGGAAATTCAACTCCACGAATTTCTAAACGCTTAAGCAATTGCTTGCTGTAATGCAAACCTGCTGTAGGAACAGCTACCGCACCTTCATGTTTTGCAAATACATTTTGAAAACGATCTTCATCTTCTGGCTCAACTGGCCTAGAAATGTATTTTGGTAGAGGAGTTTCACCTAATGAGTACAATGTTTCTTTGAACTCTTCGTAGGGTCCATCGTAAAGAAATCTTAATGTTCTTCCTCTAGAAGTTGTGTTGTCAATAACCTCAGCTACTAACTCATCATCTTCTCCGAAATACAGTTTATTTCCAATTCTAATTTTCCGTGCTGGATCTACCAAAACATCCCAAAGACGACTTTCTTTGTTTAATTCACGTAATAAAAATACTTCGATTACGGCCCCAGTTTTTTCTTTGTTGCCATACATCCTTGCAGAAAACACTTTGGTATCATTCATTACCTTAATGTCCCCTTCTTCGAAATAATCTAATATGTCTTTGAACTGTTTGTGCTCAATTTCACCTGTTTTGCGGTGTATCACCATCAATCGAGACTCATCTCGATTTTTAGCTGGATGCTGCGCAATTAGTTCTTCAGGTAATTCGAACTTAAACTCGGACAATTTCATTCCCATAATACAAGAATTTGATTTTTAAAAAAGCGGATGCAAAAGTATCAATAACGAGGAGATGGCAAGCAGCTAATTCAGGATTGAACTTTCAGCGCTTTCATATGTAAATATAATATGCTCCGCAGTTAGCTTTTAGAAGTTTTTATCTTAATCAAGGATTCAATAATTGCTACTTTCGTCCATAACGTTTTATGAGAAAAAATATATTTTCTAGCGCCTTTTGGCCCCTATTATTAGCTGTAGTTTTTGCATTCGGCTACTTTTTTGGATCTTTCTCTCCGAGCAAAAAAGAATTGTCCCTTGGAAGTTTTCCAATTAACAAACAGTCAAAGCTCAACCAAATCATCGATTATATTGACAACGAATATGTCGATAGTACGGATAGAGAGCAATTAGTTGATCAAACGATTGAAAATTTATTACAAAAACTAGATCCTCATTCTTACTATATCAGTGCTACTGAATTACAAGCGATGAACGAACCTCTTGAAGGTAGTTTTGAAGGAATAGGAGTTCAATTTAGTATTCAAAAAGATACCGTGGTGGTGGTTACTCCAATTTCGGGAGGGCCAAGCGCCGAGGTTGGAATAGCTGCTGGTGACCGAATTATTAAAGTCGACGGAGAACTTATTGCAGGAACGGGCATTCGAAACGCTGATGTAATGCGCTTGCTGAAAGGTGAAGGTGGTACACTTGTAAACCTTGATATTCATCGCAATGGGACTGAATCGTTAATGCCTTTTGCAATTACTCGCGGAAAAATCCCAATCTATTCTGTTGACGTTGGATATATGGTGAATGACACAACCGGTTACATAAAAATTAGCCGATTTTCTAGAGAAACATATACTGAGTTTCAAGACAAATACACTGTATTACTCGAAAAGGGTATGACCAAGCTAGTGTTGGATTTACGCGGAAATGGTGGTGGTTTTATGGATGCAGCAATAAACATGGTAGATCAATTTTTAGCAGAAGATCAATTAATTGTTTATACAGAAGGTCGAGCAAGAAAACGCAAGAATTACTACGCTACTTCAGCTGATGATTTACTGAGTATTAACCTAGCAGTTTTAATAGACGAAAGCTCAGCATCGGCAAGTGAAATCGTTGCTGGAGCTATTCAGGATAATGATAGGGGAGTAATTTTGGGTCGCAGATCTTTTGGTAAAGGTTTAGTTCAAGAACAGTCTAGCTGGCCTGATGGGAGTGCAACGCGCTTAACGATTGCTCGATACTACACTCCGGCTGGGAGGTGTATTCAAAAGCCATATGACAATGGACTCAAAGCATACAATAAAGAAGTTTATGATAGATATGAAAATGGTGAATTTGAATCAGGTGATAGCACATCATTAGCAGATAGTACTGTTTTTAAAACCTTATCTGGAAGAGTTGTTTATGGTGGCGGTGGAATAATGCCAGATAATTTCATTTCCATTGATACAGCAGGAGCAAGTATCTTATTGTCTCGAATTTTCTATTCTGGTAACTTCTATCAATTTGCTTTTGACTACGCAGACAAAAACCGCGAGGAACTCGTTAAATATGGCAACGCTGAAAATTTCGTAGAAAATTTTACCTACTCTGGTAAAGTTGAAGTTGCATTCAAAGCCTACCTATTAAAGAAAAATCTCAAAATTATAGAAACAGATTACAAAAGATCTTTTGATATTATTTCAGCGAGAGTTCGAGCTGGTATCGGAAGAAACATATTCGGGGATGAAGCCTTTTTTCCTATTCTACACGAAATTGACTCAACATTAAAAGAGTCTATTTCAGCCCAACTGAATTAGCGAATAGTTGCTGTCAAAATTGCTTCCTGTAAGTACAAGTCAAAATCAGGTGGCGACTCAATTCCTTTAGGTTTAATTCTTTTATGGCCTAACCGAACAACAATTAAGTCCAGCTCAGGCATCACGGCAATGTATTGGCCTAAGATTCCTCGAGCATAAAAAACTTCCTTACCTTCATATTCATGCAACCACCAATGCAGTCCATATCGTTTGCAGCTAACTCCATCCACATCCAACACTGATGCTGCAGTCAGAGAAACTTTTACAAATTCAGGATCAACAATAGTGTCACTATTCCATATCCCCTTTTGTAAGAACAACTTGCCAATTCTTGCAAAATCTCGAGCATTACTATTGAAACAACAAAACCCTTTTTCCTTTCCTTCAAGTTTATCTAAACTCCATAAGGCTTCGTTTTTTGCACCAATCCGTTTCCAGATTTTCTCAGAAACATAATCAGAAGTAGTCATTCCACTTACCTTAGCAATAATAAAACTCAATAGCTGACTATTGCCTGAGCGGTATTCAAATTTTTGAGACGGTTGCTCTGATGCTGCATAAGAATAGGTGAGTTGAACAAGACCATCTCCATAATTTGCCTTTGCGGGATAGGCAAATGGATTGATGTAGTTTTCATCAAAGTTGATTCCAGAACTCATTTGAAGAAGATCACGAATAGATAATTCTGGATATTTAGAAACATCAAATTCGGGTAAATAGAGGGCGATAGGGTCGTCTATAGATTTAATTTTTCCTTCTCGAATTAAGCTTCCAATAGCAATATTCAAAATACTTTTAGCCATTGAAAATGAGTTGCTTAAACTGTTCTCAGAATAGCCATCCCAGTAATGTTCTTTTACAATGGAATCTTTATGAATTACAAGAAACGCAACAGTACCAAGCTCCTTGAATTTAGCGGCTGTCTCTTCTGACAGGTCAACTTGATTCACATTATTAGAAACAAGCCAAGCTTCATGCAAACCAACTGCCACCTTGCGATTTGAAAATATTTCGAATTCTTCAATTGCAGGTCCAAGACGACCTTTGAATAGCGTGTTTTCTAATGTATTGTACAAATGAATATTACCTGTAACAACTAATGCTAGGTGAAACAATATTCCTAGAGTAACCAGAACGCCTATTCTTTTTGCAACCTTCATTGAATTTCCTTTGCCTCGAAGTTAAAAAGCTTTGATAAGTGAAGTAGTAATTTATTCGATACTTCAGCAATATCAACCTTTCTCCCGAGCTCCTTTTCAATAGAGGTTACTTGCTTATCTTCAATTCCACAAGGAATTATATTATTAAAGTACGATAGATCATTATTGACATTCAGTGCTAGTCCATGCATGGTTATCCAACGCGAACATCTTATACCCATTGCACAAATCTTTCTAGCTTTAATAGGGTCATCCGCATCCAGCCAAACTCCTGTGTAACCTTTGTATCGGCCAGCAGTAATTCCGTAGTCTTTGAGCGTTAGAATAGTCGCTTCCTCAAGATACCGCAGGTACTTATGGATGTCAGTAAAAAACTTTTCTAGATCTAATATTGGATAGGCCACTAATTGCCCGGGACCATGGTGGGTGATATCTCCACCCCGGTTTATTTTATGATAGGTAATTCCTAATTCGTTTAAAGTATCTTGCTCTGCAAGGAGGTTAGATTCATCTCCACTTTTACCAAGCGTGTACACCAATGGATGCTCACAAAATAGCAAGTGATGTTTTGTAAAACCTGCTAATTCGGGATGCTTTCTCTGGTTGAGTTTTACCTCAACATTGGCCTTACACAATTGCTCTTGATAATCCCAGCTTTCTTGAAAGTCAATTAAGCCCAGTCTTTCAACGGCAACGGTTTCCAAGAATTTAGATGTTTGAAAGTTTCGTTTTCAGTTCGGTAATGACATCAACCTCAGTTGCATCTATTCCTTTAATATCTGCTAGATCCACAGAAGCCCAATCTCCAATTGAAATTAAATAATACGCTGCATGAATATCTGAATCAAAATCAGCTGAAATCTCAACACAATTAGCTTTTCTACTGATCATTAATTCCTTACTGAACTCCATTCGTTCTTGAGTCCTGTAATAATCATTCTTAGTTCTTAAAAATACAGGAACTATCTCTGGCTGATCTTCTGCCCAACCAACCAATTCATTATGGTTCATTTCTGGAAGCACATTATGCCAACTCAGCATTTTAGAATTCTCATTCAATTGCTGACGGTAGCGAATCGCGACACCCTCCATTCTAGCATCTGTATAAAAAACAGGTCTTTTACCAGCTAATTTATTAGCTAAACTCAATCCTGCTTTTTTAATTTCTTCTATATGTTCCCCAATAAGAGCTGGCGTTGATGCTAAATCAGTTAACACTTGAGCGCTTACAAATCCATAATTTCCGAGAAGTCTAAACAATAATGTACTTGAATAACCAAAAGCTGCTCTTGGAGGAAGACCACCCGGCATTTCTATATAGTTATACCCATTCTCTTTCGCTATTTCCAACAGTTTGCCACCAGAGGTTAAACATGCTATTGTTGCACCTTTAGCTATAGCTTCGTGCACGGCCTCTAATGTCTCTTCAGTATTACCTGAATAGGAAGACGCAACAAAAAGAGTGTGCTCGTTTACAAGGTTTGGAATTCCGTAGGTTTTATTTACCACAACTGGAACATCAATTTCACCTGCGATCAATTGCGAAACTATTGTACCGCCAATTCCTGAACCACCTAAACCACTGATAACAATGTTTCTAAATTGTTCATTCGATGCTTTCCATTCAGAGTCTTTTGCAATTTGCAAAGCTTCTTTCATGTTCAGCGGAAAAGCTTCAACTAAATTTTTCATTGAGTAAGATTTTAGATAATAAAGCCAAGAAAATAAGGCTTTTCTGGTTTTATTAGTGTTTTATAAATTTCTTGGTAAAATCCGAATCCGAATTAAACACTCTGAATAAGTAAGCTCCATTTGAAAGTGAAGAAAAATCAAATTCCATTCTAGCGTTAGGAACTAATTCAACCGAATTATTAAAGATCTCATTACCACTTAGATCGAAAACAACAACTGATGCGTTTACTAATTCCGTTGACGTAGACAATATCATTTTATTATTTTCCGCATTGTAAAAAGCATTCAAATTTTGTTGCTCAAATTCCTCTGTACTAATTTTTATACCACATGAAGTATCGACATGCGAGGTAACCGTAATTTTTGTTGCGCAATCCAAAGCATTGAATGCAATAATGTCAAATGTCGTAGTCTGTTTAAACGCAACTGTTTTCGTTGTTCTCGAAGAACTTACGGTATTCCATAAAATCCTTGATGAATTTGAATTTACTTTAATTGTATCACCATCTCCTTCGCACAATGGCTGAGCCGCAGAACTAGTTTGACTAACAAAGGTTAAAGTCGGTAATTGACTTACACGCAAAATAATAGTATCCCTTGTTATACAACCCGCAAATATTCCTGTAAGAATGATTGTTTCATCAACGACAGGCTTAAGTCTAACCTTTGTAGAGGTAATTGATCCACTATCGATTGCCGAAGCAGGAGACCATGTATAAAAATCGCCAGTATTAGCGTTAGCTCTTCGAACTTCTCCTCCACATAAAACGGTATCCAAATTTCCTCCAACTAAATTGATAGTAACGCCTTTAGCTGGCTGCTGAGTGGTTCTGATTAACTGGTTAAACGCTTTAGAGCACCCGTTATCTCCGGTGGCTGTTACTGCATAGTTTGCTGCTATAGCCGTATTTCCAGTAATGGTGCTATCGGTATTTGATCCAACAATTTGACTTGAGCTACTCCAGTTGTATGCAGAATAGCCTGGAGTTGCTTTTAGGGTGAAATTTTGAGTTGCACAAGCATCCTTATTTCTAGATAAAAACCCTTGAACGTATACCTTAAATGAAACCGTAGGTAACTCTTTTGCAATAACTTTCTTAAATGCGGTCATTTTACAACCGTTAACATCTGTTCCAATAACAGATACACTATCGTTTTTAGTGATAATTACATTTACCGAATCACCACCGCCAGAAGCAATAGATCCTTTAAAATAGGAATACGTTAATGCACCCGAACCCTTTAGAGTAATTTGATCTCGCATACACACAGTGTCTTTTGAAATTGTTAAACCAACAGGCTGATTAGTATATATTTGAATAAATGACAGAGCCGTATCCTTGAATCCTGCAGAATCACTAATGACTCTATATAATGTGCTTGCAGTTGGATTAAACACAGCGGTATCGTTTGTTGAAGTTAAGCTTCCTGAAGGTCCAACAGCTACAGACCAAGTATAAGTGGCTCCACTAACTCTAGAACTCGTTGCAAAGACCTTCAAACTATCACCAGCGCAAATAGTGTCAGCGCTTATTGATATTGTGACAGAACTTTGTGCATTTACTCCTGAACTAATAAGTAGTCCCGCAAGAACAAGTCCGCTAAGAAGAGACGATTTCAATGCTTTCAGTAAAGAATGCTTCATAAATTTTATTTTAGTTATTCGAACCACCAAAACTATGCACTTTCATCGTACTAACCAAAAGCAACTTTTAATTGATTTTGAAAATAAATTGTCCTCCATAAAAACCCGTTTCTTTAGAGGCTAATTATGACATTCTTTAACCATATTCTACGCCAGAAGTAACCATGAAACCAGACTATTAGGGGGTTAAATTTAGTTAAGCTAACATTGGTCTGTAGTAGCCCAACTATATTTGATTTCTAATATTTGAATTAAGTGAACAATAGATTAATAGCCTGGCTCATAAGTGGAGTTGTTTTTTCGATAGTGGCTCTAATAAGTATCCAGCTCTTTTGGATTAATAAAGCCGTATCAATTAGTCATGAAGAATTTGATCGTCTAGTTCATAAGGCCTTGTCCAATGTTGTAGAAGTGCTAGAACAGGAAGAAGCACTCAAAAAAATCAGAACGCATCAACAAGGTCGGTTTCTTTTCACGGCTGAAGATTCTGTTAGTAGTTCTAACTTCATGCACGATTCTTCTTACAAATATTTTCTTTTTAAAGAACTAGAAAAAAAAGAAGCCGGTATAGAGGTTAGAGTTGTTGAAGAGCAAGGCGGTAAAAAAACGGTTACTGATTTTATTACTGCAGGTCAGCATAGAGTAGATATTGAAAATTCTGAGGATAATTTATCTTATCATGCAAATGGAGAAGAGGGTGAAACTTATTATATAAGTGATCTAGAAGTTAACCTTGACACGGCCGTCAGAAACCAATTAGTAAATAAAACAGTGTTGGTTAGTGACATAGTTCGAAGCTTAATGGAAATTGATCTTTCCGAAAAAATTGAGGACAGGGTGAACGATGTAAGAGTGGATAAACTGCTGAAGAAGTTCCTACTAGAAGAAGGTATTAAACTCCCTTATTATTTCGGCGTTTATGATTTGGATTCTGAACTGAGGACTGGAAATTTTTCAGATACGACGTTAACTGCAGATCTAGAATCTTTTGAAATTAATTTATTTCCTAAAGACATTTTGGGTCAAAAAGCTTCTTTAAGACTCTATTTCCCAAAGCGGATTAAATATATTTTCAGTTCAGTATCTTATCTCCTCTTTTCAAGTTTATTGATTATCATTCTAATTTTATTTGCATTCTATTACAGCATAAGAACGATACTAAAACAGAAGAAAGTTTCTGAAATCAAAAACGATTTCATAAATAATATGACACACGAATTAAAAACGCCAATCTCAACGATTTCCTTGGCATGTGAAGCGCTATCGGATCCAGATATTAGTGCAACACCAAATTTAATGACTCGATATATTGGAATTATTGGTCAAGAAAATAAACGGCTTGGGGTTCAGGTAGAAAATGTCTTAAAAAGTGCTATTTGGGGCAGTCAAGCCTTTAAAATGAGCATGGAACCGGTTCAGATGCATGCGATCATAGAAGATGCTGTCTCTAAATTTCAAATGCAACTTGGTGAAAAAAGTGGCGAGATTAAAATGCAATTAAATGCCAAATCGGATTATTTGATGGCTGATAAAGTGCATATAACAAACGCTATATACAACCTCATTGATAATGCAATAAAATATACACCTGCAGCACCGGTAATTCATATTAAAACCAACAATGAAAAAGACAATCTTATGTTGTCGGTCTGTGATAATGGAATTGGAATCAGTAAAGAACATCAAAGCAAAATTTTCGACAAATTATATCGAGTCCCAACTGGAAACTTACACGACACAAAAGGCTTTGGACTTGGGTTAAACTATGTGAAAACAGTCGTCGAAAGGCATGATGGTAGTGTAAAAGTAAACAGCAAGTTGAATAAAGGAAGTACTTTTACTTTAACAATCCCAATGAACAATATTGAACGATAATTATGATGGAAAAAGAAGAAATAAAATTACTGGTTGCAGAAGATGACCATAATTTAGGTGACCTACTTTCTGAATATCTTTCAGCAAAAGGATATACTGCCGAACTAAGGCGAAATGGTAAAGAAGCTCTTGAAGCTTTTAGAACGAATCATTATGATTTGTGCATATTCGATGTAATGATGCCTGAAAAAGATGGATTTACATTGGCTAAAGATGTGCTTAAAATAAATCCTGAAATTCCTATTGTTTTCTTGACCGCCAAGTCTATGAAAGAAGATAAAGTAAAAGGATTCAAGCTTGGAGCAGATGATTACTTGACCAAACCATTTAGTATGGAAGAGTTGCTTCTCAGAATTCAGGCAATTCTAAAAAGAACACGAAAAGAAAGAGATCATCAAAAGCAAGAAAAATTTGAAGTTGGTCGGTTTGCATTTAATTCTAAGTTACAAGAATTAATAATTGATGGTGAAAAACAAAAGCTTACATCCAAAGAGAATGACCTTCTAAAATTGTTATCATTAAACCTTAATGAAGTAACAGACAGAAGTTATGCATTGAACAGAATTTGGGGCGATGACTCTTACTTTAACTCAAGAAGTATGGATGTTTACATTACTAAACTGAGAAAATACTTGAAGGCTGACGATAACTTAGAGATTGTTAACGTACACGGAAAAGGTTTTAAGCTGTTAACAAAGGACGACTAAGGCGCTTTTAATCTTAAAGTTTACCTGTAATCTTCTTACTCAAATGAAATTAGGACTTGGTTTTTCTCAACTGCTTGTCCTTTTTTTATGTCTATTGATTTGATAATCCCCTCAGCTGGAGACTTAATGTTATTCTCCATTTTCATTGCCTCTAAAACCAAAACTGAATCTCCTTTTAAAACCGTATTTCCTGGTTCTACCAAAATATCGATAACCAAACCAGGCATAGGAGCCTTCAGATTATCTGCTTTAGCTTCAACGAGATTAGACATTCCTAATTGATCTAACAGTTCATCAAACTTACTTTTGGCTTGAAGGGTGTATTGATTTCCGTTTACGCTAATGATATAGGTCTTCGTTGTTTCATTTTTATCAACGATATAAATATCGTACCCAATATTTTCATGAATAACATGGAAAGAATTTTCAGACTCTGCAACCATATCCAAGGTTACTTCCTCTCCGCCTAAACTCAGTTTGGCGTCAAGATCTAGTTCAATTTCATAGGTAGTGTCTTTTCCAATAACTTTCATATCGCTTTGCTTAAAAATCAGCAGCCAAAAATAGGTTATAAAGGCAAAATTCAATTCTTTAAAACTAACTTCTAACCTCAACTCAGAATTAGTGTTAGTTAACCGCAGAATCCTAAATTTGTTTATGCGATTTTTTGCACCCTTACTCTTTCTTGTTATTACAATTAGCTGTAATTCCTCTAAAAATGTTGAATCAACTGGTGTAGTTGGGAAATCGTCTACCAAAGGCTCTGGTTTAAATACAAACCCTAGGACTCAACCTCTTTATAGGGCTACTACTGAATTAGCTTGGGATTTAATTCATACTAATCTCGTAGTTTCATTTGATCTTGAAGCTGAACAAGTTTTAGGAGAAGCTCGTTTAAAATTATCACCACATTTTTATGCAAAAAAGACTCTTTCTCTTGACGCAAAAGCTTTTGACATTAAGGAAATTAGAGTTTTAAATGACTCAAACAACCCATTCAGCTACGAGTATACCGGTGAAAAGCTAAACCTCATTTTCTCAAAAACCTTATCGTCGAATGACACTTTAGAGCTTTTTATAAAATATGTTGCAAACCCTAATGAAGTTGAAGAACGCAGCGGAAAAGCAATTCGCGGAGGGCAGGGTTTGTATTTTATAAATGCCCAAAATAACATACCTGGAAAACCACTTCAAATATGGACACAAGGTGAAACAGATTTTTCTTCCTGCTGGTTTCCAACAATGGACGAGCCCAATCAAAAAACCACTCAAGAAATTGTTATCACTGTTCCTGATACCCTAAAAACTTTGAGTAACGGATCACTGGAGTTTTCGACAGAAAATGGAGATGGTACACGGACAGATTACTGGGTTCAATCGCTGCCTCATTCTCCCTATCTGGCAATGATAGCTATTGGTGATTTTTCTGTTTTTAAAGAGAAAGAATGGAGGGGTAAGGAGGTTACCTATCTCACAGAAAAACAGTACGCAAAGGACGCGCAATACATTTTCGGAGCAACCCCACGAATGCTGGAATTCTATTCAAACAAATTAGGTGTTGATTATCCTTGGGATAAATATACTCAAGTCGTAGTTCGAGACTTTGTCTCAGGAGCAATGGAGAATACGTCTGCAACATTGCATGGAGAATTTGTACAGCGTCATAAGCAAGAATTAATTGATTATCCTCAAGAAGGCATAATCGCTCATGAACTTTTTCATCAATGGTTTGGTGATTTAGTAAGCTGTGAGAGCTGGTCAAATTTGGCGCTCAATGAGGCTTTTGCAACCTATGGCGAATACTTATGGGTCGAGGAAAGTAAATCGCCATTTGACGCTCAGCTCAACTTACTCAATAAGCAAAGAAGCTACTTAAGAGAATCAAAAGTCAAAAAAGTAGATTTTGTTCGATTTCAATACGACAGCAAGCTTGAAGTGTTCGATGGGCACACTTATTCCAAAGGTGCTTGCATAATGCATCAATTAAGAACGGCTATTGGTGATAGGGCTTTCTTTAAAGGGCTCAAAACCTACTTAACACGCTATGCTCACAGTTCTGCCGAAATGCAGCAACTGCGTTTAGTAATGGAAGGGGTCACTGGTCAGGATCTAAATTGGTTTTTTAATCAATGGATGTTCGATAATGGTCACCCAGAATTAACAATTACCTATTATTTTGATGCTAATCAACAGCAAAATTTCATGATCGTAAATCAAACTCAAAATTTGAACGAATATCCATTGTATCAAATTCCGTTACTGGTAAAGTCTTATCACCCTCACCAAGAAATATTAGATACTATTTGGGTCAAAAATGAATTAGACACTTTTTATTTAAAAGGAAGCACAGCTGCTACTTGGATAGATTATGACAGTCAAGACTATCTCCTTGCCGAGATTAAAGAGCCAAATAAAACAACTGAAGCGTGGTTTGCTCAATTTACGTCCGGAAAAGGATTGGCTGATATGAAACAAGCATTGGCGACGCTTTCTGGGGAGTATCCAAATAACCCATTGACTAAGAAGGCTATTAAAACTGCTATAAGCCACGGTTTTTTCGATCTCCGACTTCAGGGTTTATCTGCAATGACTGCTAGTCTATTGTTCGACGCTAAATTCAAAGAAGAACAGTTACTCTTTTTTCTGAAAAACGACAATAATTCCAAGGTAAGAGCTAAGGCAATTGAGCTGTATCGATTGAACTATACACCAAAAAATATGGAGGACTATTATTCTGAGCTAAGTTCTGATAGCTCATACACTGTGCTTCAGTCTGTTATTAAAAATGGGATTAAAGCTAAAGACACATTAGCCGTTTTGACATTTTGTAAAGCTCATGAAAAAGATGAAAATGAAGAACTCAGAATGCAAATTGCACAAGCATATTCAGAACTAGGAAATTATGGCCACTTGACCTTTTTTAAAAATAATTTTTACAAAATTGGAGCCTATAAACAGGCGGGATTTCTATACCTTAACTCACAACTTTTGCTCAAAGTTGATAGAACGGATGAATTAATGTCGGGTTATTCAGTTTTTCAAAAAACTCTTTTACAATCCAACTCTAATTGGATAAAGTCATCTGCCGCGAACAGCTTAAAGACATTTTATATAGCAGCAAAGGAAGATGTTGACGCACAAGAAAAGACCAATGAGGAAAGTCCAAAGGAAGAAAACAAAACTAAACTAGAGGAGTTTCAAATGAGATTGGATGCTATTACCGCAACCATAAATAAAATCTTAAACCAAGAAAAAAATATACAGGTTATTGAAAGCTTGACTAATCTCTAAACATCAAGAAACTCAGCTGATAATTAGTCCAAATCAAAATCTGGAGCTTTCTTAAATCCTTTCTTTTTAGGTTTTAAGTGATCAAGAAAAATCACATTGTACAAGTCATCTCGTTTATCAATAATGATTTGAGAAATACCATCTTTAATCTCAACAGGCTTTAAGTTCTTGAATTTAGGTCCTAAGTTTTCATAAGACTCATCTTCTAACTCTACATAGAAATTATCTAAAACAACCTTTCCAGATTTAACTGATACTTTACCCATAAAGCAGTTTGTCTCATGTCCTTCTCTAACAGCTATAATTACACCTTCGTAGGTGCTATCCATTACTTCTAAGGCACCGCGCTCAGTAAACGCTTTACGATATTTTGAATAACAATCTTGTCCAAAAGATGAATTTGCTAGAACGATTATAAAAAGAGTGATTATTAAGCGCATACTATTTCGTTTTCTACAAATGTGGACTATCTAGTTTACCTCTGCAAATGCGTCAGTAAGTACTTATTCAACTGTTAGTGTTGACGAACATCTTGTCTGCTAATCTATTATTGACTCTATAAAAGCACGATGACTGAATGATTATTTATATTTGATGTACAATCAGATTATATATGAAAAAAAATTTATTTGCTTTTGCAGTGTTATTACTGCCAATTTATAGTTCGGCCAATGATGCTTGCGATATGTTTGATGCAGAGTTGGGCATTGTTCAAGATCAAATGAAAAGTATAGCTGAAGATGTGCAGAGCTGTCAAAAGTTAGCGGAGACAGCTGCAGACGAAAAAAACAAAGCAACTGACGATAAAATAATGCGCTTGATTAAGTCTGCACATAAACAGGCTGATTTAATGAGTCACAGCATAACTCAAATTTCATTAAGAAAAGAATGCGCCTGTGAAGGTTTTGATTTTGAATTGGTTAACCAAAAAATTATTGAAGTTAAATATTGGATTAAACGTGCAGAATCTGTAGATATTGAAAAACAAAAGTCAGACCAATACACCGCTTTGATCAGTAACGTTAATAAACTACATGAAATTTTAATCGCTTTTGCAACATACATTAATGATCCCTGTAAATCTGCGAAACCACCTGCGCCAAAACCTGAAGAAGAAGTAGTAATAGCAGATACGCTAGTAATTCAAACAGAGCCTGTTCCTACCGTTATTCAAGACACAACAATTACCATTACTTCCGGTCCAACTAAAGAAAAAGCTTCTGAAACGATATTAGATACCGTTATATCCCCAACTGTAACGGCATTAGATACAACTGTATTTGATAGTATTGAGACTCCTTTGATCCTAATTATTGACACTTCAAGAGAGACAGATACCGCTTCTTCAGTAGAAGTTGTTGATTCGACCGTTTCAGATACTCTCATTGCTGATACTCAATATATGAGACCGATTATGGACACGGTTAGATCATTTGAAATTAGTGTTTCTGAAGTAATTACTCCTATTATGGATACGGTTAGAACTACTGAAATTTCCGATGCAGCACCTGAAGAAATTGAAGCTAAAGAAGAGACTATTCCTAAAGCCATTTTAATGTATTTCGGTAAATACTCTGAAACAGAAATCTCAGCTGAACCTGTATCTTTGCCTGTTCCTGCAACTGTGCCTGAACCTGACCCAAAAATTGACACAGAGCCCTTGGCGACTTCTCCTCGAGTACAACAAGTCATAACTCCCGTAGCTGTCACAACTCCTATTGAGAAGCCTATTTTAACTTCGAAAACAGAAGAAACAGTCGGTTTTTATTATGCAGTGCAAGTTGCCGCAGGCATGGACAAAACAATTCCAAGTTCAGTTGCTAAATTATCTGAGGAGGTTTACACCTATAAAGAAGATAGCATGAACAAGTTTAGAGTTGGACATTTTACTAGCTTGAGAGAGGCAGTAAATTCCAAAAACATGGTCTTTAAAAAAGGAATTACTGATGCGTTTATCGTTGCGTATTCAAATGGCAGTAAAATTAGCATTGGAGAAGCTAAGAAAATAGAAGCAGGCTCGCCTGCCCAAGCGACTTCAGCTATTTCTGAAAGCAAACTAATCTCACCGAAAAAGAACGTCGCCCCAAATCCTATTACCTCAAAAATCAAAAACAAAGCAGAAGTATTTTTAGCAGTTCAAATTGGAGCTAGTTTAACGGCTAATGATCCAATTTATGAATTAGCGAAATATGAACATCAATTACAACTGCGAATTAAAATAATCCATGATGCACCAGTTCGTTATTACACAGGTGAAACGAAAAACAGGAATGAGGTTGAACAAACTTTATCACTAGTTAAATCTAAAGGTATTTTAGACGCCTTTTTAATTGGAATTTCTGACGGAGAACGCGTTAACTATCAAGCCGCGATTGAACATTTAGGGCTATAGTTAGTTTTCAAATTTGGACTGAGTTGCAAGTATTGAAGAAGTAAATTATCGTCTATGAGTACTCCCAAATCTAAAAAAGCAGAAAATTCAAATTACCACGATTACGTAATCAAAAATGGAAAATTCATTGGTGATTTTGAAACTATGTATCAAAATGTCAATGATCCATGGATGCAGTCAATTCAGCCCAATAGATATTCTAGAAATGCGGGAATAATTCACATCAAAAATTTTGGAATTACAAGTATTCTTGAAGTTGGCTGTGGGTTAGGATATTATGCAGAGTGGATATATCAAGAAACCAATATTGTCCCGAAAAGCATCGATATCTCTGCAACTGCTGTCTCTAAAGCAAAAGAAAAATTCCCTCATTTAGATTTTGAGCTGGCAGATATTACTAAGAATATTGACTCTTTTAAAACTAGAGAAGCAATTATACTGAGTGAAGTAGTTTGGTATATCTTACCCAATCTTAAAGCACTATTTAAGGCGTTAAGCGAATCCTCTAAAGGCAAATATTTAATTGTAAACCAAGTTTTTTATAAAGGCTCTCAAAAATATGGAAATGAGTATTTCACTGATTTACAAGAGTTTATAGATTTCGTACCCTTCGAGTTATTGGCTTACTCCGAATCTTCAGCTGTAAAAGATACTACCATAGAAACGTCTGTGATTTTTAAGATAACCTAATTACTCTTGCCACTCTTGCCACTCTTGCCACTCTTGCGAGTCCAACTGATTTACTATTGTTCTTTTATAAATCGGCTAACTCTAAAAAAGTGGTGTCTTAGCAGCTCCTTCACGATTCTCATTATAGGTGAGTAAATGACACAAATTGTGAGATTTAGAAGTCCTAAGCTTTGTTTCCACTGAAATTAATTCAATTCTCATTTTCACAATTCTTTTGAAAACCGTAAATTTGAATGAATTAAAGAATAATAAAATGAAAAAAATTTTAGCAATTTGTTCAGTAGCATTATTTGCTGCTTCTTTTACTTCATGCAAAAAAGATTACATATGTGAATGTAAAATTGATGGAGTTGTAGATAACTCTCTTAACATTCAAAAAGCAAAGAAAGCTGATGCTGAAGCTGCATGTATAAATTATCAGGTTGTTCCTGAAGTTTGTACTTTAAAGTAATAGACTGTTTAGACTATAAAAAAAGCCCTTTTAGGGCTTTTTTTATGCTTTATACTTTCTTAAAAGTAATCAACCTTCGTTTTAAGTACACTCTTCTTATCCATCCAGGGAGCACAATAATTCCTACGAACAAATACGGATAGTAGGTGAACAATCTCCATAACAAAGCAATAACTCCTGAGAATCCATCAACGATGTATAGTCCGAGGAATTCACCAAACATATATTCCGCAACTCCTGTTCCACCTGGCGTCGGGCTTATAAGCATGATAACCCACATAACCAGTTGGCGAGCGTAAACCATCATATGCTCATTAAATGCTAAAGTTCCAAAAGCAAGAATCAAAAAGTTTACTACCCAAAAACGAGCGGTCCAACTAAACAAAGTAGCGCCGAAAGCTTTTCCCCAAAACACCCATGGTTTACCTCGAAGCTCTTTGCTAGTAGTGATGATATCATTACCTGTCTGAATAGCCTCTGCTCTCCAGAATTTTAGAAAATTAAGAAAAGTAACCTTCACCAAAACCTTCTTAGTGGCCTTGGGTGCGAAGAAAATTGCAGTCAAAATCAAAGTCGTTAGTACTACTATAAACCCGTATCCCACATAGAATATTTGTTTTGCTCCTAAGCTCACCCCGAACATTATTTTTTGCAAATTGGGTGGAAATAAATCGCTTGTTCCAACTACTAGCAACACCAAAGGCACCATTAGAATGTAAAAGAGTTCGTCTAAGAACGCCGTAACCATTACAACTGCGGTACTTCTTCCTAAGCTTATCCCTTCACGATTGACAATAAACAAAGCAATGGCTGAACCTCCTACTACACTTGGGCTAATGGCAGATGCAAACTCCCATAGCATAATAACATCAAAACTGTTACGCCATTTTATTTCATTATCGGTCAGTACCCGAATCCGGTACATGTAACCAAGGTCGCGGGTTGCAACCATTATAAGTGCACAAAAGAGCCAAAATGCTGTTGACCATCCCCACGTGACATGACTGAACATGTCGGCACTAAACTCATCCCAAAGCAACCATAACGCAACGGCCAATCCAATAACAACAGGAATAAAAATCCGCTGTGGACTTAATAGTTTTCTTACTGGAGAACTGCTTTTTCCTTTAGCCAAAATGCACAAGTAATTTTATCTTTGTTACATGAAGAAAGTATACTATTTATCTACTTGCAGTACCTGCAAAAGAATCATCGACGACCTTCAGTTGAAATCAAAGAACTTTGATTTTCAAGATATCAAAACTAACAAAATTACGCTGGAACAATTAGAGCAAATGCATGAAATAGCAGGCTCATACGAGACTTTGTTTTCTATGAGGTCTAGGCAATTTAAAGCAAGAAATTTAGGTAAAGAACAACTCACAGAACCTGATTACAAAGCGTTAATTCTTGATGAGTATACTTTTTTGAAAAGACCTGTAATATTGCTAAACGAACTAATTTTTATTGGAAATGCCAAGAAAAACTTAGAGCAACTAGAGGCTGCTCAATCGTGATGTTTTTGCTGCGTTTTATATTTACAACAATCTGATATTTTTCCGTAATCCTTATCAGTTGCTTTTGCATATTGATTATCGTGACCTGCCTTCGCTAAGGCATCACCGATTTCCTGTGGAGTCGTTTTCCCTTCTTTATAAACCACTGTAAGGATTTCAGTATCCAAATCCCACTCTGCAGTTTTAATTCCTTTAGCAAAATTGACTGTTTCTTCTATTCTGTTTTCACACATGCTACAAACCCCCTCTACGTGAATTTTAGCCTCAACTGTACCTTTTTTCTGAGAAAATCCAGTTAAAGTCGTGAGTGTAATTACGGTAGCAATAATTATATTTTTCATGAGATAATGTTTTAAAGTTTTATAGTCACACACAAAAAGCATGCAACAAAATTCACAATTTCGTTTTCAGTGAAGAATACAAATATAAAGGCACATATAGCACTATTAGGTGCAAACATCATTTATGGTCTAAACTATTCTGTGGCCAAAGATGTGATGCCCGAATACATTCAACCCTTTGGATTCATTTTACTGAGAGTACTCGGTGCTTCTTTGCTCTTTTGGTTCTTTCATAGTATACTGAGCAATGAAAAAATTGATAAAAAAGATTGGCCAAGGATAGCACTTTGTGGTTTGTTTGGAGTTGCTATGAATCAACTCTTATTCTTTGCCGGGCTGAATATTACAACACCAATAAATGCAGCTATTATAATGACTTCAAATCCAATCTTAGTCATAATTGCAGCATCAATAATCCTACATGATGTTATTACTAGACAAAAAATAATTGGGCTTGCTCTTGGAATAATTGGCGCGTTACTCATTATACTATTCAACGCTGATTTTTCTTTCGATGCAACAACTTGGCAAGGTGATGTTATGATTCTAATGAATGCAGCATCGTATGGAGTGTATTTAGTAATTGTTAAGCCCTTAATGACCAAGTACCAGCCATTAACAATAATAAAATGGGTCTTTACTTTTGGATTAATCTATGTACTTCCCTTCGGTGTCTATGATTTTATGGCTATCGAATGGTCCACTTTTACTACTACCATTTGGCTCGAAACTGCCTTTGTAGTTATCTGCACAACATTCTTGGCCTATTTACTTAACCTATTCGCGCTCAAAAAGTTACAGCCCGCTACAGTAAGCACCTACATATATACGCAGCCTATATTAGCATCGTTATTTGCTATTGCAATGGGAAAGGATGAATTAAGTTTGGTTAAGATAGTAGGAGCAATTCTGATTTTCACAGGGGTTTACATTGTAAGCAAACGATTTAGCTAAAGACTGTGCTTTATATTTGCGGAAATTATTGAGAGTATGATATTATCCATGACCGGTTTCGGTAAGGCAACAAATGAGTTTAACGGGACTAAAATCACTGTTGAAGTGAAAACGTTAAACTCAAAAATGAACGACACTAAAATTCGGGTGCCCAGCTCATACCGAGAAAAAGAACTTGAAATTCGCAATCTAATTACGGAGCAATTAGATAGAGGTAAAATTGACTTTTCTCTGAGTTTAGAATCCGCCAACAAAACTTCAACGGTAAAAATTAATCGTGTCTTGTTTGAGGAGTACAATGCTCAATTAAAAGGGGTGAGCCAGGAATTTGATTTGGAACCTATAGACACTATGAGTTTGATAATGAGAATGCCAAATATCTTGGAATCGGAAAGTCACGAATTTGACTCAGATGAATACAAGACCATCAAGCAAACCGTTATTGAGGGACTTACTGCTTGCAATAATTTCAGAAAGGATGAAGGACAACAGCTAGAAAACGACCTTAAAAAACGGATCGATATTATTAGTGATCATCTCGAAAAAGTAATGCAATTGGCTCCTACACGTGTTGACAATAAGCGCGAAAAACTGCTTGCTCGTTTTGAGGACATGAAAAAAGACGATGATATTTTTGACAACAATCGATTCGAACAAGAACTGATCTATTATCTAGAGAAGCTAGACATCACTGAAGAGCAAGTTCGATTAAAGGCTCATCTAGAATATTTTTCAAAAACCATGGATGGACAAATTGGACAAGGGAAAAAACTAGGATTCATTGGCCAAGAAATGGGTCGTGAAATCAACACAATTGGATCAAAGGCAAACCATGCCGAGATGCAAAGACATGTAGTTGAAATGAAAGACGAGCTAGAAAAAATAAAAGAACAAGTACTAAACGTACTTTAGTTTAATGACCAAAAAAGCCATCATATTCTCTGCGCCCTCTGGTGCTGGAAAAACTTCAATAGTTCAAGCTCTATTGAAGAAACTGAATGTACTTTCATTTTCAGTTTCTGCAACGAGCAGGCCTAAAAGAGGTGAAGAAGAAAATGGCCTTGATTATTGGTTTTTAAGTCCTGAAGAGTTCAAACAAAAAATAGAGCACAACGACTTTGTGGAATTTGAAGAGGTCTATAAAGGTCAATCTTATGGCACTCTAAAATCTGAGATTGAACGTATTTGGAATAATAACCAAACGGTAATCTTTGATTTAGATGTGGTAGGTGGTCTCAACCTAAAATCATTTTTTGGAAATAATGCTTTGGCGATTTTTGTTATGCCACCAAGTGTTGAGGAACTTGAAAAACGACTACGAGGAAGGCAAACTGAAAGTGAAGAAAAAATTCAAATTCGATTGAGCAAAGCAAACGAAGAGCTTGAATTTGCAAATAAATTTGATGTGGTTTTGGAAAACAAAATATTGGATCAAGCTGTCATATCAGCAGAATCTATGATTACTGAATTTATATCAAAATGAAAATAGGACTTTACTTCGGAACCTTTAATCCGATTCATGTAGGGCATTTGATTATAGCAAATCACATGGTTAGCTACACAGACTTAGACCAAGTTTGGTTAGTAGTTTCACCTCAAAATCCACTAAAAAAGAAAGAGAGTCTACTGGCAGACTACCATCGCTTAGCACTGGTAAATCAAGCCATTTCTGACAATCCTTCCCTGCGATCATCTGACATTGAGTTTAAATTGGAAAAGCCTTCCTATACGGGAATCACCCTTGCTTATCTAAAAGACAAGTATCCTGAACATGATTTTGCACTCATTATGGGCGAGGACAACTTAAGAACCTTCCATAAGTGGCAGAACTATCAAGCGATTATTGACCAGCACGAGCTATTTGTCTATCCTCGCATTTTAACCGAGCAAGAAATACATGACTCTCACAAGTCTCAAACAAAACCAGAGATTGAAAATCATCCCAACGTAAGGCTGACCGATGCTCCAATAATGAAGGTTTCGGCAAGCTTTATTCGTCGTGCAATCAAAGAAGGTAAAGACGTTAGATACCTACTTACTGAGCCTGTTTTCAATTATATCGACGAGATGAATTTCTATAAATAGCGTTTTTACTGTTGATTCCTCTTGTTTCGCTTTTAATGTCTCAATATTTTTCAACTATAAACACTAAACCTATTGGTCATGATTACAATTCAGTCCTTTCTGACTCTGTTCATCTCCTTGACCATCCTCAAAATAGTTGCGAAAATATTGAGTAGTGACTTTTATTTAATCCGCCAAAACTGACTTTGTATTGAGCTACAGTTTGATTAATCCTTTTTTCTCGTTGGCTTTCAACTCCTCACCTAACCCATTTTTTGCATGTTCTTATAAATCCAGAACGAACAGAGCAAATAGAAAATGAAGATGCACGCTTATTTGTTAGATCGATTTTGAGTTACTAAATAAATTGGATACGTTTGAATTTCCATGAAAACAACTGTTGAATACTTCAAACAATTCCACAAGGAATATATTCCAGTTAAGGGATTCGTAATCATAGGAGTCTTTCTAGGTGCGCTTATAGTGACCAATTATCAACTCGATATCGAAGATAATTTCATTGACAAATTGAAACCGGCAGCTTTACGTATTCCCGCATTTTTTTGCCTAAACGCAATAGCTTATTTTGGAGTATTATTTCTCCTAAAATCCTTCCGGAAAGATGCGCTGATAATCAATCTTAAGACTTTTGCTTATGCTGCTTTAGGTCTGCTTATACTTTCTATCGATCGATCGGTTTTCCCGTATTTCGTAAAGCCTGTGCTGGGGTCTTTAGACCCTCAACAATTTCTCTTTTGGTACAAAATATTTTTTAATGCCTACGGCTGGATAACGATTTTTGGAATACTAACATTGTGCAAATTTTTGCTGGATAAAAAACGGAGTATTGGTTTGTATGGGTTGCATTTTGAGTGTATCAATTTGAAATTCTATAGCATTTTGGTTGCCCTAATAATTCCTTTGACTGCTTTGGCCGCATTAAGCTCAGAAATCAATAGCTTTTACCCCGTTTATCAGCGTTGTGGTGGATATGCATTTGCTGCTTTTCACCAACTACCAGAATGGATATCTGTGCTCATTTATGAGTTTTTCTATCTTACAGATTTCCTAAATACAGAATTGCTTTTCAGGGGTTTTCTAGTAGTTGGAGTTTCTAAATACTTGGGCAAAGACGCAATTCTACCTATGGTGGCCGCTTATGCTGTACTGCATTTCGGAAAACCAGTTGGAGAAACCATTAGCTCTGTGTTTGGCGGCTATTTTCTGGGTGTCTTAGCCTACTATTCTAAGAATATTTGGGGTGGCGTTTTGGTGCATATTACCCTTGCTGGGTGTATGGAGTTGTTTGCTTATTTGTTGGATTAGAACAAGTCCAACTGCTGGCTTATCATGTTTGGATTTTCAAGTTCCAACAATTTTTTCTTCGCATTTAAACCACCAGCATAACCCATCAACTCGCCATTGCTACCAGTAATTCTATGACAAGGAATCAGAATGGAAAGTGCGTTAGCTCCATTTGCAGAGGCCACTGCTCGTATTGCTTTTATATTGCCCAATTCTAGGGATAGCTCTAGATAACTTCTTGTTTCTCCGTAAGGAATATCACACAAAGCCATCCAAGCTTTTTGCTGAAAATTAGTTGCAATTGCGCGTACTGGAATATCAAATTTTGTACGTGTACCGTTAAAATATTCGTCGAGTTGTATTTTAGTTTTATTGATTATGGCTACATTATCTTCCTGATTCGTTTTAAGTGACGCTTCAGAGAAACGTGTATCTCTCGACATTGCATAAACTCCTTCTTTTACTCGTCTATCAATAGCTGCACGCGTTTTCCTTTGCTTCCAGTCGCAAAGCACAAGTTCACTGTTGAATGCACCTAAAATTAAATCACCAAAAGGTGTTTTGTATTCTTCAGAAATAAGTTCCATTTTTCTTATAGTGTTAGCCCAATTTTATATGCCTCAATTAATACAGCATCCAAACTTACTTCTCCTTGATTACAGGAATTTAGAGCTCCAACTTTGATCGTTAGATTATAATCCATAATTGTTGCTAAACACTGTTCTCAGCATTCATGTCCCCAAATATTATTGGTTTTATCTATTTGAAACAAGTGTAAAACCCATTGTCGCATCCAAACTTGTAGCTTGAGGATTAATCATCACGGCTACTGTTTCTGTTTTCAATAACTCGTGACCGTCATAGGTCCCTTCCTGAACCAATGCACTTAAAAAGTTGAACATGTCATTTACGCTAGACCGTAAACTACCATTTGGGCAATCTGTGAAGGTATAATGACTGATGAGTTCATAATCTCGTTTAGCATAATTGTAAGGTTGAACAATAATTTTAGTAACCTCATCTAGTCGCCAAAATGTATCGTGCATTTTTAAAGGTTGAAAAATGTTTTTCTTGCAGTATTCATTAAAATCAATTCCTGTTATATCTTCTACTAATGCAGCGATAAGTGCATTTCCAACATTAGAATATTCATGGTCACTTCCAGGTTCAAAATCATGGAAATTTTGTTTTTCGTTGTAATAATCACCGTCAACAGTTAGGTAATTTTCTAAAAATTGATCCAATGGAACGGGGCTATCTTTTCCATAATAATCTTCATTGTTAAGCACTTTTCCATCAGTAATTCCAGAAGTCTGAGTAAGTAACATTTTAAAAGTTATAGCCTTACTGTAGTCGGGAACCACAGCTTTAAAATTCAAGTAATCATTGATATTATAGTCCAACTTAAATTTACCCTGATCATACAATTGGAATAAAGCAGTAATAGTTTTAGAAATCGAAGCCAATAAAAAAACGTGGTCTTTAGTTAGGGTAATATCTTTTTCAATGTCCGACTCATCCTGATAATTCTCAAACAATACCTGATCTTCTTTAAAAATAAGTGTAGCTAAGGCCGATACATTTTGAGCCCTTTTTTGAATGGTCAAATACTTTTCAAAACCTACTGCGGTGCTATTTTCTGGCAAAGCAGGTGCTTCAATTTCTTCTTTTTTACAAGCCAGAAGCGCAACAATCGTTAGAAGAGATAAGCACGTGATTTTTTTGAATTTCATGCAGTGCATTGTTGTTAGAAGGCAAACATAATTTAATGTGATTAACGAATAGAATTGAAAACAAAAACCCCTCCTAATTTTCATTAGCAGGGGTTTCAATAAACTGATTTTAGATTCCCGCCTGCGCGGGAATGACGTTAAGAATTTGACTACGCCAAATACCTTCTGGTATTAACCTGAACACATTTCACAATCGTCGCCTTCTTCAACTTTTTCGCGTTGTGCTCTTAGCCAAGCCGCATATTCCTCAACATTATCTTTTGGAGGTGCGTTGTCTGGAACAGTCTTTACTTCAGGTTTTGGCTGAGCTAGAGTAGATTTATCTACCGTAAACTGAATAGCATCTCTTGCGGCTTTCGTTCTCAAGTAATACATGCCTGTTTTCAATCCTTTTTCCCATCCGTAGAAGTGCATAGAGGTCAACTTAGCAAAGTTAGCGTTCTCCATAAATATGTTCAACGATTGAGACTGATCGATATAGGCGCCCCTATCAGCTGACATTTCGATAATTTCTTTCTGAGAAATTTCCCAGGCTGTACGATACAGTTCTTTTAAGTTTTCTGGAATTTCATCAATGTTTTGAACCGAACCGTTAGCTGCAATTAGCTTGTTCTTCAAGTTATCGTTCCAAATTCCAAGATCGTTAAGATCACGCAACAAATGCTTGTTCACTACCACAAATTCACCAGAAAGTGTTCTTCTTGTAAACATGTTAGAGGTGTATGGCTCAAACGCTTCATTGTTTCCTAAAATCTGAGCTGTAGAAGCAGTAGGCATTGGAGCCAATAACAAAGAGTTTCTTACTCCATGTTTCTTCACTTCTTCTTTCAATACATCCCATTCCCAACGATCTGAAGGAGTTACGTTCCACATATCGAATTGAAAAATTCCTTTAGACACTGGAGAACCTTTGATGGTCTCATATGGCCCTTCTTTAACAGCCAAGTCCTTAGAAGCCGTCATAGCCGCATAGTAAATAGTTTCAAAGATTTCCTTATTCAATTGTTTTGCTCTCGGAGAAGTGAACGGTAAGCGCATCAAGATAAACGTATCAGCTAATCCTTGCACACCAATTCCAATTGGACGGTGACGCATGTTACTTTTTCTTGCTTCTTCTATTGGATAGAAGTTTTCATCGATAATGCGATTCAAGTTTATTGTCGCTTGATAAGTAACTTCAAATAACTTCTCATGATCAAATTCGCCATTTTTCACATACTTAGGCAATGCCATTGAAGCTAAGTTACAAACTGCAACTTCATCTGGAGCAGTATACTCAATAATTTCAGTGCATAAGTTCGAAGACTTTATAGTTCCCAAGTTCTTTTGGTTCGACTTACTGTTTGCTGCATCCTTATACAACATGTAAGGTGTTCCTGTTTCGATTTGAGATTCTAGAATCTTAAACCAAAGATCTTGTGCTTTGATAGTTTTTCTTCCTTTTCCTTCTTTCTCGTATCTCGTATACAGCTTTTCAAACTCTTCGCTATGTACATCGGAAAGTCCAGGACATTCGTGAGGACACATTAATGTCCAATCTCCGTTTGCTTTAACACGCTTCATGAACAAATCTGGCGTCCACATAGCATAAAATAAATCTCTTGCTCGTTGCTCTTCTTTTCCGTGATTCTTTTTCAAATCCAAGAAATCGAAAATATCTGCATGCCAAGGTTCCATGTAAATAGCAAACGAACCTTTTCGTTTTCCACCACCCTGATCTACATAACGCGCTGTATCGTTGAATACTCTAAGCATTGGCACAATACCATTAGATTCACCATTGGTTCCTTTAATATAGGACCCAGTAGCTCTAATATCGTGAATAGCAAGTCCGATTCCACCGGCAGATTGTGAAATTTGAGCACAGTTTTTAAGTGTGTCATAAATTCCAGAAATACTGTCATCTTTTGTTGTTAATAAGAAACAAGAAGACATTTGTGGTTTTGGAGTACCAGAATTAAATAACGTAGGAGTTGCGTGAGTAAACCAACGCTCACTCATCAAGTCATAGGTTTTTAAAGCGCTATCAATATCCTTTTTGTGAATCCCTAAAGAAACACGCATCAACATTTGTTGTGGCCGCTCAGCAACTTCACCTTTTAACTTCAATAGGTAAGAACGCTCTAATGTTTTTACTCCAAAAAAGTCGTAACCAAAATCTCTATCATAAATAATGTGAGAATCAATTCTTTCGGCGTTATCCATTACGATTTGGTAAACATCATCCGCTAATAACGGAGCTTTTTCCCCAGTTTTAGGATCGATATAATCGTGTAAGTCGGTCATTGTTTCCGAGAATGACTTTTTGGTTTGTTTGTGCAGGTTAGACACGACGATACGTGAAGCTAACAAAGCATAATCAGGATGAGAAACAGTCATTGAAGCCGATTGCTCTGCTGCAAGGTTGTCCAACTCTGAAGTAGTAACTCCGTCGTATAAACCTTCGATAACTTTCATCGAAATTTTAACAGGATCTACGTGCTCTGAAAGACCGTAGCAAAGCTTTTTAATTCTTGCCGTAATCTTATCGAACATTACAATTTCTTTCCTACCGTCTCTTTTTAATACTTCCATGTGTGTATAGGGCTAAAAAATTTATTAGAAATCTGCATCCATTTTAAAGGCGTGTGCATCTTTATCGTTGTTCGCTACTCCAGCTTTTTGGTATTCAGCAACCCTTTTTTCAAAGAAATTTGTTTTACCCTGAAGTGAAATCATTTCCATAAAATCAAATGGATTTGAAGCATTATAAATCTTATCGTTACCTAACTCAGTTAACAATCGATCTGCAACAAACTCAATGTACTGCTGCATAAGCTTAGCGTTCATTCCAATCAATGAAACTGGTAATGAATCAGTCACAAATTCTTTTTCTATGTCTACTGCGTCAGAAATGATTTTGGCAACTCTAGACTTGGGAAGTTTATTTACTAAGTGATTGTTGTAAAGTAAACAAGCAAAGTCACAGTGCAAACCTTCGTCTCTTGAGATTAATTCGTTAGAAAACGAAAGTCCTGGCATAAGGCCTCTTTTCTTTAACCAGAAAATAGAGCAGAAAGATCCTGAAAAGAAAATACCTTCAACAGCAGCAAAAGCAACAAGACGCTCTGCATAACTTCCATTATCAATCCAATCTAAAGCCCAATCTGCTTTTTTCTTAACGCAATCCATTGTTTCAATAGCGTTAAAAAGTTTGTCTTTTTCGTTAGTGTCTTTGATTAAAGTATCGATCAACAACGAATAGGTCTCCGAATGCACGTTTTCCATTGCGATTTGGAATCCATAAAAGAATTTTGCTTCGGTATATTGTACTTCAGAAACAAAGTTCTCCGCTAAGTTTTCATTTACGATTCCATCGGATGCTGCGAAGAATGCCAAAACATTCTTGATGAAAAAACGTTCGTTATCATTGAGTTTGTTTTCCCAATCGGCCATGTCCTGTGCTAAGTCAATTTCTTCAGCTGTCCAAAAACTGGCTTCTGACTTCTTGTACATTTCCCAAATATCGTTGTGCTGAATAGGAAACAAAACAAATCTGCCTCCGTTTTCTTTTAGGATTGGCTCTTCTTTATCCAATTCTTGTACTGTTTTTACTTCTCTTACTTCGCTTGGTAAAGCTCCCGCAATGGTTGGGTCTACCTCTGTAATCTTTTTCTCTTCCATTATTTTACTCCTTATTTTTAATGCCTAAATTTTAGCCTCGGCCTAAACCGAATAATGCTAAAAAACCTTTACTCGTGTATTTTGTTATTTGTGAGGATTCATGAGAATGAAACACTATTCACATCCTGACCCTCCAAATTTGGATTATAAAACAAAGCACAAAAAGCTTAAACAATTCACAATTCACGGTAGTTTTCAACATTCGCAATTAACAACTGCATGTTGATAGAAGAGGGTAAAAAAGTCGAATGCCGCACTGTAGCACGATTTACTTTCGACTGCTTGCTTTTAGTATCTTTTTTCCCGATTTTACTTGTGTAATCTTGTGATTTAATTATTTTGAATGCCTAGCGTTGTTAATTACTTGTCAATAACTCACCCAAACCCAATTGCATCAAGACGCGTACAATGTTACCCAAAAGTCACCTTTAAGAATCCTAAACATTACCACAAAGCTAACCGATTGACCTACAGTAGGATGCGTAAAACAGGTGAATCAATAAACTTTTTGAATGAATTCGCGATTTAGTAACTAGGGTTGTCTTAAGGGAAAGTTTAGTGGTTTGGAATCTAGCTAGAAGAAATTGGATAAAGGCGTGTTTATTTTGATTTCATAAACCTAATTCAGTAACTAATCCACCACCTTCCTCGTTAGGAGGGGATTGGCTTAAATCAAACACAATGATGAACCATTAAGCCGTTTTCCACTGCTTGGCTACCTCAGCCAGTTCATTATACCATTCTTCTCCAAATTTTCGAATAAGAGGTTCTTTCAAAAATTTGTAAACCTCAACATTCAATTCCTTACCATTAAAACATGCCGCTTCACATATTTCCCATTGATGATAATTTACAGCAACAAAATTTTCATATTCCTTCAGCCGAATTGGATACAAGTGGCACGAAATCGGCTTTTTGAAATCAGTTTTACCATCCAAATGCGCTTCTTCAATTCCACATTTAGTGATTCCGCGTTCATCATAAGTGACAAAAGCGCATTCCTTATCATTAACTAAACTGGTTAGTTTTTCCCCATCAGTATCGGTATACCAAAAGCCTTCTTTGTCAATTACCTCCAACCCTTCTTTTCGTAAGAAAGGTTTAATGGCATCAAGGTTTTTCTCGATTATCTCTAGTTCTTCCTTCTCTAATGGCGCTCCGCCATCGCCTTCAACGCAGCAAGCGCCGCGACAAGCCGATAGGTTACATACAAATTCTTCTTTTAATACGTCTTCTGCAATGAGTGCTTTTCCTACTTGAAACATGGCTCAAAGGTACGCATTGGCTAATTTTACGGAGTGAAAAAGCAGGTAGAAAAATGGCTTACTAAACAAGTCCCCAATTGGAAAGAAAAACAATTTCTTCTAGCAGTAAGCGGTGGCCGTGATTCAGTTGCTTTGGCTGCTGTCTTTTCTGAATTAGGCGTTCAATTCTCTATTGCGCATTGTAACTACCAATTACGTGGTGAAGATTCTAATAATGATGAGCAATTTGTAAAAGCATTAGCAAAAAAATGTGAAGTAATCTGCTTCGTGGAGCACTTCGAAACTCAAGAAATATTAGATACAAGGGGAGGAAACCTTCAAGAAACAGCAAGAGATCTTCGTTATAATTGGTTTAATGAACTTGTAAAAAACGAAAACCTAGATTTTATTGCCGTTGGTACTCAACTAAACGATTCTGCCGAAACACTTTTAATGAATTTAATGCGCGGTGCTGGCCTAGCTGGATTACGTGGCATTCTTCCTGTTAGAGAGAATATCGTTCGACCTTTTATAGAAACGTCTAGGACTGAAATTGATGCATACATAAATTCTAACGACTTAAAATTTCGAGAGGACAAGAGCAATGCCTCCAATAAATACGAACGTAATCGTTGGCGAAATGAAATTATTCCTCAGCTTAAAGAACAGTATCCTCATTTTGATTCGGCCTTAAAGTCCAGCATTGCTCATTTGCAAATAGCTAATGAGTTGGTTCAAAAAGAGACCCTAAAAATATCGAAACATTTATTAGTTCAACAGGATAATAAATGGCTCATCAATAGAGGGTTTCTTGCCAACTTAAACCCGAAATCTTATTATCTATATGAAGGTTTGAAGCCCTTTGGCTTTAACGCGACTACTATTAATGATTTGTGCGATAGTGATTTAAAGCAATCAGGAAAGCAATACTTTAGTTCAACTCATGTCATTACAGTAGATAGAGACTATCTTATTGTTGAAGCCTTAAAAACAAGAAAAAGAGCTATTCAGAATACACGAGAAATTTTATTCTCTGATGAATCAATAACTCAACCTACTCGATTAAAATTTGCCCTCCTGAATGTTCCAATACAAATAAAAAAGAAACCTCATTTGGCTTATTTAGATGCCGATAAGCTCACATTTCCATTAACTCTGAGGAAGTGGATGCCTGGAGATAGGTTTCGTCCATTTGGAATGCTGGGTATGAAAAAACTAAGTGACTTTTTGATTGATATCAAAATGCCTTTGCCTAATAAAGAACAGCAAATGGTGCTGCTCTCTGGCAATAATATTATTTGGGTAGTCGGTCAACGAATTGATGATCGATTTGCAGTTACAGATTCAACCAAAAAGATTTATTTTGTTGAGCAAAAACAAGCAACTTGAAGAACGGCATTATCTATACAGAATCACAACATTTAGGGAGTAACAAATACTCGTTGAATCGCCGATTGGTTTTGGCCATTTTTTGTTTCTTAACCTACTTTTATTCTGAACAGAATCCTGAATTGGGTATCGGAAGTGCAGCGAATTATCTTTTTGTAATGGGGCTTTTTGTATTGATCCTTTCAGTAGCTCTTATGCTGGTTCTTTTTCTGAAAACTGAAGTCAGAGAAAGAATGCTCACTCTAGACGGGTTATGGACATCCAGAAAGGTGAAACTTGATCTTAGAACTATCGTGAGCATTGAACCTGTTCGATATAGTAAGTTCTTCTTGAATCGTCCAGTTTATAATTTGCATCGTAGAGGAACCATTCGTTTTTATTGCAGTGGCCGAAAAGCAGTAGAACTTACTGACAAAGACGGCATGATTTATCTTATTGGCACTCAAAAACAAGATGAGTTGGTGTTGGCTTTGAAGAAGGCTGCTGGGAAGTAACATCATGATTACTCGATCAATTTTTTATCGCCATTAAGAAAACTAAAACAATAGGACGCCTTTAAAGAAAATGCTGGATAAAATGCTTTTTCAGATTGGAAATACCCTTTTGATAAACTCCAACCAATTGACGGTTCTATAAACAATCTATTTTTTAATAAAAACCTAGGCCCAAGAACTGTATAACCTCCAAATTCCTTGTGATGAGAATCATAATATACGTCTGCATTTAACCCAATGTAAAACCACTTTTTACCTGTAAGTGTTGAAAACCCAATTTCATAGTAAAGCTTCTTGTCAACATCTAAATCAAGCAAACCGAATCCAAATTCTGGAGTAAATCGGAATAAATCATTCTTAAGCGCTAATTCATATTGATACGATAAAATATCATATGGTGCATATGGCACATAATTACTTGAGAAATAATTAAAATATTTAATCCCAATTCTGTGATTATATTCTAATGGTTGACATGCAATTGGTCCAATAGATATAAACCACAACATAATAATGAGGGCACTGGTTTTGTTACTCATTTCTAATTAATTGAAAAAACTAAATACGATTTATTGGCGGTTTATTTTATACCGACGAAAAATTAAACAGGCTTCTTAAAGGAATATTTTCTGGAACTATTCTTAAAAGAATTTAGGGCTATTAACGCCCTAACTAGAGCGAATAGCCTCTACGGGATCCAAATTACTCGCCGATTTTGCGGGCCAAATTCCGGAGATAAGTCCAATTCCAACTGATATGCCTAAACCAAGCATTACATTTTGGATGGATAAGAAAATGTCAAAACTTCCGCTTTGCTGAACAGCAAACACCAGTATCCAAAGCAACCCAATACCAATCAATCCTCCAATAATGCACAGTATCACAGCTTCAGAAAGAAATTGAAACAGAATAAATGTGTTTTTTGCTCCCAAAGATTTTTGGATTCCAATAAGGCGAGTACGTTCTTTTACAGAAACGAACATAATGTTGGCTATTCCAAAACCACCTACCAAAATGGAGAACATACCGATGATAATTCCAGCCCAATTGATAACCTTAAACAGTTGCGCAAAAGTGTTAATGAGCATGGAAATTTGATTCAAAGCAAAACTATCGTCGGCTTTTGGTTTTAATCTTCGAACGCTGCGTAAAATTCCTGTCAATTCATCAATCAATTCAACATTCGTAACGTTCGATTTTGCCTTAACCATTATAGATGGGTTATTTTGCTGGTTCCTTAAATCCATAAAATTCGCTGCTGAATTTACGGGTGTAAATATCTGCAAATCGACACTCTCACCCAAAAAACTGTCTCCTTCACGCTGAAATACTCCGATAACTAACATTTTACTGCCATCCACCTTTATGTGCCTCCCAACAATAGATGGGTTTCCAAACAATATCCCAGCCACATCAAAGCCGACTAAGCATACTGCTTTTCCTGCTGCCGCTTCACTTGCTGAAAAATAGCGTCCAGCATTCAGTTCAAATTCCTTTACTCGATTGTACTCATAAGAAATTGCACTCAAAGAAATTAACTCCAACGAATTTTGTTTGTAGACAGCATTCACTGGTGTTGTGGCCTGAAAACAGACAGCTGATGCTTTTTGACTTTTCCGTTGAATATATTCCTTTTCACGAACAGTTGGAATTGGACGATTTAAATACTTCCACCAAGGATAATCTGACCCAAAAGTCCAAGGCCACTTTGCCACAAAAACTACATTATCACCCATAGATTCTATACTTCCTCGAATATTTCCCTCAAGTGAATCAACCATAGTAAAAACTGAAATAATTGAAAAAATTCCAACGGTAACACCCAATACAGAAAGCGCAGTTCGTAATTTATTTACTCGCAATGCATGCAAGGCAAACCTCAGGCTTTCAAATAAAAGCGTTATGTACAAACGAGTACCTTGTTTTTTTGTGGTCACGATTCAAATGTATTACTACTCTTTCATTTTTGAACCAACCCTATGAAGAGCGGTTAAGAGTATTTTCAAAGGGCAAAAACAAAGGGAATAAAAATCAATTCAGGAAAAAAAGAAAGCAACTTTGTACTATTATTTTTAAAAAAACACGACGATGATTGCAAAATTTGGCACAAACAATATGAAAGGTATGTTTGCCTCCGACCATTACAATAACGGAGACCCTATTTGCAAATTAAAAGGACTGGAGTTATCCGTCCGGGATCGATACACTATACAAATTGGTAAAACCGTGCATTTAAATGTGTCCGAACCCTACAGATACATGAACCATCACTGTTCACCAAGCGTTAAAATTGAAGGCAAAATAATGCTGGCTGCAAAGGATATTGAACCGGGAGACGAAATTACTTTCGATTATAATACAACTGAGGATGTATTAGCGTGTCCTTTTGAATGCAACTGCTGCGGTAAAAAAATTCATGGTAAATTCTATGAAAATTAGCTGATTTAAAGTGTGCTTTTCTGAGTATCTAAATTATTCTGTCTTAAACCAAGTTGATCGCCATCGAGCTATAGAGATAAAACACAATAAACCATGCTTCACTTAAATAAAGTTTCTTAGAGCTTGTAATTGTTTTAAAGTTAAAACCTCTTTCAATTGTTCGTCGCTAGCTTCCTTAATTCGTTTGAAGGAACGAAATTTTTTAAGTAATTTTTCCTGTGTAATTGAACCTATTCCTTCTATTTCGGTTAGTCCAGACTTAATGGTTCCTTTTGATCGCTGGTTGCGATGGTGCGTAATTCCAAATCGGTGAGCCTCATTCCTCAGGTGCTGCATTAACTTAAGGCTTTCTGATCTTTTATCGATATATAATGGATATGGATCTCCAGGAAAAAAGATTTCTTCCAGCCTTTTTGCAATCCCGACTATGACAATTTTCCCCATAAGATCCAGTTTTTGTAAACTTTCCACTGCAGAACTAAGCTGCCCTTTGCCCCCATCTACAATTACTAACTGAGGAAGTGGTTGCTTCTCTTCCAATAAGCGCTTGTAGCGGCGGTAAACCACTTCTTTCATGCTGGCAAAGTCATCTGGACCGACAACCGTTTTGATGTTAAAATGACGGTAATCTTTTTTAGCGGGTTTAGCATCTTTAAAAACCACGCAGGCCGCCACCGGAAACGCTCCTTGAATATTCGAATTATCGAAACACTCAATGTGGGTCGGTAAAACTTTCATTCTCAAATCTTTTTGAATCGTACCTAAAATTCGATTCTTATGACGATCTGGATCCACTTTTTCTTGCTGCAGTTGACGATCGCGCATAAAATATTTTACGTTTCGCAAAGACATATCGATCAACTGCTTTTTATCCCCTCGAATTGGGTTGTGCAACTTGATTTCGGGAATTTCCAAAGCCATAGGAATAGATGTGAAAACCTCTTTTGAAGTACTATTAAACCTATTGCGAATTTCAAAGATGACTGAAGACAAAATATCCTCCTCCGTTTCTTCTAACTTTTTCTTTACCTCTACAGTATGTGCCTGAATAATAGCACCATTAGCCATTTTCATAAAATTAACATAGGCAAATTTATCATCACTCAAAATGGAAAACACATCTACGTTGTTTATGCTAGGATGGACAACAGTAGAACGCATTTGATAGTCTTCGAGTAATTTAATTTGCTCCTTGGCATCTTGTGCCTCTTCAAATTTCAAAACTTCTGCTGATGCTTGCATTGTCAGCTTTAGGTCACGAATTACATCAATAATACTTCCCTTTAGAATCTTACGGATATGAGCAATTCCTTTTTGATAATCTTCATCCGTTTGCAATTCCTCGCATGGTCCTTCGCAATTCTTGATATGATATTCAAGGCATACTCGAAACTTTTTGGCTTCAATATTTTCTTCGGACAAATTGAAATTACAAGTACGCAATTTGTAAAGCTTATTTGCAAACTCCAAAACAATCCGCATCGTTCTAAAAGAGGTATAAGGTCCATAGTATTCAGAACCATCCTTTATCAGTTTTCTTGTATAAAAAACTCGTGGAAACCGTTCGTTTTTAATACAAATCCAAGGGTAGGTTTTATCATCACGCAACAACACATTGTAGCGCGGTTTGTATTTTTTTATTAGAGTATTTTCAAGTATCAGCGCGTCGTATTCTGAATCAGCAATAATGAATTTAATATCCGATATTTTGCTGACGAGAATTCTCGTTTTGGGGCTATCTTCATGTTTGCTCGTGAAGTAACTATTGACTCTATTCTTAAGGATTTTAGCTTTTCCCACATACAGAATTACCCCTTCTTTATCAAAATACTGATAAATCCCAGGCGATTTGGGCAATGTGGTAAGTATTTGCTTTATGTATGGAGTTACTTCGGGCACTTTGCAAATTTAACTAAGGCAACGCGGAATTAGTTATCCTCTTTAACTTCAAACCCAACCAAATTTGGAATTGTAATTGTAAATTTTGTTCCACGACCTAGGGAAGAGCTGAGTTCTATAGTTCCTTTTAGTAGGTCAACAGCCTCTTTTACAATGTATAGACCTATTCCTGTACCGTTGCTGAGTTGAGTTCCTCTATAGTAAATGTTGAAAATTTGCGCTTGTTGCTCTTTTTCAATCCCAATTCCATTGTCCTCTACTATTAATTTCAACTCAGAAGAATCTACATGTGCTGAAATTTTAATCGTTTGCTCTACTTTATGTTTGTCTTGATATTTAATAGCATTGGACAGCAAATTATTTAGGATAAACCGAATTCGTGATTTATCAGAAACAAACTTTTCATCTTGATTTATTTCTACTGAATACTTTATATCAATTGATTCTTCAAAATACTGATGCTCGTCCCTAACCGATTTAATCAATTGTTTAAATCGGATATTTCGTAAGTCTAAACCTGTTCTTTTATTGCGATGAAAGCTTAGCACATCACGCGTTGTTGCCATTAGCTTTTTAGCTGAGAACTCTATTAAATCTATGTACTCTTCAGGGTCACTTTCCTCCATTCTCAGCAATGTAATTAACCCTATTATATTTGAAAGAGGCCCTGTAATATCATGAGCTGTGCTAAACACCAATTTATCTAACTCGACGTAAGCTTTTTTTAATTCTTCATTTTTTTTCTCAAGAAGACTCTTTGTAAAATAAATGTCAAAAGCATTATCAATCGAGTTCCTTAAAACCTCTTCATTCCATGGTTTTGGTAAAAATCGAAATATTCCTCCTCTATTAATTGCATCTACAATGGTGGGCATATCAGCATGACCAGTGAGCATGACCCTAACTGTCAAAGGAAAATTTTCCTTCACTTTTTCAAGAAATAAAACTCCGTTTTCTTCAGGCATTTTATAATCTGATAATATTACGGGTATGTCGTGTTCCTCTATTAATTGATAACCTTCTTTTGAAGTCAATGCTGTATAAACTTCATAATCAAATCGAAAATTTGCCCGAAATGAATTTAAATTATTCTCATTGTCGTCGACAAAAAGAACTCGTTTAACAAGAGCATTGTTTTCTGTAATTTTCATTAATTAATGGATTTAGGAAGTGTAATCAAAAATTCTGTGCCATTCGGTGGCTCAGAATTTACTTCAATTTTTCCTTTATGAGATTCAATGATAGAAAATACAATCGAAAGACCAAGTCCTGTTCCTTCACCAACCTCTTTTGTTGTGAAAAAAGGCTCATAAATTTTTTCAATTGTTTTAGCTGGTATTCCAGGGCCATTGTCTTTAAAAGACAAAGAAACGTGCTCTTTCATTTGCTTGGTTGTTATTTTCATTGAGGGAGGATTCTCAGGTAGATTATTCTCCATCGCTTGAAATCCATTGGATAGAATATTAGAAAATACTTGATTTAATTTTCCCGGAAAACATTCTATCTCTATAATGTTTTCATCGTAATCTTTTACAATTTCTACTTTTACTTTTGATCCACTCAAAATTATTAATAGGGTAGAGTCGATACCCTCGTGCAAGTTTGCACTCTTAGATTCAACCTCATCTAATCTGCTAAAGTTCTTGAGTCCTTTCACTATTTCAGCAGTTCTGTCTGCACCTTCTTGAATGCCATTTACTAGTTGATCAATTTCTTTGATTACATAGCCAAAGTCAATCTCTTCCAAAAACACCTCAACCTCTTTTCGTTTTGCCTTAAATTCATCAGTTGAAACAATACTTCTGTATTTTTCAATAACTTCTAAAAGGTCTTTTATATCCCTTCTCAATGGGTTAATGTTGGAGGAAACAAAGTTTATAGGGTTATTGATTTCATGAGCAAT
>CAJVZZ010000014.1 GCA_913020435.1 uncultured Flavobacteriales bacterium | reverse complement strand
AAATCTTTTAAATGTTTCTTTTGGGCGATTGTTGCTGGTACAGGTGCTCTAACGAAGTATGATAATTATTGCAACTTTTAAATGATTCCTTTAGAAAACAATGGCTCAGTTCCTACTATAAAAGCTGGTGACAGAAAAATAAATCAAGAAGAATATGACAAAGAAAAGGCTGAGATTTTGAAGGAACAACTACGATACACAACACGCAATATAAGTAGGGCCAGGATTGTGGGTAATTTGAAAGTTATTTTTTTTTAAAGTTGCATCTTCATATGCAGTCATACGAGTCAAGAAATGGAAACTCGAATGATTGATATATGAGGAGTTATTTATCTTTCAAGAATTGACTTCAAAGAGCAAGCAAACAATTAAGAGCCCTTATTTATAGGCAGTTCAATAACACAAAAGCTCAATTTAATTCGCTTGTGTACGCGGTTGGCCCTCAAAAACTAATTTCATTATTGATGTGTTTTGTCTCCTGCACGCTCAATGGCATCAATAAAACCTTATTTCCGATTAGATTTATATAATTAGGTAGTTGTGTCTAATACTGACTATTCCACTTATTTGAATTGTGGTCATGTTGATATACTACAAGGTTTAACTGCGATCAAAAACTCGAGTTATTTTGTTTTAATCAATAAAAAAACAATCTCTAAATTCCATTAAAGTTTGCGGTTGGCATTGGATGTGAAAAAATTAAGTTAATATTGGTATGATAAAAAGTGAAGTTCAGACTCCACTAAAAACAAAGGCGAAACCGAAAAGCCAAACGAGTAGGAAAAATTTAATTTATATAAAATGAAAAATGTTTTCAAAGTTTTAATGTTAATGGCTCTGGTGGCTACCCTTACAAGCTGCACTAGCCTCAATAGTGTAGTTAGAGAACCAAATACAAAAGTGCTTCTGAGCAAATCTGATTTTACTCTTTCTAAGCAAGTTTCAGCGGAAGCTAAAACGGTAAAAATTGTAGGGATAGACTGGTCAAGAATTTTTATTATTAAAACAGGAGAAGTTAATAGAGATGGTTTATCAGGTAATGTAAGCGCAGCAAGTATTCCAGTAATAGGATCTTTTATTGGTGATAAAACGGAAAGTTATGCTCTTCATGAATTAATGATAAGTAACCCCGGTTATGATGTTGTTTTCTACCCACAGTTTGAAACAAAAAAATTCGCACCAGGGTTAGGTTTGTTTTATAATGTTACAACAGTAAAAGCAACAGCTAGACTAGGTAAGCTGACGGAATAGAAGCAATTAATAACACCTCATTTGGTAATACAACTTTGCCTAATGCGGTGTTGTTGCCTTATGTTATATCGGTGTTTTGCGGTAAGACATATCTTATAATCAGAGGGTCGCAGGTTCGTCCTGTAGTGCCGCAGAAAGAATAAGTCTCTCCATTAGGAGGGACTTTTTTGTTTGTCTTGATTGATTTTGATCCTTTTATTGCTGTTGACAGACGTTTTAGGATGAATAAAAAGTATGTCCACTCATTAGAACATAGGCACTTCCTCAACCCGAGCATAAGGAAACGAATCTAAATACTGTAATTTGTAATAAGAGTTCAATCCAGAAATACCAATGGATTCAGCTTTTTCAAGATCAATGTATCCGGTTTCGTCAAGTGCATTATCTGGAATAACTAGGTGCTGAATTTCTCCAACGATCATCCTTGTGTTTGAACTCTTTATTTCAACCTCTTCAATGAGTTTTAATCCTATTTTGATGTTGCTTTCTTTCACGAAAGGAGCTTCAAACCCTTCCAAATACTCTTCTGAAAAGCCACAACGACTAAATTCTGAAATCGCTGTTTCAAACTTCGCTGAAGTATAATGAGCTTGCTCAATGTGACTAACAGGAATATGATTTATAGTAAAAAGCCCATTTTCTAAAATGTTGTTATAAGTATCCCTTTTAACATCACCATTTGGGCGCATTATAAAGCCCACCAGCGGAGGTTTGCTGGATAGGTGAACTACTGAGCTAATTATGGCTAAGTTAGTCTTCCCTTCTTTCGAAACACTACCAACGAGGTTGCCGGGTTTAATTCCAGTTATCGAGTTGATAATATTTAGCCTTTTAATTTTGTCTGAGTCTTGTATGTCTTGTATCGTTAAATGCATTTTTTTTATTTTGTATGACTTCCCCAAAAGCCTTCATGTTTCAGTAATGTTAAATCCGAGTTCACTCTAATTTGACAAGCTAATCGCAAACCCGCATCTGCTTTGTGAGGTGGAAAACGGAGTCTAACTTTTTCAATTGAGGATTTAGAATTGACATTACCTTTAATTTCTATGGCGCAGGTTCCACAAGTTCCAAATCCTTTGCAATTAAGATAAACAGCCGCTCCATTGTGCGGACTTAGTTTGTTCTTGAGCAAGACATTTCGAAGATTGTCGCCCTCTGAGGCTTCAAACTCTTGAGTTTGAAATTGAATTTGATATTTTTTCTTATCTCTAAGCAATTTGCTTCCTTGATAGATTAACCAATCGGATTAGAAAAGGTTTTAACACAGCTACTTTTCAAAAAATAAATCCGATGTTATGCCATCTAAAAGCACTTTTCCTCTTGCAGTTACAATCAATCGATGTTGTTTTTTCTCTAACAGTCCTTTAGATAATGATTCTTGGCTTTCTCGAAGTAAGTTAGAGAGTGCTTTTTTTCCGAAATATGATTCAAAATGAACTAAACCAATTCCTTCAGCGGTTCTCAAACCAGTGAGAATAAACTCATTTATTCTGTCGATTAGCGATAAAGTTTCGGTTTCGAAATGAGATTTCTCTTTCTCAATTAACTCAACATACTTTTTGGTGTTTGAAATATTCCAACTTCTAGAACTTCCATTGAAAGAATGAGCAGAGGGGCCAACACCTAAATAATGCGTTCCTTTCCAGTAACTCGAATTGTGTTTAGAACGAGAGCTTTTCTTGGCAAAATTTGAAGTTTCGTAATGCTCAAGACCGCTCTTGGCCAAGAGTTCAATCAATAAATTATGTTGCAACACGACCTCATGATCTGATGGAATTGTAATTCGTCCTTTAGTTACTGAATGTGCAAGGGGGGTTCCTTTTTCAATGGTTAAATTGTAAGCTGAAATGTGTTCCGTATCCAGCTGCAGAGCCTTCTCAACATTCGTTTTCCAATCTTCTAAAGTAGCATTAGGCAATCCATAGATAAGATCAATACTGATATTTTTAAATCCTGATTTTCGAGCTAAAGCAACACAGTTTTCAGCTTCTTGAGAATTGTGTGCACGATTCATTAGTTCCAAATCCTCGTTTTTGAATGACTGAATTCCTATGCTTAACCGATTTATTCCAATGTTAAACAGCTGCTGCAGATATTCTTCTGTAAGGTCGTCTGGGTTGGATTCGACCGTAATCTCAGCATTTTCAATTACATTAAAATGAATGCATACAGCTTTAATAACTGCCTGTAATTCTTTGGTCGAAAGTTGTGATGGTGTTCCTCCTCCAAAATATAGAGTCTCAATAGGGAGGCTTTTTAAATATGTTTTTCTTGTTGCTATTTCTTTGATCAGCGCGTCTAAAAAATCCTGTTTGTCGAGAAGATGTGTTGTGAAGTAAAAATCGCAATAGCTACATGCTTGTTTGCAAAAAGGAATGTGAATATAAATACCGGCCATTGTTATGTGTTAGGCGCGTTGCAGGGTAATACGAAAAATCGTTCCTTCATTAAGCTTAGAAGATTTTACGATTATTTTACCACTATGGTATTCTTCGATAATTCGCTTGGAAAGAGTCAGACCCAAACCCCAGCCACGTTTTTTGGAAGTCACTCCTGGATTGAAAACCCTTTTTCTGTGCTGAGGAGTCATTCCTTTTCCCGTATCTTCGATATCTAAGTGGATCATTTCATTTTCTTCTACGATACTAAGAGTTATGTCTCCTTTTCCACTCATTGCGTCAATTGCATTTCTTATAAGGTTTTCCATTACCCAGTTAAAAAGCGCTTCGTTCATTTTAACCAGTCGATTACCAGAAGTAGGATTTTTAATATTGAAAACCACCTTTTTAGAACTGCGCACATCATGGTATTCAATCGAGCGAGCGATAACTTCTTTTAAGTCAACGGATTTGAGTTCGGGTACAGACCCGATTTTAGAAAACCGATCCGTAATTATTTCTAGCCTTTGAACGTCTTTCTCGAGTTCATTGGCTAACGTCATATTGTCTCCTTTTGATTTAATGTACTCTACCCAGCCTAATAGGGAACTTAATGGTGTTCCTAATTGATGGGCAGTTTCTTTTGCCATTCCAACCCATACTCGGTTTTGTTCAGCACGACGAGAAGTACTGAAGAAGTAATATCCAATAAGAATGAATAAACCTACTACGCCAAATTGTATGAATGGGTAGTAAAGTAATTGAGTTAGAATCCAAGAGTCTTGGTAAAGGACATAACTTTCTTGGTCTTGCAACATAATTTTAATCGGAGTGTTCGACGCCTTCATGCTTATAATAAGTTGAGCTACTTTTTCTGGCGAATTGAAAGTGCTAGAATCAAGGTTTCCGGCAAATAAAATCTCATTTTGAGATTGATTCGTTACAATAGTTGGAACACTAGCACTGTTTGAAACTACTTCACTAATAAAGGATTGCTGCAGGTCCGAAAAGGTCTGTTTCAGTTCTTCAAATAACCGAGAATCTTTGTAGTACAGATAATCAAGCTGGTTTCCTAAATATTTGATTTCGATAGGGGCATACAAAGTCCCCATTTTCACAATTTCTTTTTGAATCGCGGAATCGTTACCCTTCATTGCTTTAGGCAAGTTTCGGGTAGCCTTAACGGTTCCATCTTTTCCAGTCCAAATAACAGGAACGGTCGTATTATCTGTCAAAATTTTGGTCAAAAAAGGAAGATCTAGATTGTTTGACGCACTGGATAATCGTTTGTTTGCCTCTACCCAAAGCTCAACTTTCTTGCGTTCTTCTTCTCTTAATTCTCGGAACAGACGTTCGGTATAATTGACCAAACGAGCCTTTTTCTTCACTGCCTCTGCCCAAAGTTCGACTTGTTTCCGTTGTTCTTTGGAAATGTTTTGGACCAAACGGTTCGTGTACCAGAAGGATGCAGCAATTATCAATGCAGCAAAAGCTAATAAGAGCTTTTTCCAGTTTTGTTTTTGTTTGTAAATGTCCATTTCGGGCTAAAAGTACTATTACTCTATTAAATTTTCTACGTCATTCACAGCCTAACTAGGCATGTATTTATTATAAAGAGATTTCCGTTTCTTTAGAGGTAATAAAATGAATTAATTCATTTTAAATTGATTTAATTAATAAACGCTCTATTCTGAAATTGTTGTGGAATCGATAAGTGTAATTGTGTCCTCAACGCTCAAGGCATGTTCAATGGTATACTCGCCAATAGCTGTTCGTCTTAGAGAACTTAAAAACCCGCCAAAACCTAATGCTTTTCCGAGGTCAAAAGCTAAACTTCTAATATAGGTTCCTTTTGAGCAAACAACTTCAAAAGAACAATCCAATCCTCCTTCAATGTGCTTGCTTGATTCGATAGCAGAAATAGTAAAACTGAACATCTCAATTTCACGAGCAGGTAGTTCCGCAGAGATACCTTTTCTAGCCAATTCATAGGACTTCTTCCCATTCTTCTTTATTGCACTGAAGTCTGGTGGAAACTGTTGAATAATTCCAGTAAACGATTCGGTTGCTTTTTGTAATTCCTGTAGTGAAATATTCACTGTTTTTCCTGAAGATACAATCTCTGTTTCCAGGTCGTAACTTGGTGTAGTTCCTCCCAAAGTAATAGTGCCAGTATAGGTTTTTGGTAAACCCATATATTCGTTTATCTCTTTGGTTTTTTTTCCAGTGCAAATAATTAGTAGTCCAGTGGCTAAAGGGTCTAAAGTTCCTGCATGTCCAACTTTGTGTTTTTTTACTTCAAGGCAGCGTTTAAGACTATAACGTAACTTATTAACTACATCAAACGAGGTCCATGTGATTGGCTTATCCACCAACAGAACGCTTCCTTCCGTAAAGTTAGGTTGTTCGTTCATGGTGCTTTGAAATTAAATTGAGAATCCGATAGCTACTATTCCAGCTATCAAACAGTATATAGCAAAGTATTGCAACTTGCTATTTTTTACTAACTGAATCATCCAAGTACAAGCTAACAGTCCACTTAAAAAAGCAGCAATAAATCCAGCAATCAGCGCAATTGGAGCAACTGAATCAGGAGCAGCCATTCCCGCTTGTTGTAATTCGACATAATCCTTTACATCTAACAGTGTGGCTCCTAGAATAAGTGGAATCACCATTAAAAACGAAAACCGAGCTGCTCTACTTCTACTTACTCCCATCATTAATGCAACTGAAATAGTTGCTCCTGAACGAGAGATTCCTGGTAGAATAGCAACAGCCTGCACAATACCAATCAGAATAGCAGGAAGATAATTGATTTTACCTTTCTTTCTTTTGACTTTGGTAGTCATGAATAATAACAATGCTGTAACGATCAGCATAACACCAACTAGGAGAACATTTCCATCAAAGAAAGTTTCGAGTTCTGATTTGTACAGAAGACCAACTAATCCTGCTGGAACCATCGAAATAATTATGTAAAGAATGTATTGCCTTCCAGCATTCCAGAGTCTCGGTTCAAATAATAGTTTGATAAGCATCCATATGTCCATTCTAAAAATGACAATGGTACTCAGTGAAGTCGCTGCATGAACTACAATGGAGAATAATAATGGATCGGCCATTTCAACTCCTAAAATCACTTTTCCAAGTTCAATATGCCCGGAGCTACTTACCGGTAAAAACTCAGTAAGGCCTTGAACTATTCCCAGGATTATGGCTTCAATTATACTCAATGGGCAGGGGGTTATTGTGCTTTTGGTCTTTTGAAAATGCCTATCATAACAACGGCAAAACCCATTAACACTACTGTAGGTGCTACCGTAATTCGTCGGGCACTAAATACTTCTGGATTGAATATGGCAGGGTCGTCTGAACCACCACCTGACATTAGGAAAAACCCAATAATTACCATTACCAAACCACCTGCAAGCAACATGTAGTTGATTTTTTCGAATACAAACCCTTTTTCGTTTTCTTGACTCATAATATTAGCTGTATAGTTTGTCTGTTGTCATGCGCAAATATTTACGCACCGCTAAACCGGTACTTATCCATGTGATAATAATTCCAAGCAAAAGTACCAATCCGAACAAAGATGCAACCATTTCTACATCCTGAATTGCAAAAAGTTCAGGTAATTTCTGTTGCAGGTAAATTAATAACCCAATTAACAGGGAAATTGAGATCATTGCTCCGTAAATTCCATTAAGAACTCCTCGAAGTACAAAAGGCCTGCGAATAAAACCAGGGGTGGCACCAACCAATTGCATTGTTTTAATGATAAATCGTTTTGAATACAGCGCCAATCGTATACTATTGTTGATTAAAGCAATGGCGATTATGAGCAGTAGAACGCTAAATACTACAATTACCATGGAAATATTTTTAATGTTTTCGCTAACCAAGGAAACCAAATCACGCTGATAAAACACCTCCTTGATTCGAGGGTTTTTCATAAGCTCTGCTTCAATCCATTTTAGACTATCTGGATTCGCATAATCTGCATTTAAGCGGACCTCTATTGAGGCAAGTAAAGGATTATAACCTAAAAAGTCAACGAAATCTTCACCTAAATCAGCAGTTAACTCTCTTGCCGCGGTTTCTTTGTCAATGTATTCCGTAGCCTTTACATAATCAGCAGCATCCAAAGATTTCTGGAACTTCACAATATCTACTTCCTTTACTTGATCTTTCAGAATTACAGAAAAACCAATATTTTCTTTAACGTAGTTGGAAACACGTTTAGCTTGTAACAAAATCATACCTAGGATACCCAACATAAAAAGCACTAAACTGATGCTGATAATTGCAGTGAAATAGGACGAGTTTAACCGTTTTTTAGAGAAGCGTTCTTCCGCAGTAGCCATAGGGTTTAGTGTATTCCTTGGAAGGCTAAAATAAGAATTTAATCGAGGGAGTTAAAGAGGGAGTAATGTTACTTTTGTACAGTTTTTTGTAAATAACACCCCCCCGAAAAAACAGGTATGAACGCATACGATTTTAGCTCAATAGAGGCAAAGTGGAGAAAGCAATGGCGGGAAGATCAGGTTTACCGTATCGAAAATAATTCGGAAAAGCCGAAGTTCTATGTTCTAGATATGTTTCCATACCCTTCAGGTGCTGGATTGCATGTAGGTCACCCGCTTGGGTACATTGCGTCAGACATTTATTCTAGATATAAAAGAGCAAATGGTTACAACGTTTTGCATCCGATGGGATATGATGCATTTGGTTTGCCTGCAGAACAATATGCGATTCAAACAGGGCAACATCCTGCAAAAACAACGGAAGAAAATATAGCTCGATACCGAGAGCAATTGGATTTAATTGGGTTTTCTTACGATTGGAGCAGAGAAGTTAGAACCAGCGATCCAAAATATTACAAGTGGACACAATGGATTTTTATTCAAGTGTTCAATTCTTGGTTTAATAAAGCAACTCAAAAAGCTGAGTCAATTGATACATTGATTTCAATATTTGAAAATGAGGGAAATACTGAAGTAAACGCGGCTAATGATGCTGATTATAATTTTTCTGGAGGAGATTGGATGGGTTATTCTGAAAAACGCCAGCAAGAAATTTTATTGGATTATAGATTGACATATATTTCGAATAGCCTTGTGAACTGGTGTCCGGCATTGGGAACTGTATTAGCAAATGACGAAATAAAAAATGGTGTTTCAGAACGCGGCGGACATCCTATAGAGCAACAAAAAATGCGTCAATGGAGTATGCGGATTTCTGCTTATTCTGAGCGATTGTTGCAAGGTCTTGAAAAATTAGATTGGACTGATTCTTTAAAAGAAATTCAACGAAATTGGATAGGTAAGAGTATTGGTGCTGCGGTGCATTTTCAAGTAGCTGATTCTGATCATAGACTGGAAATATTCACTACACGACCCGATACCATTTTCGGAGCAACCTTTATGGTAATTGCACCTGAGCATGAATTTGTTGAAGACCTAACTTCCAACGATCAAAAAGAAGCGGTTGAAGGATACATTTTAAAAGCAAAAGCTAAAACCGAACGGGATAGAATGTCAGATGTGAAAAACATTACCGGTGTTTTTACTGGAAGCTATGTTGAGCATCCTTTTTCTGGAGAAAAACTACCAATTTGGATTGCTGATTATGTTTTAGCCGGTTATGGAACGGGTGCTGTAATGGCTGTTCCAAGTGGTGACCAGCGCGATTGGGATTTTGCAAATCACTTCGACCTTCCAATTCCAGCTGTTATTGAAGGTTCGGATGTTTCTGAGGGTGCAAATGAAGATAAGGGTGGTGTTTTAATAAATTCTGATTTCCTAAATGGGATGAAGGTGAAAGATGCTATCAAGAAAATGCTTTTCGAGTTGGAATCAAAAGAAATTGGAGAAAAGCAAATAAACTATAGAATGCGTGATGCGGTTTTTAGCCGCCAACGTTATTGGGGAGAACCTGTTCCAATGTATTTTAAGGATGGAGTTCCTTATCCGGTTGCGGAAAAAGACTTACCCATTGAGCTTCCAGAAGTAGATAAATATTTACCAACTGAAGATGGGCAACCACCTTTGGGAAATGCCAAAGATTTCACTTATTCACCAGAAGGCGACAATAACTCATACCCAATTGAATTGAATACAATGCCAGGATGGGCAGGTAGCTCATGGTATTTTATGCGTTATATGGACCCTCAAAACTCCGACGAATTTGTTTCTAAGGATGCAGTTGATTATTGGCAAAATGTCGATGTTTATTTGGGTGGAGCTGAGCACGCGACTGGTCATTTATTGTATTTCCGGTTTTGGACGAAGGTTTTAAATGATCTAGGATTAGTTCCTTTTGATGAACCAGCGAAAAAGTTGATTAATCAAGGAATGATTCAAGCCGAAGATGGTCAAAAAATGAGTAAGCGCTATGGAAACGTAGTAAACCCTGATGATATTATAGGCGAATTTGGTGCAGATACTTTGCGATTACATGAAATGTTTTTGGGGCCAATTGAACAGCACAAACCTTGGAATACTAAAGGAATTGAAGGTGTTCATCGTTTCTTAAAAAAGCTTTGGAGATTGTTACACGATAACGATGGCAACTTTACCTTTTCGGAGGAAAAAGCAAATAAGGATGAGCTTAAGGCTCTGCATAAAGCAATTAAGAAAGTAAGCGATGATAACGAACGGTTTTCATTCAATACTTCGGTTTCCACATTTATGATTGCGGTGAATGAGCTTTCAGATTTGAAATGTAACAAACGCGAAGTCATTGAACCATTGTTGGTTTTAATGCACCCACATACTCCTTACATTACTGAAGAGGTTTGGTCATTATTGGGAAATAAAGAAAGAATCGTGTTGGCAGAATGGCCTGCTTTTGACAAGTCTCATTTGGTAGAGAGCAGTTATGCTTATCCTGTTTCTTTTAATGGTAAAATGCGATTCAAAATAGAATTACCACTAGACCTAGGTAAAGAAGAGATTGAGAAAACCGTGTTAGCATCGGATGAGGCGGCAAAGTACTTGGAAGGAACGGCACCCAAAAAAGTGATCGTAGTTCCAGGAAAAATTGTCAATATCGTAGTATAAATAAACTGTCTTTTCACCTATTAATTAATATCATGAAGTATTTTATAAGTACACTTTTAATCTCTTGCTTTTTAATCGGGAGTGCTCAAAAAGCAGATACGAGTATCACGTTTAAAGCATTTACGGTTCAAGGTATTCGTCAAGATGATTCTCTTCAGAATCAGCCCTCAAATCCTTATTTAATTGACAATGCAGAAGTTCAAAATACTCCGGTACAGTCAATTTCTGATTTATTGGATAATGCCGTCGGTATTGATATAAGAAGTAGAAGTGGTCTTGGCGTTCAGAGTGATTTGAGTATCCGAGGTGGAACTTATGATCAATCGCTATTAATGATTGACGGAGTAAAAATGTCCGATCCTCAAACGGGTCATCATATGATGAATGCTCCTTTATTTCTGGATCAAGTGGAGCGTGTAGAGCAAATTAATAATGGCGGTTCTCGTTGGTTTGGGCCTTATGCATTTAGTGGTGCAGTCAATCTAATCACTAAAAGGGCAGATTCTAATAGCGTTCAATTGCGATTGACGGGTGGCGAATACGGTTATCTAGATGCTGGTGTTTCTGGTTCGGGTGTTACAGAGAATACAAGCACTACGGTAAGTATTAATCGAAGACAGAGCTTTGGATATATCAGCAATACTGATTTTGATATGAATAACCTGTTTGTTAGTTCAAATGTTGACGTTAAGGATATGACCTTTAAATTTAATGGTGGAATTACAGATAAAAGTTTTGGTGCTCAGAATTTTTATACTGCGAATTTTCCGAGTCAATATGAAGCAACCAGAACCTATTTTGCCTCTTTGCAAACTACATTGGATTTCGGAAAGTTAAAAGTAACGCCTAGGGCCTATTTCAGAAGGCATTATGACAGATTTGAATTGTTTAGAGAAGGTGCTGGCTGGTATGAGAAACGAGGAGACTTTCTCGTTTTAGATAGAGCTCAAGATACAGTACCAACATGGTATGGTGGGCCCAACTATCATAGAAGTGAAGTAAGAGCTGGAGAAATCAACCTAGCTTATACCTCTAAGTTTGGTAAAACATATATTGGAGGAGAATATCGACACGAATTGATTTGGAGTAATAATCTTGGTGAGCCTTCTGATACTATTGAAGATTATGGAAATGCGGTTTATACTAAAGCGGCAGATAGAGAGAATGCGAGTTTGTTTTTTGAGCATAATGTAAAGATCAGGAGATTTAGAATTTCTGCTGGTTTTTTGGCTAATTTCCATTCAGATTATGGAAACGATGTCTTTCCTGGAGCAGATGTAAGCTACGAATTGACGAAAAAAATTGATCTATTTGCAGGAGCGAATAGCAATATGCGTTTTCCAACCTACACGGATTTATATTACAATCTTGGCGGTGCTGTTGGAAGTATTGACCTGAAGCCAGAGGAATCTCAGAATTATCAATTTGGGTTGAAATACAATAACACTTGGTTTTCGGGAACTGCAACGGGATTCTATCGACAAGGTCAAAACTTAATTGATTGGGTTCGTAAAAATGGGTCTATAATTACTGAGGCTGCCAACTTAACCGCGGTAAACTTCATTGGTGTTGAGACTGAAGCAAGTTTGAATTTGAAGCAGTTGTACACATCTAAAGAGGCTTTCTTTAATGGGGTTACCATACGCTATACGGGTTTGACGGCTGATCAAACTAGTGATGGTTTTGAATCTAATTATGTTCTGGATTACTTGAAACATAAATTGAACGTTGGTGTCGATCATTCATTAACTGGTCGATTAAATATGACCTGGAATGTACGATATCAATATAGAGAAGGCGGGTATTTTAATTCTGCTACCGGTTCTGAAGTTGCATTTGGAGGATACACTTTGGTTGATATGCGATTGTATCAAGAAACAAAAGTTGCTTATTGGTTTATAGAAGTGGCCAATTTGTTCAATCAGCAATACGAAGACATTGGCTTTGTTCAGCAACCTGGCAGATGGTTGCGAGCTGGTGTGAAGTATAATATTGGATTTAAGAAAAAAGGTTAGCCTTTTACGCCAGTAAATCGAATAACCCAAGGAGTCTCATTGGATTGTGGGTCAGTGCCAGTAAGTGTTAGTGTAAGGTTGCCAGAGGCGTTAGAAAACGATCCAGTAACGGATTTCATTTTAATTAATCGTTCTGGTACAAGGTTATTTAATTCCGTAAAGGTAAGTTGACTGTTCGACCCAATTGCTCGAGTGTCAAAACCACCTCTTGGAATAAATACACTGAATTCCTTAAGGTTTTTTGCGAAAATCTGGCAGCCACCAGTATAGGTGTTATTAAGACTAGTGTCAATAGGATAAGTCTCGGTATAAGTTCCTTGATAAGTGCCTACAATTAAATTGGTCAAAGGGATGCTAATGAGTTTTAAGTGTCTGCTTATCTCGTCTTTTCCATTACCACCCCTTACCTTAAGAGTAACCTTAAAAGTACCTTCATTTGCATAGTTATGAGATGGACTCGGGTCGTTTGAAAAGCCGTCATCACCAAAAGAATATTCATATGCATTGGCAAGTTCTGAGCAATCTTTAAAAATGATTGGCTCATTAATTTCTAAAATACCTGAAGGCTCAACAAAGCATGCTACAGGGCGCTTTTTGTTGCAAGCAATGAACCCGAAAATGATAATAATTAATAGTAGAAGTTTATCGTGCTTCATTATGTCAAATTTAGCCATAAAAAAAAGGGAAGCATGCTTCCCTTTTTTTTATTCTTTTATCAGTAGTTTTTTAATAGAACTTAGTTCTACTATCAGTAATATTTGCAGATTGTTTCAATGCTTCAAATACTTCAACATCTACTCTTGTTCCATAGTTACGTTTAATTTGATCTTGAACAAAAGTTAAGTCAGAAGATTCTGCCGGTTCTCCAATAACATCAAGTCGAATAACATAAACTCCATTTTCTCCAATAATTGCTTCGGAAGTCGCGCCTTGTGGCAATCCAAACGCAATTCCTAATACTTTGTTTTCTGGACCTATTCCAGTGATTGAGAACATATTGAATGAGATGTCATTTGCTGCCTGTATTTCTTTTTCAGCATTTTTTGCAGCGTCTTCAATCGTAGCAAAAGAGCCAAGTTTAGCAAGGATTATTTGAGATTTCTTTTCATTCATTACTCCCTCTCTGACCAAGTCTTCAACTTCCGACAATGGCAATATCCCTTTATCCTTGATACTTGTAACTGAAGCAACAACAAACTTATTTCCCATTTCAAATGGCTCAGAAACCTTACCAACTTCATTGTCATAAGCCCAACGGATAATAGTTCTTGGATTTTCAAGACTACCTAAGACCTTGTCACCTTCTTTGATTGTGCTATAATCTAATGATTCGATAGTCTCATTATCAGATAATGCAGTTTCAAAAGCTTCTAAAGTGCTATTATTTATTGAGAATGCACTAGCCTTGTTATAAGCCTCATCAAAGGTTTCAGCACTAGGTCCTACGTAGCGCACAATATTTGCAATTTGAATCTTTTCTTTTTCTTTAGTTTTATCAGTTATATCAATAATGTGAATCCCAAACTGAGTAGTTACTATTACGATATCTCCTTTCCTTGTTTTAGAATCAAAACAGATATCGTTGAATTCTTGTACCATTTTACCTTGAGTAAACCAGTCTAGACTTCCACCATTCTGAGCCGATCCAAAATCCTGACTGAATTCAGTTGCCATTGCAGCAAAATCAGCTCCTTTTTCCAATTGAGCTTTAATGCTATCTGCGAGAGATTGCAATAAACTAGTATCAGATTCTGGCTTTAAGGTTAAAAGAACGTGTCGCGCATTTACAGAATCAGCTACAAACTGAACGCCTGTCTTTTTAGAGATATTGTAGCCATTCTGCAATAGATATGGCCCAAAGACAGAGTCAATTGGTGCACTAAACACCATTGAATCTAATTCTACAGGAAGGTCATAACGTCCTATAAGTTTGAATGAACGCTGTGGGTCATCTGAGTTTTGGTAAACAAATAATGTATCGTTAGCAGCACTGTTGAAGGCGCTCATTTGATTTTCTATTGCAATCCTTGAATCGTCAAAATCTTTAGGAGAAGGAGTCACTGAAAAGATAGCCAACTTCGCTCCACGCATAGTTTCTTCTTGTTCGAAGTCTTTTTCATTTTTGTGTTTATTATAATAAGATTTCAAGTCACTTTCGTCAATCACTACTTCATCATCCGAAATTTCCGAATAATTCATACCAGTCCAGGAAAGATTAATCCGCTGATTCTCTTCACTATTTTGAATTTTTGCGGCAAAACTACTTCCTGCTAATCCCTCTTTAATAAGCTGTGTGTATTTGTTTGAAAGCATATCTAAACGAATAGCTTCTTCGATAGGCAACCAACTGTCTTTTTGATCTCCAGCCATAACATTTTTCACATATGCTAATACCCTGTTATTGTCTAGTCTGCCTGTTGCAGGATTTTGAAACTGTTCGTATAGAAGATTAGTTTGAGGGTTGGTAAAGAACTGGTTTAAAACCTTGTTTTGTTCGTTATTCTTGATTTGATCAAATAATTCCTCAGGAGCAACTGAAAGACCAAGTTTTTCATATTCTTTAAAAAGTACTTTGTTTTGAATAAAACGATTCCACGCTCTATTTCGCGCATCATTCATTTGCTCTGGAGTAAGCGTTTGGTCTCCTCCAATTTTCCGAACCATTGCCTCGAAGTCAGCGTATTCTATTTTATCGCCAGCGATTTCACCAACGGTAGTGTCTTGTTTGTTAAACATGTTGTTTCCACTGAATAATTCTCCACCGATAAACAAAACCATCGCTACACCAATAGTGCCTATTAGTAGTCCGGATCTTTTTCTAATGCTATTTATAACAGCCATTCTTTTTTTTTCTTAAAATTGGATTGCGAATATACAATCTAAAATGATTAATGAGATATCTGAAAGATTATCGTAAGTAATTGTTATTCAGTAAAATAAAACGAATAAAATTAAATTTAAACGTCGGGTTCCACAATACGCAGTTCAATAAGGTCGATTTTGTTTTCTTCAACCATCAGAATTTCAAACTTATAGGGCGCAATATTTACAATTTCACCTTTGTCAGGAATACTTCCTGAAGCATTAATTATTAGTCCTCCCAAAGTTTCATATTCATCACTTGTGGGCAGCGTTAAATTGTAGTTTTCATTAAGGTAATCAATCTCCAGTCTGGCACTAAATTGATATCGTGATTCATCAATTACCTTTTCCAGATATCCCTCTTTATCGTGCTCATCTTCTATTTCACCGACCAATTCTTCTATAACATCTTCAGTACTTAAAATTCCAGCTGTTCCTCCAAATTCATCCAAGACTACAGCAATACTTCTTTTATTTTTTATCAAAATTGACATTGCTTCACTTGCAGACATCGCTTCAGGTATAAGTGATACAGGTAGTAATATGCTCTTAATTGTTTTGGGTTTTTTTAGTAATTCAAACGAATGCACGTAACCAATTATATTGTCGATGTCTTCTCTGAAAATCATAATTTTACTGAGACCGGTTTCGTTCAAAGTTTTTTTAAGAAGTTCAATTGATTCGTTTTCTTCCAATGCAATGACTTCAGTTCTCGGAATCATACATTCACGCACACGCAACTCGGTGAAATCAAGTGCATTTTGAAAAATTTGCACCTCACTTTCAATTTCTTCTTTATTATGCATCGAATCGGTAGCTTCTTTAACAAAATGATCTAAGTCTACTTTTCCAAAGCTCACTTTTAATTCTCCGACTTCTTGTTTCATAACTACTCGGATAACCCAATTTGAACAGAACGTGATTATTCTCACCAATGGATACATCAGTATGTAAAATAACACCGTAGGTAAAGCGAAAAAGGCAAGCGTTTTGTTTGGATCAATACGAAAAAGCACTTTGGGTAAAAATTCTGCAGTAACCAGAATGAGGAGCGTCGAAATAATTGTCTGCAATAGAAAAATCGCAAATGAGTTAGTTATGACAAATGCTAAGGGAGGTTCTAGGATTAAGGCAATAAAAATTCCGTAGATAACTAGCGCAATATTATTTCCAACGAGCATAGTCGAAATGAATGAGCCTTGATTTTTAAGAAAAAAGGAATAGACACGAGCCGAGAGCATGCCTCTCTTTTTTTCCATTTCAATTTTGAGTTTATTGGAAGAAACAAATGCGATTTCCATTCCTGAAAAAAACGCAGAAAAAAGAAGAGTAATAATTACAATTAACCAGGGGCTACTTTCCATTGATCTTATATGCTGTGTCGAAGATAATAAATCCTTGTAGATTCTTAATTATTCTTATTCATAACAGCATTGTGCCTTCGGCGCAAATAGAAAAGAAATCCTGCAACTAAAGGGAGTAAAAAAATCATGTACTCGGGCTCTTCATCACTAGGTAAGGTGAAAAAAGTGTACAAAGCAAATGCGGCAGATAGAATGGCTACTGCAAGCCAGACGTATTGCATTATATTATTATATCGTTCCATGATTTATTATTGAAGGCTGTCTTCGTCGACAGCAATAGTTCCTTTAATGTTTTTAATTCTATACTTGGTAAACTGCTGGTTTGCCTCTAAACCATCACCATAGATAATCTCGTCAGGTGTTGTAATTTTTACAAATTCCTCAGTATAGATTTTTTCTTCTTTCTGCAACCAGATTAAATGTTCTGTATTTAAAATTTCATCCTTTCCATTAATCACCTCTACATGGTGTTTAACTTCTACTCGTTTTTCTTCGGTATAATTTATAGCATAGTCCGCTGTTAATGTTGACTCTACATTACCTAAGCTGTCGTAAAAGAACAAATGTAATCCTTTGGGAAATTCGATATAAGGTGTTTCTAAATTAGTCCAACGTTGCAGTTCTGGAGTAACAATCTTTAATCGTAGTACTGCGCTATCACTGTAAATAATGGTAGTATTGATCGAAACCTCTACTGGTTTTGGGGCTATATTTGAAATGTCAGGCAACACAGCTTCATCACTCGAGCATCCAATAAAAAATATAGCCACAACTAGGGTTGCAGCTATATGAATTAAACGTTTTTTAAAATTGCTCAAAGGACGTTATTTTAGAAACGAACTTTAGTTGTCTCGTTTATCCAACTTCCAACTTTGATTTCATCACCCTCATTTTTCCCAATGAAGAAGCATTCAGATTTTTCTGGATATCTGCTTTTAGCTTTTGAAATTTTGTTATTAGCACTTTCTCTTAAAGAAGGATCTTTTGAGACAGCTATTTGATACTTATCAACTGCAGCCCAATAACCAGCACCTTTTTCACATGCATTTTCTCCCCATGTGTTTGCTCCGCCAAGGTATGCATCACCCAGCATCATGAAAGCATCACCAGAGTTAGGCTCGATCGCTAGAGCTTTTAGTGCTTTTTGTTTAGCGCTAGAATATTGTCCAGCACTCAATTGGCATAGTCCAGCTCTAAGTATAGCCTTTACTTTAAATGGAGCGATTTCTTCTTTTTCTTCCATGTTATCAGCAAGCTTGAACGCCTCTTCGTAGAATGGAATGGCGGTAGAACAATCTTTTTTCTTCACATACCAATTAGCAATACTCCAAGCTGCAACTGCAGAAGGTTCTTTTTCTTGCAGTTTTTTAGCAACAGTAATATAGAAGTCAACATCATCGCATTCTTTTGTGTTAAGAAGAGAAAGGATTTCTTTAAGTTGCTCTATATTCTCAGGATCCTTTTCATATTTTGGAGTAAAAGCTTTTACCAAATCAGCACAGTCAGCAACTTGCTTGAAAAACTCTAAAAGGTTATTACCAGTTTTTTTATAATTTTCTTTGGTTTTTTCTCGTTTACTATTTTTAACGTTGTAATCAGCAATGGCTTTTAGCCTAGGGTATAGGTCGATTAAATCATCTTTAGTGCACAGCTCTTTTTTAAACATTTTGTACCTAGTCTGATACATATAAACTAAAGCTCCGGCTTCCATATCATTTCCTTGAAGTTGAAGAGACTCCTCGAACATTTTGTAAGCCGCTTCTACTTCAGCTGGTCTGTGTTGAACCATATCAGCCGCCTTGCGACCTAAAACTAGACCTCGCTCACCAAAATGCTCAACTCTTGCATCATAAACCAACATAAGAGTATCAATCAAAAGCTCTTTAAGTGCTTTGTCATCTTTCGTCTTTTTGATTTTTTTCTCGTAAAGTTTAACCCCTTTTATATAAATTCCCTTGGAAACCTTTGGGCAATATTTATAAACATTTCTCCAATATGTTAACGATTCATCATACTGTTTTTGTCTGTAATAATCCTGATATAGAGACAAGTTTTTAATACACTCTAGGCTATCTTCTGGTGAAGCCCCAAATTTTTGTGCATTGAGTGCTGATACGCTTACCAATATTGCAACTGCTAACATTAACTTTTTCATTCTTCTTCTTTTTAATTGTACTTGCTTCTTTTGAACCAGCGGTCGAATTTGTGCGGATTCATTGAAAGACCAATAAACAGGTTTGTGAAATTTTCAGAAACTAACGTACTTCCATCTTGTCCCCTTGAACCAACTTCAATGCCAAAGTTAAAAGTGGACAACATTTTTGTCTTTTGTATAGGAATTCCGATACCCGCCGTTCCAGAGATTGACTTAAGCTGATTACCTCCAAAATTAAGACGGGTATTTTCATATTTGAATCCACCTCGATATCTAATGCTTTGAAGGAATTTGGCAACTGCGTCAGTATTAGCAATATATTGAAAACCGGCAGCAATTTGGTTTGAATTTGAGAGTGAAACAGGTGTTGCGAGCAATTTCAATTCTGACCACGCGGTTGCAGAGTACTCGAAGGAAATTATCCAATTGTCTTCAAATTGAATGGCTAATCCCGCACTAATGTCTGTTGGTAATCTTATACTTCCTTCCTGGGTGTTTTCTAAAACAGTATCCACAATATTATCACTGAGGCCTGCTGGTCGATAGGTATACGAAAGTTGTTGATTTGTTGCGAAAATATCAGAGGCAGGTTTAAAGTTCAATCCAGCTGATACCCAAGTATTATTTTTTAATTTTCTTTTATATAGTATCCCAAAATCAACTGCTAGATCTTTAATATTCGTCCGATTAATCATTTTAGAACTAGTAACAGTAGGGTCATCAACAAAGTCAGTTACAGCTCTTGAGGTTTGTGAAAACCCGAAGTAATAACTTGCCTGAATTCCCAGCATAAGTTGATTCTCACTATTTTTAATTAGCATTCCTCCAACTCCACCGGAGGCTCTGTTGTATCCGCCTTCTCCTGAATAAGTAAAATTGTAACTTCCTAGTGCAGGGTCTTCTTGCGGAGTAGTAATATCATATCCTATCTTCGTATACGGCCCCATTGAAAATGCAGCACCAAACCTTTTTCCAATAGGAAATCCAAAAGAAACGCCATTGATGTATTGGCTTGAAATACTTTGATTAGAACTTGGAGACTCTATATTCAACCAATTCATCGTAAAATCTGCTGCAAAAGTTGGATTACGTAAACCTGCAAATGAAGCAGAGTTTTTTAGATTTATGTATGCTGGTTCAGATAAGGCGGTTGAAGCCTCGCCCATTGCTTTATAGTTAGAAAAGCTAGAGCTGTTAGGGTCTCCAATTCCATAAAAAGAATATGGAGAGCCTGTAGTGCTTTGAGCTCTAGCTGTAAGAGTGCAAGCAACAATAAGAAACGCTAAAACTAGCTTATTCATTAAATATTAAAACTTCGTTCAAACCTTCTAAGGTCAGGTTTGGGCGCGCAAAAATGCTATTTTTTAATGCCTTAGCAAAATGGATGTGATCTCCACCTGTTAAAACAACTTTTAATTGAGGATATTGCCTGTGGTATTCAGTAATTGTTCCATCGATTTCTTTTTCAATTCCCCACTGGATTCCACTTTGAATAGAAGTCTTTGTTGTTGTTCCAATTAAATCTGGATTATCTTTTCTTTCTATTAGAGGAAGTTTGGCCGTAAAAACATTCAGTGATTGAAATCGCATATTAACCCCGGGAGAAATGGACCCACCTATATAATGTGCCAGTTTTGTTATTATATCGAACTTGATGCATGTGCCTATGTCAATGCATAGCACATGTTCATTTTTAAAAAGCTGAGCGGCACCAATTGCGTTTGCAAGGCGATCTTTTCCCAAAGTTTTAGGAGTTTGGTATAAATTTTCGATTGGAATTTTAGTGTATTCGTCAAAACAAATAACTCCACTTTTTGATTCAAGGAGCTTTAAAAGTTCCAGGTTGGTCTTTGTAACACTGCTCAATATTGTATTACGGATATTATATTTTGTGAACAAGGATTTTATCGCAGAAGGCAGTTCAGCACTAGTATATACTTGTTTTTTTACAAGTTTTCTATCACTAAAAATCGCGAGTTTTATTTGAGTATTTCCTATGTCTATGACTAAATTCACTGAACTATTTAATACTGACAAAAGTAGGCCTAAGCAAGTATTGATGATAGAATATCTAAATGTTTAAATTCATTGATAATAGTATAGATTTTTATATAAATTTGCCGCCCACAAAACGGTGCCTTAGCTCAGTTGGTAGAGCACAGGACTGAAAATCCTGGTGTCCCTGGTTCGATTCCTGGAGGCACCACCGTAAAAGCCTCTCATTTTGAGAGGCTTTTTTGTTTTCTAGGCGTTTTTGTTTTCATATTGTACAGCCTATAACCCTTGGTTAAAAGGCGTTGTTTAAACTCAGGCTAATGAAAAACGGGTAAATCTCGACAACAATCGAAATGAAAAATTTGAGAGTAAGTCTAGCCCATAGAATTTAATCTAGTTTGCCTTATTCATGGGCAATGAATAGGCAGAACAGCCAAATAAAAATTAAAAGAGCTAAAAAAGTTCCATGTTTTTTTGTTTACTTAATGTCTAGCACCGTAAATTCTACTCGTCGGTTTTCTTTTCGGCCTTTAGTTGTGCTGTTGTCCGCAATAGGTTTTAAGGCACCGTAACCCTTGCCAACCATTCTTGTTGTAGGGATTCCCTTTTCTTTAAGGTAGTCAACAACAGAGTTAACTCTATTCAAAGAAAGCTCATTGTTTGATTGGTCTGATCCGACATTATCAGTATGTCCACCAAGTTCAATTTTCAAACTAGGGTTCGTTTTCATCAATTGAAATAGTTTATTTAGCTCAACTTTTGATTTTGATAAAAGGGTCCACTTACCCGTTTCGAAATAAATATTATTCAACTGTACCGTAACTCCTTTAATTATTGGGTCTAAATAAATATCCATTTTTATGGGTTCAATATTATCCATTTCGCTGTATTCAAAAGAGACCGATTTGAATAAATAACCTCGTGTTTCTGCGTAGAATGCGAAGTCAGAGCCTTCTGCTAGCATCACCATATACTTTCCATCTGAAGGTCTTGATACTACCATTGTTTTGGTCTGTGCATCTTCTAGGTTGATTAATTGCATCGTTGCCGCAACTGGCCGTTTTGTGATATTATCATAAACATTTCCAGTAATGTAGTTACTTCGGTGCCCAAGTTTTAATTCAGGAGGAACTTCAAAGCTCCATATTCTACTTTGATTCGCCATAATTGAAGAAACATCATACTCTTCTTTACTAAAATAGCCAGTTTTACCATCTGGAGAAACGCACATGGATAGCTGGTTCAACTGGTCATTAATTGGGTATCCTAAATTACGAGGAGCTTGCCAGTTACCCTCTTCAATATCAGCTGCATATAAGTCATATCCGCCAAATCCGATGTGGCCCTTGCTTGCAAAAAACAAAACTTCACCATTTGAGTGAAGAAAAGGGCTTCCCTCGTTCTTTTTGGTATTTATGATTGCTCCTAAATTTTTTGGTGTACTCCAGTTTCCAATTTCATCCTTAGTGCTGCTATAAATATCCAATCCTCCAATTCCATTAGGACGATCAGAAATAAACAATAGAACTCTGCCATCTGCACTAAGCGTTGGCTGGGCTTCGTAATGTTTTGTATTTATCGTTGCGCCTAGATTTTTTAGTTTAGTCCAGTTACCATTTTCCAGAGTTGAATAATATAAATCGCAGTTTCCCATGTTTTCGCGACTATTACCACAATAACTGCAAATTAGGGTGTTTCCATCTGCAGTAATTGTAGCCGTTCCTTCTCCTTCATGGCTGTTGATTGCACCTTCTAATTTTTTAGCTTCATGCCAAGAGCCAGTTCTTCTAGCAATATAAATATCTTCATTTTGACTGCCTTTGTAACGTCTCGTAAAAATCATCTTGTTTTCATCTCCCGTTAAAACAGGAAAATACTGCAATGCATCTGGATCATTGATACTGGAATTCATTAAATATGGGTCAAAACGCAGAGGTTTCTTGTATGCTGCAGCAGCATATTCAACTGATTTTTTGTCTTTGCTCATTTTGACTTTTTGCTTTTCCGATAGTTGAGGATGGCTCATTACCTTTTGGTAATAAATTGCTACTGAATCAAATTTGCCTTCAAACTGGCAGAGACTCCGTAAACCACCATAGGCGGAAAGTCCAGTTTTAGAAATTGAATCAGTAATTAAAATTGATTGATATGCTGTTTTTCGGAGCTCATATTCAGTGCCTGTTTTTGAAAGTGAACGTGCCAATTGAAGCCATGCAGTGTTGTATGTTGGGTCAGATTTCACTGCTTTTTTGTAGTATTTGATAGCGGATTCCTCATCCATTGCTGATGAGGCCATCATGCCCTCTTTTAAATATTCTTTTGCTTTTTCTGCTTTTTTGCTTTGAGCAAACAGAATAAAAGAAAATAGCAGAGCAAAGGCGATTGTGAAAGCATTTTTCATAGCAGTGAATTTTCCCGAAAGTAGCGGCTTTCTACGTTTGTTATTTATCGGAAAAGAGAATTCATTAAAGGATAAGTGTTAATTCAGATTACTACTGAATTAATGTTTTGGCACTTGAACTACAGTTTAAATAAGACTGTAAAGAACCGGTTTAGATGGGCTTGCGTCGTTTTTGAAACTGGCAAAAGAGAGGTTGAGTAAATACGTTCCATTTTTTATTTCTTCGGGGACATATATGAGTTCGGTTATCGAGCAATTAAAGCGAGGGTTTTTGGGGACATCCCAAAAGGCGTGATGTGCTAATAACTTTCCATCATCCGATTCTTTGTCAACGCTCGGGGTATCAATAAGTAAATGTCTGATTCCTCTATTTCGAATTTCTAAAGCCGCCTCTTCGCTAATAAATGCAGGGTTCGTGTTACTGTATTGCTTATTGATTTTAGAGCTATTGTTTGGTAATGATCTAATTATAATGGCTTCTGGGTTTGGATGATTTTCTAAGGCAGCTTCAATTTGGCTTTTTGTAATCACGTCATCCCCATCAATTTTTTTAGGTAGAATGGTAACTAGTTCTGCTTTAAAAAAGAATGTCTTGATATGCTCATTTACATTATAGACCTCTGGAGTAATGTGTCCTAGACATTCTGTATGCGTACCATGACCGTGGGGGTTAAATTCAATGTTTCTGAAATTTACTGAACCGCCTTGATTTACAGACCCTACAAATCCATCACCTTTTACAGGTTCAATTTTTAAGGCATCTAAATACCATGCAGAAACGCTTTCCGAGGAGGGATGCATTTCAATTGAAATATCAAGAGGGTCTAATAAATCGACTTTGAAAGTTTCGCCATTATGTTTAATGGCAGCGATCATGCTTCAAGCGCAACAACTTCAGTAATCTCAGGCATCATTTGGTTGAATAAACCTTGAATTCCATTTTTAAGCGTAACGCTAGAAGATGGACATCCACTGCAAGAACCTTTTAGAATGACAGTAACGGTTCCTTTATTATCATACGAATGGTAATCAATAGCTCCACCATCGCTTTCAACAGCTGGACGAACATAGTCTTCTAAAATCTCTACAATTCTTTTTTCAGTATCGGTTTCTGGTAGCTTCGGTTTTGGAATATCCGTTTTAGCCTCAGCAGCAACTTGCTTTTCGGTCGTTATTGTCTTTGGGTTTTCTGTGAAAATGTCATTTCCGGCGGTTAGATAATCGAATAAATAGGACCGAACTTCTCCAAATACCTCTTGCCAGTCTACCAGGTCATTTTTGGTAATGGTAATAAAGTCATTAGAGAAAAACACACTAGTAACAAACGGAAAAGTGAATAGGCGCGCCGCTAATGGGGCCTTTGAGGTTTCTCCAACATTATGAAACTCAACACTCGACCCCGATTCAGTGAATGCTAAACTGCAAACAAATTTCATTGTTGCCGGATTCGGAGTGCTTTCGGCGTAAACCGTCATTGGAATTTTTTTTTCTGTAGTATCCATGTTGAAAATGTAAAATGAGTTTTATGCAAATTTAATTCGCGGGTTGGTGCAACGGTCAATTAATAGTTGATAATTGTTATAATTTTGTAACCTAATGATTATTAGACAAATATTAATTGGATTATTAGCCTCTATTGTGCTCACGGCATCAACTGGAGCAACAATTCATCAAATGGTGTGTTTACACTCTGGTAATGCAGAGTATTCTTTTAACGACATTGACTGTTGCAAAGTCAATAATGAACAAGAAAGTGTAGCCCGATGTTGCTGTGAATATTTTTCTATTACCTATCAATATGCTGATCTAGCGAATACAAATTCTGAATACAATTATAATTTAGTTGTGCTTGCATCCTCTTCTAGTAACCTGACTGAGCAGCAATTTTTTCCTAAAAATCAAATTATTCCAAATCAATACAATCTTCCACCTCCTCACAAACAAGCTATTTACAAGGAGTTACAAAGTTTTTTATGCTAGCGATTGGATAACCGATCCTCAACCAATTCGCATTTTAACAGCATAAAAACTATTACATGAAAAAAATAATATTGATCGTGGCCCTCGGGTTTTCGGTGTGTTCTATCAAAGCTCAAATTACGGGAGAGGTATTTCCAAGTGGTAACCACGAACACGGAAAAGGATTACCTGGTGCAAATGTTTATTGGGAAGGGGCGAACACGGGAACTTCTACAGATACTACCGGAGCGTTCATAATTCTTCCCCCTGCAAGGCTTCCAGCAAATCTTATTATTTCATTTATCGGATTTAAAACCGATACAATAAAAATATTTAAACCCGAAGAAAGCCTGCACGTTGGATTAATACCAACGCTTGAAATGGATGAATTTGTGGTTCAAGAACGAAAGCAATCGACTTCTTATGATATGATGTCCATTAGACAGGTAGAACAGATTGATGCATCTGAACTTACGCGTGCGGCATGTTGCAATATTTCGGAGGCATTTGAAACTAATGCATCGGTAGATGTGGTTTCTAGTGATGGAGTAACTGGAGCTAAGAAAATTCAGATGCTCGGTTTGGACGGAATTTATACAAGCCTGCAATTTGAAAACATTCCATTAGTTCGAGGTCTTGCCAATTTGGATGGATTAGCTCATATCCCAGGAAGCTGGGTGCAGAGCATACAAATCTCCAAGGGTTCGGGTTCGGTAGTTAATGGCTACGAGGGAATGACGGGTCAAATCAATTTAGAGTTTTTAAAACCTGATGATTTGAAGGAAAAGGTGTTCATTAATTTGTATGGAAACGTAATGGGCAGGTCTGAAATAAACGCCCACATTGGAGATAAACTGAATGAAAAATGGAGCACCCTATTTCTTGCGCATGCAAATATGAATCAGATTCCGCTAGATAATAATAACGATGGTTTCATGGATGTAACCCTAAAAAAGCAACTTAACCTATTCAGTAGATGGAAGTATAAAGGGGAACACTACCGTGCTCAGTTTGGTGTAAGAGGCATAGTAGAAGAAAAAACGGGCGGAGAAATGAATTTCAATCCAGAAACAGATTTTGGCACGACCAGCCTTTATGGTGTTGGAGCTAACGGAAATCACATAGAGGGTTTTTATAAGAGTGGGATTGTCTTCGATAACAGGCCTTGGCGAAGTTTAGCAATCATTACACGTGGAAGTTATCACGACCAAACCCTTTTCGCTGGGCTAATGAATTATAAAGGAAATGAAACTTATTTTTATTCAAACTTCATTTTCTCGGATATTATCAAAACTACCGAACACAAATATAAGTTGGGCGCTAGCTATGTTTTTGATGATTACAATGAAACATTTAATGGGAAGAATTATGTCAGAACTGAACATGTACCTGGGATTTATGGTGAATATACTTTTGCAAGAGATAAGATTCAAACGATATTAGGAGCTCGTTCAGATTTTCATAATTTGTATGGTACTCAAGTTAGTCCTAAGGCCAATTTTAAATATGAGTTTAGTAAGAGAGGAGCAGCTCGTGTTTCTATGGGCAGAGGCTTTAGAGTTGCTAATATATTTGTAGATAATAACTCCACCTTTGTTAGTCAACGAGTAATTTCTATTCAAAATAATTTACTGCCAGAGGTGGCTTGGAATACTGGAATAAGCGCAACACAGAAGGTAGAAATTGCTGAACGTGACCTTACTTTGCATGCAGAATATTTCTATACTCAATTTGAAAACCAGGTAGTTGTCGACAGGGAGACGCCTGGTGCACTGAGTTTCTACAATTTGATAGGAAGTTCGTATTCAAATGCAATTCAGGTTGAGGTCGCATATGAACCATGGAAGGTTTTTGAAATAAGAACAGCTATTAAATACCTAGACGTTCAAAGTACCTATGCTGGAGTTCAAAAGCAAATGCCTTTGGTTCCAAATTGGAGAGGAATGGTAACTCTCGGTTATCAGACTCTAAATAAGAAGTGGCAGGCAGATTTTACTACTCAATTCGTTGGTGAAAGCAGAATTCCTAGCACAATCGGAAATGCTCCTGAAAACATTAGAAATGAAAAAAGCAGCCCTTATTTTCTGATGAATACTCAGCTTACTCGAAGATTTAGACATATAGAAGTTTATGCTGGATCAGAAAATTTAGGCGACTACCGTCAGCCAGATGCCATCATATCTGCAGATAAACCTTTTGATTCTGATTTTGATGCATCTATGATTTGGGGCCCAATATTCGGAAGATCATTTTATGCAGGTTTGCGTTTGATGATTTTTAAGTCATAATGTCTGTAAATCAGCGGATTACATGACAATATAGCAGCTAATAAAAGTTAATTCGGTCATAATTTCAGTATAAGTGAAATTGGCAATGCTCTTGTTCTATAGCAGCCAAACAGAAACAATTTAAAACTTATATATCATGACACTAATTAGAAAACCATTTGCAGTAAATTCAATTTTTGACGACCTATTTGATCACGCTATTGTGAGAAACGATAGTTGGAAAGGAGGGTCTAGTTTTCCAGCAATCAACATCATTAAATCGGAAGTTGGTTTCGAGCTTGAGCTGGCAGCACCGGGAATGAAAAAGTCCGATTTTAATATTGAAATTAAGGAAGGGATCTTAATGATTTCATCCGAATCAAAGTCTGAAAGAGAAGAAAAGAAACTCGAACTGAATTATACAAGGAAAGAGTTTTCTTACAATTCATTTTCCAGAAGCTTTACGCTTCCTAAGGAAGTTGATGAAGAGAAAATAGAAGCTAAATATGAAGAAGGAATTCTAAAAATTAGGATTCCAAATTCAGAGGCTAAAATCCAAAAGTCAAAGCAAATAGAGATTGGTTAAACTTGACAGACAGTTAAAAGTCAGAATAGAAAAATGTGCTCCAATTTACGGGGCGCATTTTTTTTATTCCTTTATTTCTATGCGGTTAAGTTGTACTTTTTGGTAATATGATTTAGGGCTGCTTACGATAATATAAGCTAATGGAAATAATGCAAAAGCTGTAATTATCCTGCTAGTTCTCATCTTTCGCTTTATACCATATGAGTATAGGTTGCCTTTACTCTGTGAAATATTATTTAGATATAAACCCAGATTAGTTTTGTCCTTTGAGATATATTCTTGAGGATGATTCAGTTGATAATTACCATTTTTATTGTTGATAGCAGCAATGGAAAAATCTCTTTTTGTTTTCTTCCACTTCGCTTTCTTTCCTCGAATATCAGACTTATCATATTCATTGTAAATACGCTGTGTAGAAAAGAGTAGATTATCCTTTTTTCCATTTTTAGATCGATCTAAATAGATTGATTTTAGGTCCCAAATAGCAGAGCTACTACTGGACCATTTAGTATACTTTCTTATTGTATTAAAATAGTTAAACTCACCATCCTCTGTCATATTGAAAAAGAAGACGCTCCCTCTTTCCGAGGTATAAGTAGTTGATGTATTTCCATTCGGATCAGTTGTGGTGATAACAGAATTATTAATTGGCTGACAGTAAGCGGTAATTTCTTGTGTAGCATCATTAATAATAAGTTCGCTTATTTGAGTGTTGTTTGAGATGTTTTCTCTGGTAGCTGCTTTTTTCTTTCCAAACAACCCAACCAGTGTATTTTGGGTGTTAATTCTAAATAGAAATTCATCAGGAAAATCAGTAGCTTTTTTAAACTTTAATTTACCAGAATTAGCATCTATACGCATATAAAAAACACCATGTATATTCCCTCCTTTTTTTGCCTTTGTTAAGTCAGAATAAAATCCAGCAGCATAGATGGTTTTGCCGTCGGTGTTTGTCATAATTTCATCAAGATTCTTTTGATCATCAAGTTTAATTGGGATTTCTGTGTAGGTTTTAGACTTCATATCCATTACATAAATCGTGTTAACCCATTTATCAGCGTTTTTATCAACCTTCTCCTTTCCTCTTTTATTAGTCGTGGTAACTACTTGACGGATACTAATCCTCCCCGTTATCATCCCAAGATCGGATAATGACACGTTACTCAATAAAGTACTTTCACCATAAAACCAGCGCGAAAAGCCTGAAGTAGTAGATTCTATTTCAATGTCAATTTTTCCTGAACTTATAAGATCAAAGTTTTCATCTATTTCTTTAAATTCAAGAAACTGTGATTCATCCTTACCAACGTAATTTATTGTGGCTAAAACAGTATTTGAATAATTACTGTTTGCTAAACCAATAAACTCTCTTTGAGAAGGATCATATGTCAGAACCTTTTCAAAATCTTTTTTTGAATTAAGATTTAGGTCGAATGTTCCTAGGTAAACATCTCTTGTTACTTTATCTATTTTGTTTTCAAAAAAGAAAATTAGCCCATTTTTGGTTAACAAATATTTTTCTAAAAGAAAGTTTTTATACCGTTTTTGGTCATCTGGATTATCAGGAATAAGTTTTTGAGACCTTATCAAATGCATGTCTTCATTAGCATACATGCCGATGTATAAAGAAGGTAAGGTTGAAGTTTTTACTGGTTGAGTAGAATACAATACGTAGTAAATACCATTTTCTTCACCAAGCATTTCTTGCACATAAATTCTAGGATTTTTATGCTCGTATATAGGAGATGTAATCACCTTAGGGTCGGTTTGTGAAAAACCAGTGTAAAGTGAGCAAAAAAGCAGAAGGGTGATAAGTTGTTTTAAAAACATAGTTGAGGTTTTTTATTCTTCTTATTTCTAAGCTAATAGAGAATTCGTTTATAATGATTAGCGTTAATCACAAATAATGCACCATAGCTAAAATATAAATTACGATTAGATGCTTTAAATAACTTTGAAAAAGTAGTTAAATCTATATTAGATTAAGTAGGATAACTGCTTGGAGTTCATTTTAGAATACAACTAAAATTGCGGATCCCAAATGAGATGAAGGTTTTATCAAAGATCTCACCAAAATAGCCATTGAACTTACCGTCCCAAAACAATCCGATTTAATCAAGGTTGTTGCTAAACCCTTAGTGCTCTTCATTAAACATAAAACCGATTAACGCGTTTTTAATTACAGATTGAAACACTTTAATATTTCCGGCCACTAGCAACACTGGTAATATTAAGTTGAGTAGCTTCTTGTAGCTGTAGTTCCGCTATTCACTAGTGTTCGATGACTTGTCATTGGAGTCAAAAACAGAGCCTTTGGGAGGTGTATGTTTTTTCTTGCCCTAAGAAACCAATGTGGGGTATACAATCAGTAGACCGGAAATAGAAAACTAAAACAGGGAATCGGTTATTTCAATATTTGGAGATTTACTTGCATTGTAAATCTATCTGCTGACCCTCAGCAAGCAAAACGGATTCTTTTAATAGAATATTATATATAATTCTAAACATTCTATTTTTAGAAAGCTTTACACTATCGTTAAAACCCGCCCAATCAATTATTCTATTTTTGTAAGTTAAATTTAAACAATGAACATAATCGTTCCAATGGCAGGTATGGGTAAACGAATGAGACCCCACACCCTAACAGTTCCAAAACCATTGATTCCAATTGCAGGCAAGCCTATCGTTCAGCGGTTAGTTGAGGATATTGCTGCAGTTGCAGGTTCAAAAATTGATGAAGTTGGATTTATCATTGGCGATTTTGGCCAAGCAGTTGAAAATCAGTTATTAGATATCGCTAAAAGCTTAGGTGCTAAGGGTAAAATTTATTATCAAACGGAAGCTCTTGGAACAGCGCATGCTATACTTTGTGCTAAAGAAAGTTTAAAGGGTCCTTCAATAGTTGCTTTTGCAGATACACTGTTCCGTGCCGACTTTAGTATGAATACAAGTTCTGATGGAGTGCTGTGGGTTTCTCAAATTGATGATCCCAGTGCATTCGGAGTTGTGAAAGTGAATGAGTCGAATGTAATTACTGACTTTGTAGAGAAGCCAAAAGATTTTGTTTCAGATCTGGCTATGATTGGAATCTACTATTTTAAATCGGGAGAAACGTTGCGTGATGAGTGTCAATATTTAATTGACAACGCAATTATAAATGATGGTGAATATCAATTGCCTGATGCTTTAAGAAACATGACGGCCAAAGGCATGCAATTTAATCCCGGCAAGGTTAAGGATTGGCTAGATTGCGGAAACAAAAATGCGACGGTAGATAGCAACCAGCGTGTATTGGGTTTTATAGCGGATAGTTTGTCGATTCCAACCAACGTTACTATTGAAAATTCCACAATTATTCAACCTTGTTATATTGGAGAAGGGGCGACTATTAAATCTTCAGTTGTAGGACCGCACGTAAGTATTGGTAGCGGAACGATTATTGAAAATAGCGTTATTAAAAACTCTATTATTCAATCAAATTCTGAGGTAAAACAGGCGGTTGTTGATAATTCAATGATTGGACATTTTGCAAAATATTGTCGAAGTTTTGACGACTTAAGTATTGGAGATTACAGTACAATTAATAGTTAAATAACAAGTTTGAAAAAAAGCATTCAATTATTTTTTGCGTTAACCGGATTGGTTTTTTTGTTGGGCTCCTGTTCGAGTTCTAAGAAAATAAAACAAGATGGAACAGCGATTAAGAACAGATCAACACTGTCCCAAAAAGATGAAATTCAATTAAAGAATCTCTTCTTTGAAGCCAGTAGAGAGAAGGCTCTGAGTAATTATGCCGCTGCTCAAAAGTATTATGAGCAATGTTTAGCCGTAGACCCCAACCACAGTGCAAGTCTTTTTGAGTTGTCAAGTATTTATCAAACACAATCGAGGTTTTCTGATGCCGTGTTATTTATAGAAAAAGCGACTACGCTTGAACCAAATAATAAATGGTATTTGCAGTCACAAGCTATATTATACGAGCAAACCAAACAATACGAAAAAGGGTCAAAAACCTATGCTGCTCTTATTGCTGTAAATTCAAAGGAATTGGCTTACTATGAAGGTGAAGCGAGAATGTATCTGTACCAAAACGACCTCAAAAAAGCCATGAAGGTTTACGATAAGATTGAAGGAAAATTTGGAATATTAGAACTAGTAGTTATGCAAAGACAACAAGTACTCCTTGGTGTCAAAAAATACGATTTGGCTATTGTCGAAGCTCAGAAATTGGTTGATTCTGCTCCAGGAACGCCGAAATACTATAACAATTTAGCGGATGTTTATCGTAAAGCAGGTCAAAAAGAAAAAGCAACTGAGACCTATAAGAAACTGCTTGAATTGGACCCTAACAATGCCCTTGTTCAGCTTTCAATGGCCACATATTATATGGAAGATGGCAATACTGAAAAAGGTCAAGAATTATTAAGAAAAGCTTTCAGAAATCCAGGTTTAGATTTTGAAAGTAAGGGCAGAATCTTATTGAACAATGTGATGAAGCAAGATAAAAGCACGGGAAAGGTTGATGAATTTACATTTGAGTTAATCGATTCTATGAAGATTGCTCATCCACTGAATGCTCAGATCCATGCAATCGAGGCTGATCTTCTATTTCAAAATAAACAAGAAGATAAAAGTTTAGCTGCTTACAAGAGAAGTCTGGCTATCGATTCAAATCAATTTCTGATTTGGAATCGTGTCTTATTTATTCACTCCGATCAAGAAAATTGGTTGGCGATGTATACCGATGGCAAAGCGGCTATTGAATTATTTCCTAGCCAAGGAACCCTGTATTACCTAGTAGGAATTGGAGCCAACCAAATGAAGAATTACAAGGAAGCTATTGATGTTCTCGAAACGGGAAAGGATTTTATTATGGACAATAATCAGCTTTTGGTGCAACTGTATTCGACATTAGGCGAGGCTTACCATAATTTGAAGAACTATAAAAATTCCGACGCTAATTTCGATAAGAGTTTGGAATTAGAACCCAATAATATATTAGTGCTTAACAACTACAGCTATTATTTATCGCTAAGAGGTGAGAAACTGGAGCAGGCCAAAACCATGTCTAAAAAAACAATTGAACAAGAACCTAATTCAGCAATTTATTTGGATACTTATGCTTGGATATTGTTTATGAATCAAGAATATGAGGAAGCAAAGAAGTACATGGAAGTTGCGCTGAACAATGGCGGAAATACACAAGGGGTTTTGGTGGAGCATTATGGTGACATTCTCTTTCATCTAAATGATATTGAAGGAGCTTTAAAGCATTGGAGCATGGCCAAGGAAATGGGCGATGCTTCAGACAAGATTGATGAAAAAATTAAAAAGAAAACCTACATTCCCTAGAATATGAAACAATTAGGATTTCTTTTTTTAATGCTTTTTAGCACGGTATTATTTTCATGTAAGACGACGCAAGAAATTAATAGAAAGCGCAGTAACCTTGATAAACTAACGCCTCAAGAGATCTTAGTAAAGAACAGTACTAACCCAAAAATGAAGGGCCTTTTGGCTATAAAATCCAAAGTTTATTTTAAAACACCCAAGCTTTCTGATTCTTTCAAAATGCATATCCGAATGAAACGAGATAGTATTATTTGGATATCTGCTACGTATTATAAGGTTGAGGTTGCGCGCTTTGTTTTTACACAGGATAGCGTGAAAATGATAGACCGAAAAAATGAAAAATACTACCTAGGAGGCTATACATTTATTCAAAATTTATACAATGTGCCGTTCAATTTTTCTTCGTTACAAGCAACAATTTTAGGAGAACCTTATGATCAAAGTAAATACAAGAAAGTACGCTCCTATACCTCAAAAGGGAATTACATAGTTGCAGGACTAAGTGAATTAGAGTTTAAAAAACCCAAAGGAGAAATAAAAACTCAACAGCAGATATATACTGAGTGGTACGCGGGTGAAGAGTTCTTAATTGCTAAGAGTAAAATATCAGAATCAAAAACTAAGAAGAGTTTTACTTCTCAAATATTGGAGCGTAAAACTACCAATGGAATACCCATTCCTGTCAAGGCAAATTATGTGATTATAGGAGCTGAAAGAATGTCATTTGAAGCAGAGAATTTGAAAATTACGCAACCAGAAACGCAATCCTATCCATTATCAATATCCTTGAAGTATGAGTCACTTTTTTAGGCTACTTATGTTTGGCTTGGTGCTTGTTTTTAGCACCCCATGTACTTATGCTCAAAAATCTAGGACTGCGTTAGAAAAAGAAAAATCGAAAATCCGTAAAGAGATCGATTATAAAAATGAGTTGCTTAAGGAAACCAAAAAAACAAAGAAAAAGAGCTTAAATCAATTGGTATTGGTTCGGATGAAAATCAAGAATCGCGAGAATTTGATTTCTACATTGAGATCTGAAATGCAGTTGATTGAAGGAGAGATTGATGCAACCAAAAACGAAATTTACAGAAAAGAAGATGAATTAAAAGCACTTAAAGATGAGTACGCTAAAATGATTTATCACGCCTACAAAACGCGTAGTTCCTATGATAAAATTATGTTCGTTTTTGCAAGTGAAGATTTTAACCAGGCGTATAAACGACTGAAGTATTTACAGCAATACAGCCAGTTCAGGCAAGCTCAGGCCGAACAGATTACTTTGACTAAAATACAGTTGGACACACAGATTACTAGGTTAGAAGAAAAGAAAGTAGAAAAGGAACTGTTGATTGTGAATACTAAGCAAGAACGGAATTCGCTCTCTGAGGACATAGGAGAGAAACAAAAATTATTCAATGATTTAAACTCTAAAGAAAAAGAGCTTAAGGATGAGATAAAGAAAAATGAAAAAGAATCTCGAAAACTTCAAAAAGCAATTCAAAGAATAATCCAAATAGAAATAGAAAAAACCAACAAAGGGAGAAAAGGCAAAGGAAAATATGTACTTACGCCTGAAGCCAAAGCTTTGTCTAGCAATTTCGAGAATAATAAAGGTAAGTTACCTTGGCCAACTTCAAAAGGAGTGGTTACTGCATACTATGGCGAACACTGGCATCCTGTTCTTAAAGGAATCAAAATTTATAATAATGGTGTGGATATAAGCACAAATGGTGACGGTAAAGCTAGAGCCGTGTTTGAAGGAGAAGTGTCAGGAGTTATTGTGCTACCAGGTAGTGGAAAAGCGGTTATGGTAAGGCATGGTGCTTATATAAGTGTATACGCTAACTTGGTAGATGTTTTTGTACAAAAAGGAGATAAGCTGACCACCAAACAAGAAATTGGTAAGGCCAAAACCAATCAACAAAAGGGTCAAACGCATGTTCATTTCGAGCTTTGGAAAGGCCAAACTACCATGAATCCAGCGCAGTGGTTATATCAGTTTAAGTAAGGTAGGTTAGAATTAAGGCACATTCTTAGTCTGTCTGTCTGTCTGTCTGTCTGTCTGTCTGTCTGTCTGTCTGTCTGTGACTTTTTTTCGGATAATAAATCCAATAATTGTGCATTTTGCTTCTTAAGTAGGTTTATTTCTGCGCGTAATGATTCAATCATTTGTTGCATTAATGTAAACATGGAAGCTTCATTTTCTATCGATGACAATCCAGTCTCTTTAATTGATTCAACTTTTTTATCAATATTATCTTTTGCCAAATACATAATATCCACCTCTAAAACCCTCGATAATTCAACTATACGAGCCCAAGGAATTTTACAATTACCCGCTTCTAAATTTGAATATGCTTTTTGAGTAATTCCTATCCTGCCACCCAAATATTCTTGGGAGTAACCCTTTTTAATGCGTAAATCTTTAATCCGAGTATGTATCGATTTCATAAGTTGGTTTTAGAAGTGATGCTACTTAATTAGAAGCTATGCTTCTAAAATAGAAGCGCAGCTTCTTGACATTCAATTGATTTCAAACGCTCTTTGCATTCCAAATCTAATTTAATCAAAATGAAAACAGCAACTTTCTCAATTCTTCTGGCCTTTTTTTATTTAACGGCAAACGCACAACAAACAAAATGGGCCATTAATAACCATTTAGTTGATTATCAGGCAGGAACAAGTACAGCATTGCCCACAACAAACTCACCCGACCATACTCAAAATTCGGTGCACAATGACCAGGGTGTTTTGGAATTGTATGCCGCTGATGGTGCAGTATATGACGCCACTGGGAATTTATTGGTACAGCATTTTAATCCAAAGGTTTCATTACAAAAGGCCAAGGGGTTTTCTGAATTTACTTTTGTGCCTGTACCGTTTGGTTGCGGAGAATATTATGCCATTTCAACCTTTAGTATTGGCGACCATTACATTGAAAACTATCTTATTTACAGTCGAATAAAGAAGATAAATAATACTTGGCAGGCGCAAATTATGCCCAACGGGACACTTATGGAACATTATGAAAACCAAGGGTGTGACTTTACACGAAGCGATGGTGGAGAAGGTACTCAAGAGCCACCTCATCCCCACTATCACAACCACATTGCGGTTACCAAAGAAAATTTAAACGGAACTCGCTTTTTGTTCATGTCGCATCCTAAATGTATTGGTGTTTTTGAAATAAAAAATGACGACATTCATTTTATTGGAAATAACACCTCTTTGTCTCAATTTGAGATGTTTCAAGATAACAATCGTTCTGAATTGGAAATTTTTGAATACGAAAAAGTAGGACAAGATGAAAAATATACCTTGGCTACCAGCTATTTTTCAGCTCCTGACTTAATTAACAATGACGGAGGAGCACTACATTTTTTTGATGTTTCCATCAATGGTACCGCAGTTAGTTTCACAAACAGTTATCAGGTGCCCATTCCAAAAAATTCATCTATAACGCACGATAATCAATCTGTCAATGGAATAGAATTTTCAGAAGATGGCCTTATTGTTTATGCCTCCATTGCGTATTACACCATTAACCCCGTTACCTTTGAAAATGACAAGAACATTATTCATTGCAGAAGAACTGGTTTGGGATCCAACTTTTTCTACTTTAACGTACTGCAATCTGGAAGTGCAACAAAAGATTTTGGTCATGGACAAATAGAGCGGGGCCTAGATGGTAAAATCTATTTTGCGGGAAATGGCCGTTTGGGAACCTTAGACGACAGCAACGACCCCAGTTCTACTTTTACACCAAATGCTGTTACAGTAAATAATAATTTAACTTATGGATCTCAATATATCGACCCAACTGGATACAAAGACAAGGGTGCTATGTACCTTTATTTGTTGCCTGATCAAATTGATGGAGAAGACTATTCGGTATGGGGGTCTGAAGAGTTGGACCTTTTTCCTGATGTAATTTACAATTGCGACTTTCCTTATGTTTTAGATTTATTGGGTACATATTACATCTCTACAGTTTCTCTAGACCCTAACGATACCACTATTTACATTTCTGGGTATGGTAGTCAAGTATTTCTTGATGGACCTGCTATTATCACTATTAAAACAAGCGAAAATTCTTCTTGTGAAGAAACGGTAATTATTAAATGTTGCGCAGAGCCGGGTACAGAAATGCTTTGTGCCGATCCTTTAGAGGACTCATTAAACTGCTTGAGACCTGATCCTAACGATCCTTCTACTTGGAGTTTGGTAGTATGTGGAAAAACCTGCACTACTGATGTACCTGCTGCTTGCGATGTTATTTGGTCATTTAGCTACCAAGATGCAGGAGGCACAATGCAAGCCGTTCAATTCCAGGGTAATACCTTTTGCACAACGATACCCGACAATACCTATAATTACAATAACATTACTCTACATTTGAACAAAACATTCTGCATGCCAGAAGAATGTGGCGAAGGCTTTGAAGTGTTTTTACAACAAGCCATACCGTTTGACTGTCCTTTATCAGAATACTAATAACCAAAAAGATTGTAATATGAAAAAATATTTTATTATACTGATTATTAGTATTTTGAGTTTAACTGGAAAAACTCAAATCATATTTGAAACACAACAACAGGTAGATTCTTTTGTAGTGGTAATGGATACATCAATAAACAATTACTATCACTTTTACTACGATGATTTATTACCCGAATCGGAGCGAATTACAGACTTATCGGGCTTCGATGAAGATGGGTGGATGTACATCAAATTATTTTATTTTGAAATTGCAGATATACCTTGGTTTAAATCCTTCCATCAAGGTCAAATCCACTTTGTAAATATGCCCAGTCTAAAAACTTTTTCGGGTTTAAAAAATATAAATAGAAGTCTTGTTGGAATTAATAACTGTCCTTCCTTAAAATCATTTCCTCCATCTGGTTTTTTTCAGTATAACTCCGAATTATGGATTTCAAACCAAGATATGGAACAATTCGAATTAAACTTTAAAGACGTGAGTGAAAATCCTAGGGGAGGTAGATTTTCCAATAGAGTTTACTTTTACGACAACAAAATAAAACGTCTCATAATTAATGATCCAAATGGAGCGGCAGGTGATTTGTCAATAGTAAATGATAGCAGTTTGAGGTATCTGGATTTAAATTTATCTAGTAAGTACCAAAGTTTAGACCTTAAGGATAATATATTATTAGATAGTATTCGAGGTCAAATGAAAAATTTATGGATTGTACCTGCAATATATGATAACCCTATTCTAAAAGACCTTTGTGTTTTACGCGATGGAATCGATGCTTATTATCAAAACCTTAACCAGAGAGATAAAGACAACTTCAATACATCTGACCTTAAACAGAACGGTAAAGGAGCAAGTACTTATGAAGAAATGATGGCCACCGACTGTTCTTGGATGGCAGATACGTTTACCACGGTAGCCGAGAAAAAAGGCATTTCTCACTTGCAGTTGTATCCCAACCCAGTAAGCAGGAGTATGGGTTCGGTTACTTTAGAAATAGGAAGCGATAAAACTTTAAACTCACTCCATATTTCCAACCTTCGAGGGCAACACGTGTATGCAAGTGAAAGAAATACAAATATTAGTTTAGAAATTGATATTTCAGATTTTGCCATTGGCTTGTATGTGCTGCATATGGTAGATGTTGAAGGACTTCACACCAAAAAGAAGTTGGTTGTTGTGGACTAAGGTTTTAAAGGCAAAAAATAGCAGAAAACGGCACGAAACAATTAGGTTTTTTGCAAAAAATAATGACCTGATAATACACCAAGCTAACCTAGAATAAAGCCTAAATTTGTGGAGCAACAATTATAAACATTGCCACAATAAATTTATGAGTGATTTCATCAAACACGAATGCGGTATCGCCCTCATTCGATTACTCAAACCACTAGACTACTACCAGAAAAAATACGGAACTGCTCACTACGGCCTCAACAAATTGTACTTGCTAATGGAAAAGCAGCACAATCGCGGTCAAGATGGAGTAGGAGTGGCAAACATTAAACTCGATGTTGCCCCAGGTAAACGATATATTTCGCGTCAGCGATCTATTTCTAACAAACCCATTCAAGACGTTTTCGAACACATTTATAAGCGATTTGAAGAACGTATTGGAGAAAACCATGAGTTAGGAAAAGATCCTTATTGGTTAAAAGAAAATGCACCTTTTAGTGGTGAGCTTTTCTTAGGACATTTACGTTATGGCACTTATGGCAACAACGCTATAGAAGCTTGCCATCCTTTTTTAAGACAAAACAATTGGAAGACCAGGAACTTAGTTATAGCTGGAAACTTCAATATGACTAATGTTGACGAGCAATTTGATCTATTGGTGAAGTTGGGCCAACACCCAAAAGAGAAAGCAGATACGGTAACAGTTTTGGAGAAAATTGGGCACTTTTTAGATGTCGAAAATGAAGAATTATTCGATAAGTACAAGGCATTAGGTTACTCCAACCAAGAGATAACAGAGAAGATTTCTGAGAATTTGGACGTGGTCCAAATCCTGAAAAATTCTGCAGAAGATTTTGATGGTGGTTATGTAATGTCTGGAATGATTGGTCATGGAGATGCATTTGTGTTTAGAGATCCTAACGGAATTCGACCAGCTTTTTATTACCAAGATGACGAAATTGCGGTAGTTGCTTCTGAGCGGCCAGCTATTCAAACTGCATTAAATATTAAGGCAGAAGACGTTCAAGAATTGGGTCCGGGAAATGCTTTGATTCTTAAGAAAAATGGAACTATTACTGAGGAGAATATCATAGAAAGCACGTCGAAAACGGCTTGTACTTTCGAACGTATTTATTTTTCTCGTGGAAGTGATTTAGACATTTACAAAGAGCGTAAAAACTTAGGTCGATCATTAGTTCCTCAGGTAATGAAGGCTATAGAAAGCGACCACAAAAACGCTGTTTTTTCGTTTATTCCAAATACAGCTGAGACTTCATTTTTAGGTTTGGTAGAAGGAATGAATACCTTGTTGAATAAGCAAAAAGCCGAGAAATTGATAAAGCTCGGAAACTCAATTACTCAAAAGGAAATTGAGGATATTCTAAACCAGCAAATTCGAGTTGAAAAGGTTGCTATAAAAGATGCGAAACTTAGAACCTTCATTACTCAAGATGACGGTCGAGATGATCTAGTAGCACATGTGTACGACATTACTTATGGGTCTATTATTCCAAAGAAAGATGCTTTGGTAATGATTGATGATTCCATTGTTCGTGGCACTACTCTTGAGAAAAGCATCATACGAATGTTAGACCGTTTGGAGCCAAGAAAGATTGTTATCGTATCTTCAGCCCCTCAAATTCGATACCCAGATTGTTATGGAATAGACATGGCGCGAATGGGTGATTTTATTGCTTTTAGAGCTGCCGTTGAGCTCCACAAAGAACGTGGCAATGAAAAAATAATGAAACAGGTTTACATAAAGGCTAAGGAACAATTGGCTTTGCCAATGGATCAGCAAATCAATGTAGTGAAAGAGATTTATTCAGCTTTTAAAATGGAAGAAATTTCTGCTAAAGTTGCTGAATTAGTCACACCACCCGATTGTAAAACTGCTGTGGATGTTATTTTTCAGTCTATTGAAGGATTGCACATTGCATGTCCAAATCATTCGGGAGACTGGTATTTTTCAGGTAATTATCCTACTCCAGGTGGCAACCGAGTGGTGAATAAATCTTACCAATATTATTACGAAGGAAATAACGATAGGGCTTATTAGAAGTATTTATTTTTAGACGTCATCCAGTTGCCACCCTCATCTTGAAAGCGTAAATGAACCAGTCCGCCGAAAGATGATTCTGAGAATTAGCTGTTCAGAGTCTCCTTATTATTAAGTAACTTAACTTAGTATTTTCTCCGCGATAATGTTGTTGATCATTTGGTTGCTCTAGCATTTTACTATTATAGTGGTGTTTGAGATTCTGAAATAAATTCAGAATGACTGCCGAATACAAAAATTCTTGGATTTGAATTACACCTCTATTGCTCCTTCACAACCTTATCCATAAGGGCTCCTATTTCCACCACAATTTTTGCAAAAAACTGGTTGCGTTCTTTCTCTCTAGTGGAACTTAAGTGTACCGATTTTTCAATTTGAGTCAACAGCCAGCCTCCCGTAGTTTGGCAATGTTGTTTGTCTTTTGTTGGTCAAGCAGGAAACAATGAACAGCAATTATCAGTAAAACCATTTACAAAAGGGTTGTATTTTGTTGAAGTGCAACACAACGGAATACGCGAGCAATATAAATTAGTAATTCATTAATTATGAGAACTTCACTTATAATTTTTATTGCTTTTTTTAGCCTGATAAGTTGCAAGAAGAACCTGTTAGAACCAGAAATTCTCAAGAACGAGAGCTACACCATAGAAGGCACTATGTACGATAAAGATGGCAAGACACCTCTACCTAATTATCCAATTACATTATTAGCTGAAGTTCAACACAATTTTAGCTCAAGTACCACCGAACAAGTTTCCTCTGGTTCAACAAATGAAAATGGATATTTTAAATTAACCTATAAGGGAAATGATGATTATGCTTACGTAGATCTAGGGCAACCTTCAGATAAGCTTCCAGTGTTTGGGCCAGTTGTCAAACGGGTATTGGGTTAATGTTTTATTAGGAGGGCAAACCCCTTCCGTTTCGCCAAAGTCGGAACACCCTCTCTAAAACACGGGACAGGCTCCTCTTTAGGAATGATAAGGGCTTCGGGCTATTAGAATAGTTAGGTCTAGGATTCCTAAAAAGGCAATTTCGCTAAATCGACATTACCACCACTAAGAATTAGGGCAACTCGTTTTCCTTTAAAAATTTCTTTGCGTTTGAGAACCATTGCAAACACTGTTGCTGAGCTGGGTTCTATTACAACTTTCAAATGTAGATAGATGAGTTTCATTGCGTGTATGATTTCTTCATCCGTTACCAAGTTAATTTCTGAAACGTGCTTTTTTATTAGCTCAAAATTGATGGGTCCTAAAGAGGTTAGCAATCCGTCTGCGATAGTTTTTGGATTTTCGGAAGGAACTAAAATACCAGATAGAAAGGATCGATAGGCATCGTCAGCACCTTCGGGTTCAGCAGCAACTACAGTTGTTTTCGGCGAAAAGTAATTAGCAGCTAAGGCGCTGCCCGCGAGTAATCCACCGCCACCAACAGGCGTTAGTAAATAATCAAGATGATTTACTTCTTCAAAAATCTCTTTAGCACAAGTTGCTTGGCCTTCAATTATCCATTCGTGGTTGTAAGGCGGTATAAATACAGCATTAGTTTTTTGTTGAACCTGCGCTAAGGTCTCTTCTCTTGCTTGAAGATTTGGTGCGCAAAAAGTAACGATTGCTCCATATCCTTTAGTTGCTAATACCTTCACTTCTGGAGCCGTTTCTGGCATTACTATATATGCGCTCGTATTTAGCAATTGAGCCGCCAAACTAACCGCCTGAGCGTGGTTTCCGCTAGAATGTGTGCAAAGGCCATTCTTCAGTTCTTCTTGGGTTAATTGCAAGGCAAAGTTTATTGCCCCTCGTGGCTTGAAAGCTCCAACTTTCTGGAAGTTTTCGCATTTAAAAAAAAGCTCGGCACCAGCTAAAGCATTCAGTTTAGAGCTCGTTAGAATCGGAGTATTGTGAATGTGTGACTGAATGCGTAGATGCGCATTTTCAATATGCTTCTTAGAAATCATGAGTGCATTTATTTTGATCCTGCAAAGGTTAGGCTTAATGGAAACTGTGGAGCATCTTCTAATCGAATGTTGATAGTATAATTTAAAGCATCTCCGCTAAATTTTCCAGTGCTAGTTGAGAGAATAGTGATATCACCAAAAACATCCACAGACATTTTTTGAGCATTAAAAGTAAATGTATCTTCTGCTGTCAGGTTAGCGGTCAATTCATAATTAGTGCCCAAGAAAACAAAGTTTATACCTAATCCTTCAGCATTACTTCCTTGAATAAACACGCTGATAGACAAGTCGACTTGTTCAGTGTTAAAAGGGTTCGATGGGGTAGGGTTTTGAAAAGAAATTGCTCCTTCATAAATCCCAACGTAATTTGTCCGAATTTCTTCTTCGCACAATTCACCAGAAAACAAGTAATTGCAATTGCAAATACCTTCTCGTTTTTCGCAAGTAGCGTCGTTTTTACAATCTAATTTTTTGCATTTATTACAAGCACTCGAAAGCACTACAATCAACGCGATAATTCCGAGATTAAATAGTCTTTTCATGTTTTTATTTTTTTCCAGTATGACCAAATCCGCCGGCTCCTCTATCGGTATCAGAAAGAACGTCAACGGCGGTCCATTCTACAGTTTCATGTTTTGCAACAACTAGCTGGGCGATGCGCTCGCCATCTTCAACAATAAAATCTTGATTAGAACAGTTGCATAAAATTACACCAATATCTCCACGATAATCCGCGTCTATTGTTCCTGGAGAGTTTAAAACGGTGATGCCATGCTTAGCCGCCAGCCCACTTCTTGGGCGAACTTGTGCCTCAAACCCAGGCTCTAAAGCAATGTGCAACCCTGTTGGAATAATCGTTCTTTCCAAAGGTTTTAAGGTTATTGGTTCATCAATATTTGCCCTTAAATCTAACCCCGCAGATTGACTGGTAGCATATTCTGGAAGAGCATGTTTGCTCTTATTTATAACCTCAAGATTCATTTGTAATTGTTGTTTTAGTCATTTTTACTTCGGACCAATACACCATTCCCAAGAAAAGTAGAATAGCAATGGTGGCAATTAAATATTCAAATCCGTACTCGTTTTGCAGCCAAGTTCCTCCAAAAAACAGGATTAAAGACATTCCCAAATAGCTTCCGACTTTTTTCAGATTATAAGGAACAGGAAAATGTTTTTGGCCTAAGAAATAAGAGCTAATTACCATAAGTGCATAAACCACTAAAGTTGTCCAAGCAGATCCCATATAGCCCATGGTAGGAATTAAAAGAAGATTTAAGGCAATTGTAATAAGTGCGCCGCCAATGGCTATGTAAGCGCCGTACTTCGTTTTATCGGTCATTTTATACCAAATGGATTGATTGAAGTAAATACCTAAACAAATGTTCGCCAATAAAAGAATTGGAACGACTTTGAGCCCTTCCCAATAATCAGAATTGGGAATAAAGTATTTGATAATATCTAGGTATAGCGTGACTCCCAGAAAGATGAGGCCACATACTGCAACGAAGTAGTTCATCACATTTGCATAAACCTCAGGAGCATTTTTATTTTTTGCTTGAGCAAAGAAAAACGGCTCGGCTGCGTATCTAAATGCTTGAATAAAAAGGGTAATTATTATCGATAACTTATAACAGGCACCGTAAACCCCTAATTGGCTCATAGCTTTAACTTCGCCAAGAGTATCGTAAAGTAGATGCTTTAATAAAATTCGATCCAGAGTTTCGTTTACAATTCCGGCCAACCCTGCTATTAATAGAGGAGAACCGTAGATCAACAACTTCTTTAATAAGGAAAGGTCGAAGGTCAGCTTTACCCTATAGAAAGTTGGGATACTCATCAAGATTTTAAAAATACTTGCCGCTAAATTTGAAATAAAAACATACCCCACTCCAATTTCTGGACTGTAAAGGGTGTCAATGATAACATTAGTGTTCCCATCTTGATAATTGGTCATACAATAGCCTAAGAAAAAGAAATTCAAGGCAACATTCACAATTACGGAGCTGAGGTTAATACTAGCAAATCGGATGGGTTTGTTTTGGTGTCTGAGCCTAGCTAAAGGAATAGCAGAAATGGCATCTAAACCAATAATGATTGCAAACCAAACTACGTATTCAGAGTGATTTGGGTACTTTAACCAATCAGCGATACCTTGTTGAAAGAAGATGGCGGTGATAATAAAAACAAAACTTGTGGTAAGAACAGATCGCAGTACAGTCCCAAAAACCAGGGACTCCTCGTTGCCTTCTTTATTTGTAAATCTAAAATAGGCGGTCTCCATTCCGTAGGTCAATAGGATTACCAAAAACGCGACATATGCGTACATTTCAGTGATAATCCCGTATTGATTGGTGGAGTATAACGCGGTATGCAAAGGGACCAAGGCATAGTTAAGAAAGCGCGGCAGAATGCTGCTCAATCCATACAATGCTGTTTGTCCAGCTAATTTTTTAATTATTCCTGCCAACCTAATTTTTTATTTTGGAGTCGATTATTTACTAACCAGAGACCAACACCAACACTAATTCAAAGGTGTAAAAGTAGAAGCGCCAAATTTGTTGCTTCACTAGGTTTTTTTAACATCTGTAATTTGGTGAATTAGAATGGGAAAACCGGGACGAGGTCTCCAACTTTATAAAGTTTTTTATCGGCTGAAATTTCAGTTATTGCATTGGCTAAAGCAAAAGTGTGCATCATGTTACTGCTTTGTCCGTCTAGTATTTCAACTTTACTATGGTTAATACTTGATTTTAGCAATAAATCTCTTGATCCTTTAACTTTAAAATCCTTATTCAAAGGAAGCAGTAATGATTTTGCTTTTGGATCTTTGTCTCCCATAAACGCTCGAATTGCTGATCTTACGTAATAATAGAAACAGGTCATTGCTGCTGCAGGATTCCCTGGCAAAGCAAAGATGCTGCAACTTCCTTTTTTTCCAAAAAAGAAAGGTTTTCCAGGCTTTTGGTTCACTTTGTAGAAATGAGTTTCAACTCCAAGTTCTTTAAGCGCCTTACCTACAAAATCATAATCTCCAACTGAAATTCCGCCAGTAAGAATAATGAAATCGTTTTTTTCTATTTGCTCTTTAATACAAGCTAATGTTTCCGAATAATTATCAGGAATCCCACTAATTATTGCAGGATTAATTCCTTCATTTTTAAAGGCAGAGGCTAATGCATAAGAGTTTGATTCGTAGATTTTACCTGATTCAAGCGGCTTTCCTGGTTCAATTAATTCATCACCAGTAGTCAGAATTGAAGTCCTTGGATGCGCGAAAGTTTTAATTTTGGAAAACCCTAAAGATGCTAAATAACCAATAGCTGCTGGGGAGAGTTTAGTACCTTTTTGGAGGGCTATTTCCTCCTTTTTTATTTGTTCGCCTTGACTTCGTATATTCTGAAAGTAGTTTGAATCTTCTTCTTCGATGGTAACTTGATTGCCATTTACAGATATATGTTCCTGCATGATAACTAATGTTCCATTTTCAGGAACAGGGGCGCCTGTGAAAATTCGATAGCAGTTATTTGTAGAAATATTTTGCGGAATTTGATCTCCAGCTTTTACTTCAAATGTTTGAGAAAATGTTCGGTTACCTTTTTCGTAATCTTCCATTCTAAAAACATAGCCATCCATCGCTGAATTATTGAAGCCCGGTAAATCGATGGAGGAAATAACATCCTCAGCTAAATAATGATTGACCGAATTTAAAAGATCATTTGAAGATACCTTTCCTGATCCAACATGTTTAATTACCTTTTCTAGAGCGTCTTTTATTGAAATTAAATTCATTCTAATTTAAATTTAATTATTCTGTTTTTAGAAACATCAACAAGAGTTTCTGAGAAGCTTGGTTTACTGAAGGTGCTACGAGCATTATTCGAAAAACCATAAGCTTCGGTTGGAGCACCAAACAAATTCAAATCGAGTTTTTCATTTGCATTGACATCGTGATAAGCCGAAAACCCGTAGTTACCCGCGGCCATTTTTATCGTTTTCTCGGCTATTTTGTTAAGAATTGGTAGTACTACTTTAGCAACATCTTTTTCACCCTCATCCTGAATTAATAACATTACGTAACCATTGTTGGACTCTAGATGATCAAACTTGAGTGTTACATCAATAACATCCTGACTTTTAGCTGTTTGCCCAACTAACAGAAAAAGTAAAAAAATGCATGTGCGAATGGATTGCATGGTACTTTAAAAATTTAAAATCAAATGTGCTTGTAAAAATTCAGGAAAACAAGTATTACTAAATTACTTAGGACAGTTTAACTTAGGGCTTAACTATCTTATTTTTGTATTTCAAAAAAACACAATTATGAAATTTAATAAAGGAATTTTATTCGTTTCAGCACTTGCTCTAGCAGCTTGTGGTTCTGAAGGTGGAAAAGAAGAAACGAAAACAGAAAAGAAGGAAGTTAAGTTAGCCGAACAGGCTTGTAACTATTCGTATAATGCTGATGGAGTTACCGCATCATGGACAGCGTTTAAATTTACAGAGAAAGCAGGTGTTGGCGGTAAATTTGACTCAGTAATCGTTACCACTATGGGTTCAGTCGATTCTCCGGAAAAGATGTTGGGTGGATTAACATTCAACATACCAATTAATTCGACAAATACTAATAACTCTGGCAGAGACATGAAAATTATTGAGTCGTTTTTTGGTACTCTGGTCAATACAGAAATGATTTCTGGAAGCATAATGAGCACGAAAGGAAACAGTGAAGAAGGAACTGCTATGGTGAGTCTTTCTATGAATGATTCAACATTTCAACAAGAAGTGAATTATAAAATTGAAGGAGCCCAAGTAAGTTTAATGGGAACTATCGATGTTGGAAATTGGGATGGAAACGCGGCAATTGCGGCTTTAAATAAAGTTTGTGATGACGTGCACAAAGGCGAGGATGGTATTTCTAAGTTGTGGCCAACTGTTGATATCTCTATAGTAGCTTTATTAAGCAGCGATTGCAACTAGTTGATTTTAAGAATCTTAAATTGATTATTTGCGCTAAAAATATGTCAAAACAAATAGGTGGATTTTATACCGAATAAAGTTTTGTTTTGAAAGAAAATAAATTCTAAATTTGCACCCCCGTTTTTGGGGGTGTATTTATTTATTGATTACGCTTAAACTGAATGAAATTGGATACAGTAAGCTATAAAACAACATACGTTAACAAAGAGACAGCAGATAAAAACTGGTTGTTAGTTGACGCAGAAGGACAGACATTAGGAAGATTTTCATCAAGAGTTGCACAACTTTTAAGAGGAAAACATAAACCTTCATTCTCACCGCATGCAGACTGTGGCGATAACGTAATAGTTATCAATGCAGAGAAAATTGTACTGAGTGGGAATAAAATGGACACAAAAGAGTATTTGCGCCACACTGGTTATCCAGGTGGACAAAGAAGTACTTCGGTAAAGGTGATGTTAGAAAAACACCCACACCGTGTATTAGAAAAGTCTATTAAAGGAATGTTACCTAAAAACAAATTAGGAAGCGCTCTTTTTAGAAACTTGAAAGTATATGCTGGTACAGAGCACAATCAGGAAGCTCAAAAGCCTGCAACATTTGATATCAACAGCATTAAGTAATTTATATGGCCGTTATTAATACGTTAGGCAGAAGAAAAAAATCGGTAGCGAGAGTTTACCTGTCTGAAGGAAAAGGAAAAATTACCATTAACAAACGTGATGTGAAAGATTATTTTTCATCAGATATGTTAGTTCAAGTAATTAACAGACCATTTGTTGCTACAGAGAACACTGGTAAATACGATGTTAAAGTAAACGCCCATGGTGGTGGTATTTCTGGTCAAGCTGACGCAATTGCGTTAGGTATATCTAGAGCTTTGGTTGAAATTAATGAGGAACATAAGACTATACTCCGTGGAGAAGGACTTATGACTCGTGACCCTAGAATGGTTGAACGTAAGAAGCCAGGACAGAAAAAAGCACGGAAGAAATTCCAATTTAGCAAGCGTTAATATTTTTTTAAAGCTTAGTATCCAATCCTGTTTATTCAGGATGCTCCTAATTAGTGGAGTCGACGGAAAGTGAGCGATAACCTGGCCTAGCAGATTCTAGGTGTTTTAAAATTCAGTCGAAATGGCGAGAACTAATTATCAAGACCTCCTTGAGGCAGGTGTACACTTTGGTCACCTAAAAAGAAAGTGGAATCCAAATATGGCTCCTTACATTTTTATGGAGCGTAATGGAATTCACGTAATTGATTTACACAAAACCGTTGCAAAATTAGATGAGGCTTGTAACGCCTTAAAACAAATAGCTGCTTCTGGAAAGAAAGTGATGTTTGTTGCTACCAAAAAGCAAGCTAGAGAAGCAATTTCAAGTGCAGCTGAAGCAATGGATATGCCATTTGTTACTGAAAGATGGACAGGCGGAATGTTAACCAATTTCGTTACAATTCGAAAGGCAATTCGTAAGATGAGTCAAATCGAAAAAATATTGAGTGATCCAGAAGCTACTGGAGTAAACAAAAAAGAAAGACTTTTACTGAAACGTCAAAAAGAGAAATTAGAGAAGAATTTAGGTTCTATTTCTGAATTGAACCGTCTACCAGCTGCTCTTTTTATTGTTGATGTGAAAAAAGAACATATTGCTGTAAAAGAAGCAAAGCGTTTAAATATCCCAACTTTTGCAATTGTTGATACGAATTCTGATCCTAAGTTGATTGATTTCCCTATCCCTGCAAATGATGATGCTGCAAAATCTATAACTAAGATTATGGATATAGTTGTTGAAGCTGTCAACGAAGGTCTGTCAGAAAGAAAAGCTTCTAAAGAAGTTAAGAAAACTGTTGAAAAGCCAAAAGCTGAGACTGAAGTAAAAGCAGAATCAAAAGCAGAATCAAAACCAGAGGCGAAAGCTGAAGTGAAGACTGAAGCAGTTGCAGTGGAAAAAAAAGAAGAAGCAAAATAAAAACCTTAACGAATTTCTAAGATGGCTATTACAGCAGCAGACGTTAATAAATTGAGAAAACAAACCGGATTAGGTTTGATGGATTGCAAAAAAGCACTAGTCGAAGCTGACGGTGACTTTGAAAAAGCAATTGATTTACTTAGAAAGAAGGGTCAGAAAATTGCCGCTAAGCGTGGAGATAATGATGCTTCTGAAGGGTATGTGATTGCAAAAACTACTGAAGACGGAAAAACAGGAATCAATTTAGTATTGAATTGTGAAACTGACTTCGTCGCTAAGAACCAACAGTTTGTTGATTTCGTTGAAGGATTAGCGGATTTAGCATTGTCTAAATTACCAGCTTCTAAAGTTGAATTATACAATGCTGACTGGAACGGTAGAACTGTTTCTGATGTAATTGAAGAGCAGATGGGTAAAATTGGCGAGAAGCTTGAAGTTTCTGATTATGGTTTGTTGTCTGCTGAAAAAGTAGTAGCATACAATCACCCAGGTAATAGAACTGCTGCTATCGTTGCTTTAACTAAAGACAATGCAGAAGTTGGACGAGATTTAGCAATGCAAGTTGCAGCGATGAGTCCTATTGCTCTTGACGAATCTGAAGTATCAGAAGAAGTTAAAGCTAAGGAAATTGAAATCGGAACTGAGTTGGCTCTTGCTGAAGGTAAACCTGCTGAAATGGCTGGAAAAATTGCTCAAGGTAAACTAGGTAAGTTCTTAAAAGAACGGACATTGATGAATCAGGAGTTTATAAAAACTTCTAAGAAATCAGTTAAGCAATATCTCAATGAGGTCGACAGCGATCTTCACGTAACAGGGTTTAAGTTAATAACCCTTTCATAAAACAACAAATAAGAAAAGAGAATTTTAAAAATTCTCTTTTTTTTTGTCCTAATTTTCGCTTTCAAATACAACAAATGAAGTACAAAAGAATTTTATTAAAGTTGAGCGGCGAGGCCCTTATGGGAGCAAAAGATTTTGGTATTGATCACAGTCGATTGTATAAGTATGCTCAAGACATTAAGGAAATTCAAGAAGCAGGAATTGAAGTCGCTATCGTAATTGGTGGCGGTAATATTTTTAGAGGTGTTCAGGACGTTAATGGTGCAATTGATAGGGTGCAAGGCGACTACATGGGAATGCTAGCGACTGTAATCAATTCGATGGCATTGCAAAGTGCGCTGGAAGGGGCAGGTGTTAAAACTAGATTGTTGTCTGCTATTAAAATGGAACAAATAGCGGAGCCCTTCATTAAGAGAAGAGCTGTTCGTCACTTGGAAAAAGGACGAGTGGTAATTTTTGGAGCAGGAACTGGCAATCCATATTTTACAACAGATACTGCAGCTGCTCTGAGAGCAGTAGAAATTAATGCTGAAGTGATTTTAAAGGGAACTCGAGTAGATGGAATTTACACTGCAGATCCTGAGAAAGACCCCAACGCTGAGAAGTTTGATTCCGTTACTTTTAAAGAGGTAATGGCAAAAGGGTTAGACGTTATGGATATGACAGCATTTACGCTCTGCCATGAAAACGATTTACCGATTATTGTATTTGACATGAATGAGCCAGGTAACTTGCGTAAAGTAGTTGTAGGTGAAGAAATAGGTACTATTGTAGAAGGTTAAGAGAAGAAGATGGAAGAAGAATTAGAAATGGTTTTCGATATGGCTAAGGAGTCAATGGATGAGTCCATATCTCACTTAGTAAAAGAATTGAGTAAGATTCGTGCTGGTAAGGCAACTCCTAGGATGATGGATGGAATCATGGTAGACTATTATGGCACTATGACTCCATTGAATCAGGTTTCTAACGTGAATACACCGGATGCAAGGATGATCTCGATTCAACCATGGGAAAAGCCAATGCTTCAGCATATAGAAAGAGCAATTGTCAATTCTAATATGGGATTGACACCTCACAATAATGGAGAGGTAATTATTATAAATCTTCCTGCGTTAACAGAAGAACGTAGAATGAGTTTGGTAAAACAAACTAAAGGAGAAGGCGAGCACGCTAAGATTTCAATCCGAAATGCTCGAAAGGATGCTAACGATGAAATAAAGAAACTGAAAGGCGATGGTCTTCCTGAGGATATCGCGAAAGACGGTGAAGATCAGATTCAAAAACTGACTGACGCACACTCCAAGAAAGTGGAGGATGTGCTCAATGAAAAAGAAAAAGAGATACTTACAGTGTAATAATATAGAAAGGGCCTAAAGGCCTTTTTTTTTGCAGTTAACTTTCTGCCTATGGCCAATTTCTTTGTTCGAATATTCTTCGGCAACCAATTTTAAAATTTCAGGCTCTCTTTCGGTTAGGTCTTATTCTGTTAATTCACCACTTGATTTGTGTTCACTGCTTCGATTAAGTATGCTCAGGGTTGCATCAGTTGAGAGAAGAGGTGCTATTTGGCATGCTGTTCGAATGTCCTTTTTCAGCTCTTATTTACATGATTTTTAATAATATAAACACTAGTACCAGTACCCATTAGTGTCTGGATAAAGTAAGGAAACGCTTTTCAAAATTTTTCTTTATTTGTATTTACTTCCAAAAGACATTCATAATGGGCGGGTAAATATCTGTTAAAACTGTATCTCTCCTTGAATCAGTTGTTTTTGATGGTGATTGTAATAAAAAAAGGCGTCTTCACAATTGTTTTCATTCCCCACTCTCATCCCATTTGGGTATTTAGGTTTAGTACATTCAACATTCGAAAGGCGATAGTATATTATTGCTTTATCGCAGTCTGAAGTAGTTTTAAAAATGATTTCAGGACTATTATAGCCCATGGCCATACTCTTGAAATCTTGAGCTTTTTTAAGCTGAGAATATTCACCAACCCCTTTAATAGTTGATAATAAATTTGCATAGTTTGGATGTCATTTATACTCGGAGCTGCATCTCCCCCAGACTAAATTTACTTCGCGATCACCCGAATAAACAGGTGGAAAGTAAAAAAATATGCCCAAAATTTTAACGAAACTAAAATTGAAGGTTTCTTTGAAGAACCACTCGTAAGCTGCTTAACCTTTTAACATCGATATTTTTAGTTCATCCAACTGTTCAGCTGCTAATAAAGAGGGAGCGTCGATCATAACATCTCTACCAGAGTTGTTTTTTGGGAAAGCGATATAATCTCTTATCGAATCAGTTCCGCCCATAAGAGCACATAGTCTGTCAAAACCAAAAGCAACCCCACCATGAGGAGGTGCACCATATTCAAAAGCGTTCATTAAGAACCCAAATTGATCATTGGCTTCTTCAGGAGTAAAACCTAAGAGGTCAAACATTTTCTGTTGCAGGTTTTTATCGTGTATTCTAATAGAACCGCCACCTACTTCTACGCCATTGATAACCAGATCATAGGCATTTGCCCTTACTGCCCCTGGATCCGTTTCCATTAAATGTTCATCTTCTGGATTTGGAGAAGTAAAAGGATGGTGCATTGCATGCCAATGGCCTGTTTCTTCAACTTTTTCAACCAATGGAAAATTGACTACCCATAACGGCTTGAATACATTAGAATCTCTCAATTCCAATCGATTGCCCATTTCCAGTCTCAATTCACCCAATTGTTTTAGTGCAGCATCTTTATTTCCGCTTAATACCAATAATAAATCTCCAGGCTTTGCATTCATGGATTCTGCCCATGTTTTTAGTGCGTCTTGATCGAAGAATTTATCTACTGAAGACTTGAAAGTTCCGTCTTCATTACACTTTACGTAAACTAATCCTTTAGCTCCAATTTGAGGTCGTTTCACCCATTCGGTAAGTGCATCTAATTGTTTCCGAGTGTAATTAGCAGATCCAGTAGCACAAATCCCACCAACAAATTCGGAAGAATCAAATACTTGAAATCCTTTATTTTGCGCTACGTCATTTAGATTTTTGATAGTCATTTCGAACCGGACATCTGGTTTATCAATTCCGTAATTCTCTATGGCATCATCATAGTCCATTCTTGGAAAAATAGGTAATTCTACATTTCTGATTTTTGAGAATAAATGCTTGGTCAATCCTTCGAAAGTATTGAGTACATCCTCTCTATCGACAAAACTCATTTCGCAATCGATTTGAGTAAATTCAGGCTGTCTGTCCGCTCTGAGGTCTTCATCTCTAAAGCATTTTACGATCTGAAAGTATTTATCAAAACCACTTATCATAAGCAGCTGCTTAAAGGTCTGGGGTGATTGAGGAAGTGCATAAAATTCGTTTTCGTTCATACGAGAAGGCACAACAAAATCCCGGGCTCCTTCTGGAGTAGATTTAATTAAATAAGGAGTTTCAATTTCGTAAAACCCAATATCATTTAAATAACTTCTAGTTTGAATTCCTACTTGATGACGCAATCTGATTTTATCTTGAAGTGGGTTTCTTCTCAAATCTAAATAACGATACTTCATGCGAATATCTTCACCACCGTCAGTTTTATTTTCAATGGTGAAGGGAGGTGTTTTAGCAGCGTTTAGAATCGTTATTGCAGAAACATTAATTTCAATTTCACCGGTAGGTATTTTCTTGTTTTTACTTTCGCGCTCAACCACTTCGCCTTCAATTTGAACAACAAATTCACGCCCTAGCCCACGCGCCTTTGCACACAACTCTTTATTTACTTCCATATTGAAAGCCAGCTGAGTTAAGCCATATCGGTCACGTAAATCAATAAACGTCATTCCACCCAAATCGCGTGATTTTTGAACCCATCCAGCAAGTTTTGTTTGGGTACCCTTATCTTCTATTCGTAGCTGTCCGCAAGTGTGTGATCTGTACATTTTTCAAGCAAATTAATGAGTTGCAAAATTAGGATTTCTTTAGTGAGTTTACTGCTTCAAGTCTATATTTGACGCCAATATGGAGGATATTAATAAACAACACGAACGCTTCATGGAAATGGCACTTATGGAAGCTGAAAAAGCGGCTCATTTGGGCGAGATTCCGGTTGGAGCAATTGTAGTGGCAAATGATAGAATAATAGCAAGGGCGCACAATTTAACTCAACGGTTGAATGATGTAACCGCTCATGCTGAGATGCAAGCCATTACCGCTGCGGCGGACTATATAGGAGGCAAGTACTTGACAGGGTGCACGATGTATGTTACTTTAGAGCCCTGCGTTATGTGTGCAGGAGCGCTAGCTTGGTCGCAAATAGATAAAATTGTTTTTGGAGCTTCTGATACAAAAAGAGGATTTTCCATGCTTGAAAAGGAGGTTTTACATAAAAAAACGAAAGTGGTATCAGGAGTCAAAGCTGCGGAGGCAGCTATGCTTCTTAAGGAGTTTTTTAAACTAAAAAGGAAATAGAAAAAGGAAGGTTCAGGTCAGTTGGGACATTGTGCTCAATAATTAGAAAGACGAAGAAATACTTTTACAGTTGCCTATGATCCAAGTTTTTTGTGAATGCCCCCTTTTTTTTTGTGAACGGCTTCTTTTAAGCTTTCTAGATCAGAATTTAGTAGTTCAAATACTAAATTATGGTAGGTTGCACTGATAGAAATTTCAAAACCAGTGGTTAAATAAAGGATTCCACCATTCTTTTTAGAGAAGCTAATTATATGATTTTTGTTGACCATAAAAGAACGGCTAACGCGAATAAAGAGATCTTGATTGAATTGTTCAGAAACGGTTTTAAGGTTTTTGGAGATGTGGTATTTTTCCTTTTCAGTAATGACTTTAGTATAGCTCCCATCAGCTTGTAAATAAAGAACTATTTTAGGATCAACTAGTACAAAACCTCCGTTATGAGGCAAGGGAATGTTTGAAATCGAATCAACTAACGAATTTGAATTGTTTTTGGCTTTTTTTTCAAGTCTTATTTTTCGGATAACGTCAGATACAGTATGCTTAAACTTTTCTTTATCGACGGGCTTTAATAAATAACCTCTAGCACATTTATTAAAAGCATCTAAGGCAAAGTTGTCATAAGCAGTAACGAAAATTACAGAGCATTCTTTACAATTCACCTTAGAAATCACTTCTAGGCCATTAGTATGCCGAATTTTAATGTCTAAAAAGAGTAGTTCTGGTTTTAAAATAGAAATTTCTAAGAGCGCCATTTCGGCTGTTTGAGCACTTCCCACTACTTCAATTTCTGTTTCAAAATATCTTCGAAGTAGAGTTTTTATTACAACATGTGCATGTTGTTCGTTGTCTAAAATGTAAGCGTTTATCAACCTTTTTGAATTTGGAATACTCTAAATAAAGTTTAATCTTGAATTTAAAGTTTCTACGATTTGAGCTCGATTAGAAGAACCAATTTCAACACGCTCATCAGTTTCCATAACCAAATATCCACCATCATTTTTATGAAACTCAGTTACCTTATCAAGATTTACTATATGCGAACGATGTACACGTAAAAAATTGTCTTGTTTTAGCGCATTCTCTATGCTCTTTAAGTTCTTTGAAATCATTATTTGTCCTTCATTTTCGGTGTAAATAACCGAATAACTTCCTTCAGCTCGTACATGTACAATGTGCTTGGGGTCTATAAACTTATGCCCGTATAGAGTAGGTACTGCTAGTTTTGCCTTTTCTTCAATTTTTACTCTATTCAGAACGTCTTTAACTGATGTTGGTTCTTTAATTTTCTTTTTAACTTTTTCTACAGCAGCTACTAAGTCATCAATATCAATTGGCTTTAGGATGTAATCAATTGCTTGATTTTTTATTGCTTGGATTGCATAATGATCATAGGCTGTTACAAAAACAACATGGAATCTTTTATCTCCCATCCTTTCCAGCAAATCAAAACCAGTTCCATTTGGCATTTCTATATCTAAGAAAACTAATTGTGGATTATTCTCTTCTATAGCCTTTATACCATTTTCCATGTTGTGCGCTATTGCAAGCACATCAACATTTGGACAATACGACTCTAGAAACTTGGACATCACTTTGGTGGCGTTTTCTTCATCGTCAACCAATACACACGTAATTTGAGAACTGCTCATAACCCTGAATATATGCTTTTCTCAAATGTAGATAATAAACTAGGCCCCGCCAGAGCTAGACTAACGGCGGGGTATTCTTAATTCAACTTTGGTTCCTTTCGGTTTGCCAAACTCATCTTTCAGGTCGTGAAATTCAAATTGGAAATCGTTTTTGAACAGTTGTTTGAATACGGCCAAACGTTCTTGCGTAATTCTTAGTCCTTGCGATTTGTGCTTTGTTCCCAGTTTCCCAGCATGAAATTCGCGACCCACCCCATCGTCCTCAATACAGCATAGCAAAGAATTATTTGAAAGAAATTCTAGTGAAACTGTAATATTTCCTTTTCCTTCTCTAGGTAAAATACCATGTAGAATAGCATTTTCTACAAAAGGTTGAATCAGCATAGAAGGAATATGCGTAGTTTCTAATTCAATTTTCAGATCGATATTGAATTGGTATTCAAATCGATCATTAAATCTCATTTTTTCAAGTTCTAAGTATAGATCTAAGCTGGATAACACATCCTTAATAGGAACAAAGGTTTTATCGGAGTTATTAAGTACCAAACGCATTAGTTTGGCAAATTTGGTTAGGTATTTATTCGATTTTCGAATGTCGCTATCAATCAAGAAGTTCTGAATTGAGTTAAGGCTGTTAAAAATAAAGTGAGGATTCATTTGAGCGCTCAACGCCTTAATTTTAAGGCCAGAGAGTTCGTTTTCAACTTCCATTCTTTTTCTAGACTTGTCCAGTTGCCATCTTAAAACAGCATAAAATAGAACTGCAATCAATAAAGCTATAAGTGCATAAAACCAGGTGGTTTGGTAAAACGGAGGTCTAATCGTAAATAGAAATGAAGCGCTTTGATTTGTCCATTCTTGGTTCCTGTTTTGGGCCTGAACTTCAAAGAAATAAGTGTCTGGTGGTAAGCTTTCATAACGAATAATCCTCTGTTGGGTATAAGACCATGAAGTATCGGAGTTTAATCGATAACGAAAATTTAGTTTATTTTTTTGAAAATAATCAAAGGCTAAAAGCTCGATTTGAATATTTTGTTGATCGTAATTGAAAGTGTATTCTGCTTTTATTGAAACTGTTTTTCCATTCAGTTTAATTTCGGGTTCAATAGTAGGAATTAGCTGTTTGAGGCATTCTTTTTCGATAGTTAAAATGCCTTTAGAAGTTGCAATAATTAGTTGAGCAGTTGTTGATTCAATTGCAGTAATATCTTCAAAATTGAGTCCTTTGTATCTGTTAAATTGAATAATGGAATCAGCTTTAATTTGATTTAGACCAGATTTCGTTCCCACCCAAATCGAGGACATTTCCGTAAATAAACTATTAATAAAATTATTGCTCAATCCATTGGATTCATTTTTCCATGAGACATGGTCGTTCTCTAAAATCCCCAAACCGTTTCCGCTAGTTCCAAAAACAATGGAATTATTGAATGCAGATATGCACGAAATACTTTTGTTTAAAGTAGAATCAATCAACCTTATCTTATCATTTTTATATTCATACAATCCGTTTACAGTCCCTAGCCACAGGTGATTATCAGCGACCTCAAGCAAGCAGTTTACCCGTTCTTGAAAGTCAATTTGGACTGAATTAAATATTTCTATATCGTTCTGGATTTTACTGAAATAGTATAATCCGCCGATCCAATATGTATTTTCTTCTTTGCTTTTAGAAAATGCAATTCCTTTAAACGAGGCAATAAAATCACTTTCGTCAAACTGATTTTCTGTAAGCACTTTGAAGCTATTTTTTGTAAAAAGAAGTTGGCTAATATTGTCGTTAACATTTATTTCCCATTTTTTTTTCAAAGTTTTCAAAACAGAGAAATTGACAATACTGTTATTTCTATTGTACGAAAAGAGGTCGTTGTTTCGGATTAATAAACCTCTAAAATCATTGTTCCCATCAGCCGTTAGGTTTGAATAATATTGAATTTTTGAGGAGGGGATTTGGTACAGTCCATTGGAGAACGTTCCAAACCAGATACTACCATCTTTATCCTCTAGAATACATGAAACCGCTTGTTTGCTTTCAATATTTAATGGTGTGTCAGTTAAAACTCCTTTTGAAAAGTATTTCAATCCTTGATAGGTACCGACCCAAATATTTTGCTCAGAATCGAGTAATAGTGCTTTTGTAACTCGAGTGTTTAAGGTGATTTTAGTTGCCAATTGTTGATCAAGCAGAACGACGATTTCCTTGTTGCCTGAAACAACCACTTTATCGTTTAGATTGCTTAAAGCTCGAATTTGATTGGGTAGTGAAGAGGAGTTATCGGAGCAGTTTGCTACTTGAAAAAGGCCTGTTGCTGGATCAATCCAATTTTTGTTTGCTGCTCGAATGGAAGAGACTTCACCATTAATAATTTGAATTCCCGAATATGGATCATCGCAAGAAGTGTTTAAGCCCAATAGAAGTGTATCGTTCTCCATTGGATAAAAAGAAGTGATGAGTCTTTTTTGTAGGGCTTCGTTGAGTTTTTGATTATAAGGGTAATGATAAAAAGAGTCTTTGTAAAGTGTAAAAGTTTTATTGAATCCTAAAAACCAAATGGTTCCATCGGAGGCTACGTGCATTTGAACAATGGCATTATCAGAAAGCCCATCGCTTTCTTTAAAGGAAACCATTTGGGCTCCATCAAAACGCGAAACACCAGCATCAGTGGCAATCCAGATAAAGCCTTGGTGGTCTTGAACTACATCATACACTTGACTGCTAGGCAACCCTTTATCGATTCCGTAGTTGGTTAAGAAGAAATTTTGCGCATTTCCGGAAAACGATACCAAGAAAAAAAGAAGAATTATGAAAATCTTCATTTAGAAATTGATTTACTATACATCATTCTAAATACCACTTTTTGTAATTCTCGTTCTAAAATTAAGTCCGTAAATATAATAGCTGGATCAGTTTCTATGGCGGAATCAATTGCCTCTTTAACTTTTATTTCTGACACATCAATTTTGTAAAGAAGCTGTTCGACTCCACCGTTTCCCTGTCTTATTAGTTGCTCGACGACTGGTGCCACCTTATCTAAAATGGCTTGATAAAGGTTATTTCCGTGAATATCCCATTCAATATCAACTTGAAGCTCCAAATCTTTATTGATTTGTTGAATCAGTTTTTCCAAAACTTCTTTACGAGTTTTGTACCCATTAAGGTCAATTTTATCTGTTGTTGTAGCTTTCAACTTTTATATTTACTAATTGTTCTCTAAACAAAACGAAGTTATAAAGTTATGGCTACTATACTTATCACTGGGGGCACTGGTCTTGTAGGAAATGATTTGACTAAAAAACTGATTGAAAAAGGCCACAAGGTCAGGGTTCTTAGTAGAAGTGTAAAACAGTCTAAAAACGGAGTCGACTATTATCGTTGGGATGTAAAGCACAATGAAATAGACGAAAATGCACTTTTGGGTATTGATAGTATTGTTCATTTAGCAGGTGCCGGGGTTGCTGATGGCGCTTGGAGTGACAGTTATAAAAAGGAAATCATTGATAGCAGAGTAGATACTATTCAGTTGCTATTGAATAAGTGTAAAGAACTGAAGTCTTTTCCAAAGTCTATAGTATCCGCTTCCGGAACAGCATATTACGGCTTTGACAATTCTGATAAGAGTTATGTTGAAAGTGCTGAAGCTGGCAAAGGTTTTCTGACAGAAGTATCTGAAAAGTGGGAAGAAGCATCAGAAGGATTTGAAAAGTATGACGTTCGAAGAGTCGTATTTAGAATTGGAGTAGTGCTAAGTGATAAAGGCGGAGCGTTAAAACCAATTAAAATCCCTTTTCAATTCGGTATTGGTTCGGCAATGGGAACAGGAAAACAACCTTTTCCATGGATACATATTGATGATTTGACTGGTGGACTGCTTTTGGCAATTGAGAAGAAAGAAGTATCTGGGACATACAACGCTGTGGCTCCTCAAAAGGCTACAAATCAGGAGTTTTCAAAAACGCTTGCTCAAGAAATGAAGTGTCCGTTTTGGGCTCCAAATATTCCCTCTGGTGTTTTAAGGATAATTTTAGGAAAAGAAAAAGCCGGTGAAATATTGTTGAATGGAGCTCATGTTTCTTCAAAGAAGTTAGAGGAAGCAGGATTTAAGTTCCAATATCCCAATTTAAGTTCAGCGTTCAGGAGTTTATTATAACTCTCTAACCATTAAGCTTTCTGCGAAATTTTTTAAGATTTTCTTGCGACTATCTTCTACTGAGATGCTATTGAGTGCAATACCCGCGTTAACGTAGAAAGTATTCATATCTGCCTTTGCTCGATTTCTTATATCCAAATTGTCAAAAATGGCTTTTACTTGTTCGATTTTTTCAGCGTTCTCGATATTGGTCTTATTGTAGGTATCCACCAATTCATTTTTCTGGCTTTCATTTGCAATAGCATGAGCCTTAGCAAATAAATAAGTCTTTTTACAGGCCATTACATCTCCGCCAACCTGTTTTCCGAATTTTTCTGGATCTCCGTACAAGTCTAATATATCGTCTTGAAGTTGGAAGGCAATTCCAAAGTTTTTCCCAAATTCAAATATCAGATCTAAGTCAATATCGGAAGCACCAGCTATTGTTGCACCTAGTCTAAGACTTTCTCCTAATAAAACTGCTGTTTTGAGCTCAATCATCCCAAGATATTCGTCCAAGCTAACGGTAGGCTTTTGCTCAAAATCCATGTCATATTGTTGACCTTCACAGACCTGAATTGCCGTTCTACTGAAATTAGAAAACAGAACATTTAAGCGAGTTCCGGCATTTTTACTCAAATATTGATAAGCCAAAATCATCATGGCATCTCCAGATAAAATACCTGTGTTTTCGTCCCATTTTTTATGGACAGTTGCATGGCCTCTTCTTAGAGGAGCCTCATCCATTATATCGTCATGAACTAAGGAAAAATTATGAAAAACTTCAACTGCAATAGCCTGGTTTATTGCATCGCCTGGTGATTTACCAAAAAGTTCAGCAGCGGCTAGAGTGCAGACTGGTCGCACCCGCTTACCACCCAATTGCATGATATAGTGAATGGGCTCATAGAGCCGTTCCGGTTGGTTGGTAAATTCAGTAAGTTGAATCTTTTCTTCGAAAAAATTCCTTAATTCTTCAATAGATTGTTGCATTGTTAAATCGTTTGCCATTTAGTCGTCGAGCAGTGTTAGTAGGTATTTTCCGTAACCACTCTTAACCAGTGGCTTTGCAATTTGTTCAAGTTGTTCACTATTAATGAACTTCATTCGCCAAGCAATTTCTTCAATACAAGAAATCTTCGTCCCTTGTCTTTTCTCAATAACCTCAACATACTGGCTCGCTTGATTCAATGAATCAATAGTTCCAGTATCTAACCAAGCGGTGCCTCTATCAAGAATGCTCACTTGCAGTTTACCCTGCTCTAAATAGGCCTTGTTTACGTCTGTTATTTCATATTCTCCGCGCGGAGATGGTTTTAATTTTTTGGCAATATCTACAACGGTATTGTCATAGAAATAGAGCCCTGGAACCGCATAATGAGACTTCGGCTTTTCTGGTTTCTCTTCAATAGAAAGGGCGATATTATTTTCATCGAAATCAACTACACCATACCGTTCAGGGTCGGATACTCGGTATGCAAAAATAACTCCACCATCAGGCTTGTTGCATGCTCTTAATTTTGTTGGTAAACCAGTGCCATAGAAAATATTATCACCTAAAATCAATGCAACCTCATCATCACCAATGAAGTCTTCACCTATTACAAAAGCTTGAGCAAGTCCATTAGGGATTTCCTGAATTGCGTATTCAAAATTGCAACCAAGACTTTTTCCATCTCCCAAAAGCTTTTCAAACAAGGGTAAATCGTGTGGAGTAGAAATAATAAGAATGTCTCTAATCCCAGCTAGCATTAATAACGAAAGTGGATAATAAATCATCGGCTTATCGTAAATTGGCATAAGCTGCTTGCTAATTGCCAACGTAAGTGGGTGAAGGCGTGTGCCAGAACCTCCGGCTAGAATAATTCCTTTCATGGTAAATTTTTTAATGACGACAAAGGTAATTGATATTTTTAGGGTCATTCTGAACTCGTTTCAAAATCTCAACATAGAAGGATATAGTGAGATGCTGAATTAAATTCAGCATGACAAAGGGAATTCACTTTATTCAAATTCAACTTTACAATTCAACCAATCACCGTCAATTATTGCTTTGTGTTTTTTATAGAAATTGATAGCTGGCTCGTTCCAGTCCAACACTTGCCATTCCAGACGTTTAACACCGGTTTTTTCAGCGATAGAAACTAGTTCTTTTAGCAGCATACTTCCAAAGCCATTCATACGCTCGCTCTCTTTTACGATAATATCTTCGAGGTATAAACAGCGTCCTTTCCAGGTAGAATATTTAGTGTAATACAAGGCGATTCCCGCAACGATACCGTCTTTTTCTAAAACTAGAAAATCAAAAATAGCGTTGTCTCCAAAGCCGTCTTCTAATAAGAGTTTTTCCGTAACAATTACTGCTTCTGGTTCTTTTTCATAGGCCGCTAATTCTTTTATAAGGGCCAGTAATTCTGGAATATCTGAAGGGGTTCCTTTCCGGAGGAGAATGTTATTCATTCCACAAATATGATAAAAGTAAGACAGGAGCAATACCTTAGTTGTGTAGGTTTAATTCATTTAACCCAATTATATTTGCACACCGAAACAAAAGCTATGATTGGAGTTACTACCCTCAACGATTTTATTATTGACAGACAAGATGATTTTCCATTTGCAACTGGAGACCTTTCTAGATTGCTCAGAGACATCGGTTTTGCAGCAAAAATTGTTCATCGAGAAGTAAACATGGCGGGTCTTGTTGATATTACCGGAGCACTTGGTTCTGAGAATATCCAAGGAGAAGAGCAACAGAAACTAGATGTTTTTGCTGATGAGGTTTTCATAAAAGCACTAAAGTATGGTGGTGAAGTTTGTGGAATTGCTTCAGAAGAAAACGACGATTTCATTGCCTTTGAAAATGAAAAGTCTATTCAAGGTAAATATATCTTAGCAATGGATCCTTTGGATGGCTCATCAAATATTGATGTAAACGTCTCTATAGGAACTATTTTTTCAATTTATCGAAGAAAAACAGCTCCAGGAACTAAAGCAGTCATGGAAGATTTTCTTCAAGCTGGAACGGAACAAGTTGCTGCAGGTTATGTGTTGTATGGTTCTTCTTCAATGTTGGTATATACAACTGGCAATGGCGTAAATGGATTCACTTTGGACACTTCAATTGGGGAGTTCTGTTTATCGCATGCTAATATGAAAACATCGAAAGACGGTAAGATTTACTCAATGAATGAAGGGAATTATCACCTTTCTCACAAAGGAATTCAGACTTATTTAGACAAGTGTAAATTAGAAGAAAAAACAGGCCGATACATTGGTTCTTTAGTAGCTGATTTTCACCGAAATTTAATAAAAGGCGGAGTTTACTTATACCCTTCAACGACTAAAGCGCCAAACGGGAAATTGAGGTTGTTGTACGAATGCAACCCACTTGCCTTTATTGCTGAGCAAGCTGGTGGCAAGGCTTCTGATGGTTACACCAGAACTATGGAAATTGAGCCAACAGAATTGCACCAACGGTGTGCATATTATGCAGGATCTACGAATATGGTTGAAGAGATTGAAGGATTGTTGAAATAACAATCTGGTTCACTGAATTTATAGGTCTTTAAAGAGACAATTCACACTTTATAGTATTCCTAAAACTAAAGCAGGTTAGACTTTAGCTTCCTTTGCACGATCGCAAAATTTATTTTTATGGAAACCTTACATGAAGAAGTTCAAGATTATTACGGAAAGGAATTAGAATCTACAGAAGATTTGAAAACCAATGCCTGTTGCACACTCACTGCACCTCCAAAATATATAATGAATGCATTGCGAGAAGTTCACGATGAAGTTCAGGCTAAGTATTACGGTTGTGGACTCACTATTCCTTTTGATATAGAAGGGTTGAGAATTTTGGACTTAGGTTCTGGAAGCGGAAGAGACTGTTATATAGCAAGTAAGCTAGTTGGTCCAAACGGATATGTTGTAGGAGTTGATATGACCGATGAGCAATTGGATGTTGCGAATCGACACATTGATTATCATACTGAAAAGTTTGGATATTCAAAACCAAATATTGAGTTTGTAAAAGGCAACATTGAAGAGCTGGACAAGCTTGGACTGGAAAAAAGAAGTTTCGATTTAATTATTTCCAATTGCGTGGTAAACCTTGCCAAAGACAAACAAAAAGTATTGGATGATGCTTTTGATCTATTGAAACCAGGAGGAGAAATGTACTTCTCAGATGTTTATAGCGATCGCAGAGTTTCTCAAGAATTACAAAATGATCCTATCCTTTGGGGAGAGTGTTTGAGTGGAGCATTATACTGGAACGACTTTCTGAATTTTGCTAAAAAAGCTGGATTTACTGATCCAAGAGCTTTAGAAAACAAAGCCATTACAATTGAGAACAAAGAGTTAGAAGAAAAAGTGGGAGACCTTAAGTTCTTCTCAGTAACTTATAGGTTGTTTAAATTAAATGGGCTAGAATCTGATTGTGAAGATTACGGCCAGGCACTTACTTACAACGGAGGAATTACTGGTCAAGAGCACGGTTTTGAATTAGATGATCACCATTATTTTCCAAAGGGAAAAGTGATGTCGGTTTGTGGAAATACTTATAAAATGACACACGATACCCGATTCAAATCCTACTTTACTTTTTATGGAACTTGGGACACCCATTACGGGATTTTTGAAGGTTGTGGCGGTGCGATGCCTTTTGCGACTAATGGAAGCGTAGCTGACGAAGATTGCTGCTAGCTGACTTAAAGTAATTCGTTTAGCTAATTCACGCTAAAAATTAAGAGACCACAGCTGGCTTAATTACATTTGCCGTCCTCGATTGTATTAAGAGCACATGTCAATTACCAAAGAAGAATTCAACACCAGTTTTACCACTTGGCCTCAACTGGCTGAGGTTCAAAACCATTGCAAAAAGATTGAATATCCACTTGTCCATTTAAAGGGATTTAGAGGGAGTGCATCTCAATTTTTTGTTGCTGCATTAGCAAAGCAAGTAAATGGAATTCATGTAGTTGTGCTTAATGATAAAGAGAATGCAGCTTATGCTCTGAATGATTTACAAGATCAATTGGGTAAAGGTAAAGTGCTTTTTTTCCCTTCTCCGTTTAAGTACCCGTACAAACAAGAATCGGTGGACAATACCAATGTGTTGATGCGTGCTGAAACGCTGGACATGATTGTCAAAAAACCGTCTTGGTTGGTGGTGGTGACTTATGGCGAGGCACTAAGCGAAAAAGTAGTCACGAAAAAGGAGCTTAAAAAGAACATCCTTGAATTAAAAGTTGGTGATGAAATAACGATTGACTTTATCAATGAACTGCTTTACGAATACCACTTTGAACGCGTTGATTTTGTAACCGGACCCGGCCAATTTTCAATTCGTGGAGGTATTGTAGATATTTTTTCCTTTGCGAATGATGATCCTTATCGAGTAGAGTTTTTTGGAGATGATATTGATTCCATTCGAACCTTCGATCCAGCGAGTCAATTGTCGAAAAAGAATTACAAGAAGATCCACATTTTACCCAATATTCAAGACAACGATTTAATGGAATCGAGGGAAGGATTTTTGGATTTTCTTCCAGCTAATTCATACTTATGGCTTAAGGAACGGGAAGTTTCAAAAGAGCAGGTAAAGAAGTCGTTTGATATTGCGACCGAAGCCTACAGCAAACTCTCAAAAGATGCAGTGCAGTCTAATCCTGAAGCGCTTTATATAAAACCTGAATTTTTCGATTTAGGATTGGAGAAACACAAAGTATTGGAGTATGGTGGAACTTTTGAAACTGCAGCTACTAAAACAGTAGAATTCCATCAAAAACCACAGCCCACCTTCAATAAGAAATTTGATTTGTTGGCGAAGGATTTACACGCCAACAAAAAGGACCGGTTTACCAACTTTATTTTATCCAGTCAGCCAAAACAAATGGTGCGCCTGCATGCCATTTTTGAAGACATTGATGCTGAGGTAGAATTCTCGCCAATTCTTCAAACTGCCCATGAAGGCTTTATCGATACGGACTTAAAAATTGCTTGTTATACCGACCACCAGATCTTTGAGCGTTACCATAGATTTAGATTAAAAGAGGGCTTTAATAAAGCCAAACAAGCCATTACTTTAAAAGAGTTGACGAGCCTTCAAAAAGGCGACTACGTTACGCATATTGATTATGGCGTTGGTCAATTTGATGGACTGCAAAAAATTGAGAATGATGGCAAGGAGCAAGAAGCTATTCGGCTCTTGTATAAGGACGGAGATATCCTGTATGTAAGCATTCATTCTTTGCATCGAATTGCTCGATTTTCTGGCAAAGATGGTACTGCTCCAACCATGAATAAGTTGGGGACTCAAACGTGGAAAGTCTTAAAACAAAAGACTAAAAAGAAGGTTAAAGAGATTGCTTACGATCTTATAAAATTATATGCAAAACGTAAATCTGCTCCAGGCTTCACCTATTCTCCTGACAATTATTTACAACACGAATTGGAGAGTTCATTCATTTACGAAGACACTCCTGACCAAGAAAGCGCTACGATTGATGTAAAGAAGGATATGGAAAAGCCGCATCCAATGGATCGATTGATTTGTGGAGATGTAGGCTTTGGAAAAACAGAAATTGCTATTCGAGCAGCGTTTAAAGCAGTTAATGACAGCAAGCAAGTTGCAGTATTGGCACCAACTACTGTATTGACATACCAGCATTGGAAAACCTTTACAGAGCGTTTGGGAGAATTGCCTTGTAATGTCGATTATATCAATCGATTTAAAACTGCTAAAGAGCAAAAAGAGACTTTAAAAAACCTAGCGGAAGGTAAAATTGATATCATAATTGGAACCCACCGAATCGTTGGAAAGGATGTCAAGTTCAAGGATTTGGGTTTAATGATTATCGATGAAGAACAGAAGTTTGGAGTAGGTGTTAAAGACAAGTTGAAAACCATCAAAGAAAACGTTGACACACTAACATTGACTGCAACACCAATACCAAGAACCTTACAGTTCTCATTGATGAAAGCTAGGGATTTGAGTGTTATTAATACGCCACCACCAAATCGCCAACCAGTAGAAACGATTTTGAAGCCATTTAATGAAGAAACCATTCGTGATGCCATTTACTATGAAGTGAGCAGAGGTGGGCAAGCTTTTGTGGTGCATAATAGAGTAGAGAACATTAAAGAAGTTGCAGGAATGATTCAGCGATTGGTTCCTGAGGTGCGTATTGGAATTGCACACGGCCAGTTGGATGGGCGCGAATTGGAAAAAACCATGTATGGTTTTATGGAGCACGAGTTCGATGTGTTGATTGCGACAACTATTATTGAGTCAGGCTTAGATATTTCAAATGCCAACACGATAATTATAAATAACGCCCATAATTTTGGATTGAGTGATTTGCACCAAATGCGAGGTAGAGTTGGGCGAAGTAATCGAAAAGCATTTTGTTATTTGCTATCCCCACCAATGAGTTCATTGACTCCTGAAGCGCGAAAAAGAATGACGGCTATTGAGCAGTTTTCCGATTTAGGGTCAGGATTCAATATTTCTATGCGCGATTTAGATATTCGAGGAGCTGGAAACCTATTAGGCGGAGAGCAAAGTGGGTTTATGTCTGATATCGGTTTTGAAACCTATCAGAAGATATTGGATGAAGCCATTCATGAATTGAAAGAAAACGAGTTCAAGAACTTGTTTAAGGAAGAGGAAGCGGAGTTGCAAAACTTTGTAATGGACTGTCAGTTAGATACTGACTTAGAGATTTTGATTCCTAACAGTTATGTGCGAAATGTAAACGAGCGTTTGCAATTGTATCGTGAACTTTCAGATGCAAAAACTGAAAATCAATTGGCAAAATTCGAGAATGACATGGTCGATAGGTTTGGGCCAATTCCTGAAGAAACACACCAACTCATCAGCGGTGTTCGATTGCAATGGTTGGCTGAAAAGCTCGGGATTGAAAAGATTGTTTTGAAAAACAAAAAATTGCTGTGCTACTTAGTATCTAATCAAAAGTCACGATTTTACCAATCTAACCAGTTTCATTTTATTGTTCAGTACGTTCAAAAGAACCCTGCAAAAACGCAAATGAAAGAGCGTAAAGAACGCTTGTACATTGTTTTTGAAGGAGTAGAAACTTTAGAGGATGTGTTAGGGATTATTGAGCCTATGAAGGTTTAACCAGCCACCAAACCAATCCAAATAACACCAGCATGGTTCCCTCTACTAGTAAAGAATAATAATACTCCGAGCTGTCTTTTTTGCATAAAGTAATTACCCAGCCTGCAAAGATTGCCGAAACTAAATGAGCCACACTCATGTAGGCGCTCTGGCTAAACAATACCAAGACAATAAAAGAGAAACAGGCCAAGCATAACAAGGAAACTTGCTTTGCTTTGTCAATTCCAAGCATCATAGGGATTGTGTTTAATGTACTGCCTTTGTCAAATTCTAAATCTCGAATATCGAAGGGGATGGTAATCGCAAAAATGAAGAAACAGCGACTCAGAAAATAATAGAATAATTCGGGTTGAGTATATAATTCAAAAGACTCGTATAAAGGCAAGTAGACACTTACATAACTTACTGTGATACTGATCAGAAATACTTTTGCAAAAGGAACGTCTCGGAGTCTCCAATACTTACCTTTTCTTTTAATGATAGGCATACTATAACCCAAAGCAATTAATGCGGGAATACAGATAGGCGCAATAAATATCGTGCCTAATAGCAGCGCTAAAACTAGCCCGCAACTGCCGGAAAGCACAATAAGAAAAAACAAAAAGGTCTTGTGTTTTTTTGCCCAAATATGCCGTGCTGATAAACTAGAATTATCGATTTGTGATAACCCAACTATCCGGTGTAAATTATAGATAAACAGGGTACTACAATAAATAAATAATACCAGTTTATAATTTACTGGAAGGTCAAAAAGGAGGTAGGTAATAATACTTATAGCACTTACGGGAGCAGCAACGTATAAGTTGCTGTACAAAAGAAAATCTGTTACGTTTTTTAAAAGGCTTTTCACGAATCGCTCGCTGCTATAGTTAATCCTATTACTCCTCCAACTGCGGTTCCCGCAACAGATCCCAATATACAGTGTAATATTTTTTTCATTCTAGCTGATTTTTTATAACCCGATATGTAAGCAGCTTGATTCATTGGTTCACCACCATTTGCCTTTGCGTTGGCGGGCATATTTCCTTTGGTCAAACTTCCAATAAGGGCCCCAGGAATTGGAGTAAGAATAACAATTGCTAATTCTTGACTTCCTACGAGCGCAGCCAATAGGCCACTTACAGTGAATGAAGCTATAAGCGGTATCGTAGTTTTATGTTCAAGTCTACCGTCTTGTTGTCCTTTTAGATAAAGTCGCATTTCCTTTACAGAATATCCCATCTCATTGCTATCGGGATTATACCAAATAGTTTCTTCGTCATTTTGTGTAATCGAAAAAACACTACTCTTATCAACTAGAATAATTTTTATTTTCCCATTTTTCTTAGTGGTTTCAACCACAATTTCTTCAGGTGACTGATCCAGTTGAACGCCAATCAGCTCTTGCCCACCTATCATTAGAAAGGTTTGGTTTATCTGGGTAAATCCTCCAATCGATAAAAGTAAAAGAAGTAGAATCGAAGAAATTTTTTGAGTCATTTTACTTTCTTTTTTGAATTTTCAAAAGTAAGTAAACAAAATGCCGACTTTCTGGTCTTAAGGCTTTACGATGTACTCTGAGATTAGACCTATATTTGCTGTCTTTTTTTAGTAGATAAAACCTTTACATAAATGGAAAATTTTAAAGGAAGACATATTGGCCCAAGAGGCAATAATGTTTCAGAAATGCTTGAAGTCATTGGTGCAGATTCAATTGACAGTTTAATAGATGAAACCATCCCCGCTCAAATTCGGTTGAAATCCGACTTAGATATTCCTGAAGGAATAAGTGAGTTCGAGTACTTAAAACACATTGACAAAGTAGGAGCAAAAAACAAAGTTTTCAGATCTTATATTGGTCAAGGGTATTACGGAACAATAACTCCTTCAGTGGTCAAACGGAATATGTTTGAAAATCCAGGTTGGTATACGGCATACACGCCCTACCAAGCGGAGATTTCTCAAGGCAGATTAGAAGCGTTACTTAACTTCCAAACGGTATGTTCTGAACTTACAGGAATGGAATTGGCAAATGCCTCCTTATTGGATGAATCAACTGCAGCTGCAGAGGCAATGATTTTATTGTATCACGCAAGAAGTAGAGCTGATCAGAAAGCAGGAAAAGTTCAGTTTTTTGTTGATGAAAATTGTTTTACTCAAACCATTGAAGTATTAAAAACTAGAGCAAACCCATTGGGAATTGATTTGGTGGTTGGCGATTGGAAATCTTTCCATTTCTCCGCATCTACTTTTGGTGCTCTTTTGCAATACCCAAATAAAGTTGGTTCAGTTGAAGATTATTCTGGTTTTGTAGAGTCAGCCAATCTTATTGGCGCTAAAGTGGCAGTTGCTTCTGATTTGATGGCTCTTTTAAAATTAACGCCTCCAGGTGAGTGGGGTGCTGATGTTGTAATTGGAAATTCACAACGCTTTGGAGTACCACTAGGCTTTGGTGGTCCGCATGCAGCCTTCTTTGCTACAAAAGAAGACTTTAAACGGTTTATTCCAGGAAGAATTATTGGTGTTTCTCAGGACAGAAATGGAAACCGTGCCTTGCGAATGGCTCTCCAAACTAGAGAACAACACATTAAAAGAGATAGAGCAACTTCAAATATTTGCACTGCTCAAGCTTTATTGGCTAATATGGCTGGTGCATATGCCGTATATCACGGTCCAGAAGGGTTGAAAGAAATTGCTTCTAGAATTCATGAGCATACAAATAGATTAGCATGTGCAATTACTAATTTGGGATACGAATTGGTGAATGATACTTGGTTTGACACACTCACAATAAGGGCTGAGGAAGGCCATGTAAAACGAATTTTTGAAGATAAGGGAATTAACCTCTGGTATGAAGACGGAACAGTCACAATAAGTTTAGACGAAACTGTGATGAACCAAGATTTAGCAGATTTAGTAACTGGTTTTGCTAAAGTAAAAGGTAAAGAGGTTGTCATTGCTAACTGTAGTTTAGGAATACCAACACATATGGTAAGGACTTCTGAGTTCTTAACCCACCCTACTTTCAATAGCTATCATTCAGAAAGTGAAATGATGCGTTATTTGAAGGCGCTTGAGAATAAAGATATTTCATTAACGCACTCTATGATTTCTTTAGGTTCTTGTACCATGAAATTGAATGCGGCTACTCAAATGTATCCAGTTTCAAAACCAGAGTTTTCAACGATGCATCCATTTGCACCTGCAGATCAAACTTCGGGCTACGATCAAGTTATCCAAGATTTGGAGAAATGGCTATGTGAAATTACTGGTTTTGCAGCAGTATCTTTTCAGCCAAATTCTGGTGCTCAAGGAGAGTATGCTGGCTTGTTAACCATTAGAGCTTATCACCATTCTAATGGAGATGAACAAAGAAAGATTGCCTTGATTCCTTCTTCAGCACACGGAACTAATCCTGCTTCGGCGGTTATGGCTGGCATGGAAGTGGTGGTAGTAAAGAGTATCGAAAACGGCAATATTGATGTTGACGATCTTAGAGAAAAAGCTGAAAAGTATAAAGACACCCTTTCTGTTTTAATGGTAACTTATCCTTCTACTCACGGAGTATTTGAGGAGTCCATTATTGAAATGACGGATATTATTCATGCAAATGGTGGTCAAGTTTATATGGATGGTGCTAATATGAATGCTCAAGTTGGACTTACCAGTCCCGGTAATATTGGAGCAGATGTTTGTCACCTCAATTTGCATAAAACCTTTGCTATTCCCCACGGTGGAGGTGGTCCAGGTGTAGGCCCAATTGGTGTAGCAGCGCATTTAGCGAAGTTTTTGCCAGGCCATTCTTTCAGATTAAATAACAATCCTGATGCAGTTTCTGCTGTAAGTGGAGCTCCTTATGGAAGTGCTTCAATCCTATTGATTTCTTATGCTTATTGTATGATGCTAGGAAAAACAGGATTGAAAGAATCAACAGAATATGCGATTCTGAATGCCAATTATATCAAAAACAGACTGGAAAAACACTATCCAGTATTGTATTTGGGTGCAAGTGGAAGAGTTGCTCACGAAATGATTCTGGATTGTAGGAATTTCAAGAAAACTGCAGGAATTGAAGTTGTTGATATTGCTAAGCGATTGATTGATTATGGATTTCACGCTCCAACAGTAAGTTTTCCTGTTGCAGGGACATTGATGATTGAGCCAACAGAAAGTGAAAATAAAGCAGAGCTAGATCGTTTTTGTGATGCGATGATTAGTATCAGAAAAGAGATTGCTGATATTGAAAACGGTGAGGCTGATCATGACAATAATGTGGTTAAAAATGCACCGCATAGAGCTCAGGAAATAATTAGTTCAAACTGGGACAAACCTTATTCTAGAGAGCAAGCGGCATATCCGATGCCACACCTTTTGACGAGTAAATATTGGGTACCAGTTGCTAGGATTGATGATGCATTTGGAGATAGAAATCTAATTTGTGCTTGCCCTCCAATGGAGGAATATGAAAGTCAAGAAGACTAATACACTGTTTGGGAAATAAAAAGGGAACGTTCGCGTTCCCTTTTTATTTGCTTAAATTCACCCTATGAAACATATACTAACCTTAATTTTTTTGTTTACAATACAATTGATTTTTGGTCAACAGTCTCCCCGACCCATTATTGTAAAAGATAAACAGCATTTAACTAAATCCATTAGCCCAACACATTCAATCAATCAATTCTCTGGAAGATTAGCGGCTTCCAATGTAATTTATACCCAGGACTTTGAATCAGTGACTTCACTTTCAGCGGCTGGAATATCGGTAAAAACAAAAGCTTCTGATGGAGGGTTTAAAATAGGTGCTTCTGCTGCGGCTAGTTTAGGACAGGTATGGAAAGTTCCATTAAACACCAAATTTGTATACACCAATGATGATGTTTGTAATTGCAATAAATCAGCAGATAGTTTAGTAATTCCGGTTCAAAACTTATTGGGTTCTGTAGTTTATCAGCTAAGGTTTAGCGCCTATTTTAATGACATAAGTAATAAAGAACAGGCTTTTGTTTTTGCGAAAAATGGAGGGAATACAATATTACTTTCAGTAATAAAAAATGTTGATGGATGGATGGATTATATTATCCCTCTTTTTGGTTTGACGGGAAACACACAAATTGTTTTTTCTTATACCGATGGGGGCCTATGGAGCTCAGGATTGGCTCTTGATGACATTTCTATTTGTGAACCAAACGAATCGGTTAACCTAGGATTAGAATCGGTTTTGTTTAACGGATTCAATCGGGCAAATTCGTATAAAGATTATCCCGCACATCAAGCGGCTAAAATGCCTTTTAAAATTGAATCGAGTCTTATTAATTTAGGAAAAAATACTGCTACAAATACTCATGTTGATGTCGAAATTCGTGGTGTTGGCTTTTCAAACCAATCGTCAATACCCTTTTCTCTATCAGCCAATTCAAACGCGTTAGTTTCTATTTACCCAAACTATATTCCAGCAAAAGGAATAGGTAATTATGAGCTGCTGTTCATTGCTAAATCGGATTCAGTAGAATCTGAAACGTCCACAGATTCATTGACGTTTAATTTGAATATTACCGATACAATTATTTCAAGGGTAGGCAAAGAAAAGCCGACTTCAGGCTTTTGGTTTGGACCAAAAATTCCTTATGATTTATCAAGTTTGGTAGAGATAACAACACCCGATAGCGCCAATTCGATTTCAGTTTTTATTAATGAAAATTCAATGATTGGAGACACTTTCGATCTAATTATTCTGAATGAGTTTTTTCAAGATAATGTTGTGCCTCAAGTTTTCCCACCTGTCGGAACTCAGATTGAGGTTACTACAAATCATTTGGGGAAATGGAATACGTTTAAAATCCCAACTACCTATTTGAAAACAGGAAAGTATCATGTTGGAATTCGCACTTATAACGGTAAAGTTTTAGTTGGTGTTTCTGAGTCTGAAGCACAACTTGGTGTGTCATTCGTAAATATTGGAACGGGTTATGCTTCAAGTAATTATTTGCCCAGTGTTAAGTTAAACGTTAAGGAACGCAGTTGTGCAATAAGTACAAACAGTTCTACAAAAAAATCGAGTTGTAACTTATCCACTGGATCCGCTTCAGTTATGGTTTTAGGAGGTTTAGCGCCCTATCGATATCAATGGACTGAAAATGCTGGAAGCAGTACTTTAAATTCAGTTACAGGCTTAAAATCAGGAGTGTATACTGTCACTATATCCGATTCATTAGGATGCAATACTGCCTTATCTGTTGCAGTTTCAGACACAAACGGCCCATCTATTATTATTAAAAATAGTATAAATGAAACTTGCTTTGGAGATTTATCAGGAAGTCTGGCGGTTTCTGCAAGTTCTGGAATAGCACCATTTACTTTTATATGGAGTAATGGACAATCGGATTCTACCATTCAAAACTTAGGCAGCGGTGCATACACTGTTACACTTACAGATAGTTCAGTCGGTGGCTGTAAAACCATCGTTAGCTATGCGATTTCGGGTCCAAAATCTCCGTTATCCGTTGACTTTGTGGTAGAGAATAATATCTGTTTTAATGATACCATGGGTTCAATAAGAGTAAATGCAAACGGTGGAGTTCCAACTTATAAATTCGCTTGGGCTGATACTTCTAAAAATATGAATGTAAATACTGGTTTAACCTCAGGGTTATACAGGATTACGATAACCGATGCAAATAATTGCGCACTAGTAGATTCAGTTAATGTAGCTGGTTCAACCCCAATTGTTATAGCTCTTAAAGTTTCGGATACAATAAACATTGGTTCAATAGAGTCTTTAGTAAGCGGCGGAGATGAACCGTTAACATATCAATGGGAGGGGCCAAATGGTTTTAGAAATCCCGGGACAAAGAACCTCTCTGATCTAATAATTAGAGGAAACTATACTCTAAAAGTAATTGATGCAAATGATTGCGAGAATTCAATAATGGTAGAATTGGCGGGTATTGTAGGTAAGCCCGAACGAGTGAAAACAATTGGATACAAACTGTATCCAAATCCTTCAAGCGAAACAATGTTCTTAGACTTTGGTGCGAGTATCTCAGGTCAATTCGCAATTTATAATTTAACGGGAAGCTTAATTAATGAAGAACAATTTATTGAGAGGAGTGTTCTAGTAATAGATAAACCTAGAAATGGAGTTTATATATTAGATTTAAAGACTAATGAAACTCGAGTTAAATACAAACTTATATTTCAAGATTAAATGAAAGTTTATACAAAAACAGGGGATAAGGGACAGACATCATTATTTGGAGGGAAAAGAATCTCTAAATCGGATCTACGCATTGAATCTTATGGAACTGTTGACGAGTTGAATTCATGGATTGGATTGATTCGAGATCAAGACATTGACTCAGATCAAATTAAAACACTTATTGAAATCCAAGACCGATTGTTTACGCTTGGTTCTATGTTAGCAAGTGATCCAGAGAAACCACTAAAAAATATTCCATTGGTGGAAAATCGAGACATTGTATTTTTAGAATCTGAAATGGATGACATGGACGCGCACCTGCCGGAAATGAAGTCTTTTGTGCTTCCCGGAGGAAATACTATTGTTTCTTATTGTCACCTTGCACGTTGCGTTTGTCGCAGAGCAGAGCGGATGGTAATCCGGTTGAGCGAAGAAAGTAAAGTAGATGAAATTGATATTAGATATTTAAATCGATTGAGCGATTATTTGTTTGTACTATCGCGAAAGATTACATTGGATAAAAATGCACCTGAAACCCCGTGGAAACCACGAGTTTAGGTCAATTTAAAAATAGATTTGCAAGTGAGCGTAAAAAAATTACATTTGCAAAAATTATAACCTAAATTCACTAGTAAAATGTATTGGACACTTGAACTAGCTTCATATATGGAAGATGCTCCTTGGCCAGCAAGCAAGGAAGAATTGATTGATTACGCATTACGCAGAGGAGCCCCTCTTGAGGTAGTTGAGAACCTTCAAGAAATTGAAGATGAGGGAGATACCTACGATACAATCGAGGATATCTGGCCTGACTATCCTTCCAAGGAGGATTTTTTCTTTAATGAAGACGAGTATTAGCTACTCTAAAAATGACATTTATCAAAAGCCATTTCGATTATTCGGAATGGCTTTTTTTGTTTCAAATGCTTGCTTTGTTAGTCTATAAGTCAGTTGGTTGTAATAAATATTCATCCGTACTTAGCATCTGAATCCAATAAGTATAAAATCAAATTCATGTAATAGTAGTTTTGGATAGCCCGCAAAAAACTATAATTTAATCCCTTGTGTTTTTGTATTGGGGCTGTATTTAACTACTATTTTTTGATTGAAATAAATAGTTCTTATTCTGAATATCAGAAACGTTTCACAGGAATTGTGAGTGTCTTTTGACCTTTATGCATTTTATATTAATTAAATATATCCATAAAATGGGTTGTTAAGTTTAATGCCATTTTATTTTTTTGATTCGTGATGCTCAAGAAAGTCTACTTTTCTTTAACACTTTTCGCAGACTTTAATGAGCTCCTTAATCTGTTTTTTTTGCGTTGTAATGTCTTTAAAGGTCCAAATTCGGCCAAGTATTTTATCTTGTTGGTTCCTAATAGACGCCGAGTAGAAATCATAAAAGTGATCATTTTACCATGGATAATGTGTTTTGGATTTCTGACAACGGGTTTTTTATGGCATCTGAAATTAGCTGCTCGACTTTTGGCTTTTCTGCTGTAAAGTGAATTATAGCATTAAGTGTCTCCTGAGCATTGCTATCAAATGTGGGCTGATTTTTCATTTCAAACATGCCGACAAATCTGGTATTACAGGAGATAATTTTGTTGTGTTCGTCCGTTAATAGAATAGCATCCTTTACTGCTTCTTGTTGTGCTTCTAAATAAGAAGTGACCGCTTTAATTCTTCACGTTTGAATAGGAGTCTGTAATGTCCTTTGCGGTTCCAATAATAGCCTCAAAATCACCACTGTCATTAAAATAAGGCCGCTCTCTAAACTCTAGGATCAAATTTCGTTCGTTGCTTCGTTTAATTTCCAAATTATAATTCAATTCAAATCCCTTTTCGTTTGAGAATTTATTGAAATCAGAGTCTACTTTTTGGTTTATTTTATTTTGATTTAATAAATTAGGAAGCTTATTAAACCATTCAGTTTTGTTATACCCAGTTACATTTTCAATGTTATCGGTTACGAATATTGGCGCACCTTTTTTGTCGAGGGTAAATGAAAAGGTGCCTCCATGTTCTAGAATAAAATGCCGTTGGGCAAGGGTTTGGGATAAATTATTTTTACTTTGATAAAGTTCTTTATTGTTTTGACTAATGTCCTTAAGACTGATAATAAAAACAACAATCACTAGGCCAATCATGGCAAAAAACGAAAGGAATATAATTTGAAGCTTAATTTTGATGGGAGCTACAAAATCGTTTTCTGAGAGCACAAATAGAAGCCCAAATCTTTCTTTAAAAATTTGAAATGGCTGATAACTGGTCATAAAGACAATCGAAGTTTTTGGCAATTTATGCAATAAATATCCAGCTTTATTATCCAAGATATTGTTTAATATTTCTTGTTTATTCTGTCGGTATAGTTCAAACTTGGCTTCGAATTGTTGGCCGCGTTGAATGCTTCTAAAACCAAGATTTTCTGTGAAGATTACTTTAGAGCTGAATTCTCCGGTGTATTGCTTATCGGCTTCATTACTTATCATTTCTATAACATCAATAACAGCACCTAAATACACCTTATCTTCATTTTCTATGCTCAAGGGGCTCATTATAAGAGCTTTACTACCTTCTAAATGAAGTGTTTTTGGTTTATTAATAAATTGAAGGGGCAACAGTTTATCCTCTAATTGTCCAAACCCTTCCTGGGTTATTCCTAAATGATCGATACCTACAAAATAATATTGCTCTTGATTGTATATGTATACTGTATCTACAAAACGGTTGTATCTTTTTACTATGTGCTTGAGTCTAAACCGCAGTTTTTCGCTTTGATTGCTTACCGTATCGAAAACTTCACCAAAATCATCGATAGCTGCTAAATAGGAAAAATCTTTTCTAAATTCAATTATTTGAGTTTCTAATTGTACTGTAGTAAGTTCTAATTGCCGCTCAATATAGTGTTGACGAGAATCAATTTGATTGGTTATTAGAGTGCTGTACAAGAAGTAACTCAGTACGAGCATACCAATAATTATTACGGGAAGGGCAAAAAACGTTACGGGACTTGTTTTTGCGAAATCTTTAAACATATGGTTTTATCAAAAGATACTAAATTACGAACTCTATATTACTGGAACTTAGAATTTCGTTAGCTAGCCATTGCAATCGTTCCAACGTAAACACGGCAATTCGGAATGTCATTAAACTCCTTAGCTAATGATGATAGTGTTGAGCCTGTTGTTATCACATCATCGATGAGCAAAATACTTTTATTTTTAAAGATTTCAGAGTTCTTTATCTTAAATATTTTATCAACGTTTTCATGTCGTTCAAAGTGTGTTTTAGTTGTCTGAGATTCATTTGATGTGATCCGTTTCACCAAGTTATTTTCAAATTTTGTGTTAAGTTTTAAAGCAATAGATTGTGCAATGGAATCACATTGATTAAAGCCTCTCAATCTCTGTTTGCTTATATGTAGAGGAAGGGGAATTACGTAATCGATTGTTTTGTAACGTTTGTTTCTTGAAAGATGTTGACCAACGATTTGACCAAACTCTTCTCCTACTTTAATAACACCTTTATACTTAAGCGCATGCATTAAATCCTGTACCGTATTATCTGTTTTGAAATAATAAAAAGCAAAGGCATGTTTAACGTCACATTTACCCTCTAGAAGCTTAAGAACAGGGTTTTCATCAAAAACTTGAAACTTTGTTCGAGGCATCTTTATTCTACAATTCAAGCAAATAGCCCAATGACTTTTGTGAACTGGCTTTCGACAGCCCGCACAGATTTGTGGATAGAAAAGTGAAATAATTTCTTTAAGCATCGGCTTTCGATGTTATCAGTATAATTAGCTTTGTTTGGCGTTATAAATATACTTAAAAGTAAAAAATGTCTGAAGTACCTGAGAATCAAGATAAATCCAACAAAATTCTTATTGCCTTATTAGCCTTTTCTATATTGGCTAATGCGGGGCTTATGTTTATGTTGTTTGATGAAAAAGGAAAGACGGAACAGCTAATGGGTGAGAACTCTGAAATCACAGTAGAAAAGAATGATTTGGAGTTAGAGCTCAACGGTATGTTACTGCAGTATGATAGTTTATCATCTGACAACGACACATTAAATGCTCAATTGGCAAGCGAAAGAACTCGAGTAGAAGAAATGATTCAGAAAGTTAAGAACGGAAACTGGACAATCTATAAGCTTAAAAAGGAGACGGAAAGTCTGCGCACAATAATGAAAGGTTTTGTTCATACCATTGATTCATTAAATACGGCCAACATTGAATTAATGGCAGAGAATAAAAACATAAAAGGAGAATTAGGAAAAGAAAGAGATAAATCAACCTTGTTAGAATCTGAAAAAACTAAACTTGCTGAAAAAGTAAAAATAGGGGAAAGGCTTCAAGCAGTTTTTATTGAGTCTTATGGTCAAAAGGTTAAAAACAATAATATTCACAAGCGGACTGAAAAAGCTAGATCAGTCGAGAAAATTAAAACCTGTGTAACAATTGGTGAAAATGATTTGGCAAAAGCAGGCAAGAAAATAGTGTACGCTAGAATTATCGGTCCTTCTGGAAAAGTATTAACTCTAAGTGAGGATAAGGCTAACATGTTTGAGTTTGATGGTGTTAGAGGATTGTATTCGGTTAAAAAAGAGATCAATTACGAAAACAAGGAAATTGATATTTGTCTGTATTGGGACGTAAAAACTTCAGTTACTTCAGGTAAGTATGTTGTATATACTTATGCTGATAATCACGAAATTGGGAGTACAGAATTTATTCTGGATTAACTCTTGGGCTGTTTTAAGTTTAATACCTATTTCAAAGTGCTCCGATTTTTTTTAGTGTTTTTTGGAGTATGTGCATTTACCTTTTCATTTGCTCAAAAGGCTAAAAAATTTAAGCGCAAGGAGCTAGCTTTAATCGATGAAAAATTTCCAAATCAGTCTTTTAGAATATTTACAATTGACAATAAGAAAGACTCGGTTTTTCTTAGAAAAAAGGCTAAAAGGGTAAATTTAGAAAAGAATAAAAGTCAAGTAAATTATTTTTCAAAACGATTACTCAGGACTGTTCGAGACCCAAAAAATATGGGCGTTGGAATTGCAGCTCCACAAGTAGGGTTAAGAAGGCAAATAATTCTTGTTCAACGATTTGATAAGACTAATGAACCGTATGAAATTTACATAAATCCGATTATTAGGAGTTACTCTGAAGAGCAGAAATCAGGGGAAGAGGCCTGTCTTTCCATACCAAATTATAGCGCTGAAGTATTTAGGCCTATCAATATTATTCTTGAATATTTAGACATTAATGGAAAAAAGCACATTGAGGAAGTTTCGGGATTTACATCGGTGATTTTTCAGCATGAAATTGATCACTTAAACGGTATTCTATTTACCGATCATCTCAATTCAGAATAGCAGATAAAGCTTAAAATAGTACTACGATAAATTATTTTTGAGCCAGTTTTGCGGCGGCCTTTATTTCAAATAGAATTTCATCCAATTGAAACTTCAGCGTATCCATATTAGCGGTGAATTGAGGGAGGAGTTCTTTTTTTACCGGAATAGAAGCAGGTAATTTTTGAGTTCGGTGGTTAACTTGCTTACCGTTTTTCCAAAATCTAAAACAGACATGAGGTCCTGTCGCCAAGCCAGTTGACCCAACATATCCAATAATGTCTCCTTGCCTTACAAACTTACCAGACCGAACTCCTGAGGCAAATTTTGACATGTGCAGATATTGAGTGGTGTAGGTTCCGTTGTGTTTAATCTTCACATAATTTCCATTGAACTTTTTATAGCGTGCCTCGATTACCTTTCCGTCTCCAACGGCTAAAATTGGAGTACCAGTTGGAGCAGCATAGTCAGTTCCTAAGTGGGCTTTCCAGCGTTTTTGTACTGGGTGATAGCGACGCATGGTAAAGCTAGAACTGATACGCCCAAACTTTAATGGAGATTTTAAAAATGCTTTTCTTAGACTTTTTGCATTCTCGTCGAAAAAGTCAATAACTTGATCCTGTTCAAATGGAAAAGCATAAAAATTTTCTTTGTGATGTTCAAAAAAACAAGCTTCAATAGCACCAATTCCAACACGAGTATCTTCCACCCATTTTTCAGTAAAAATCACCTTGAAACGGTCCCCTTTTTGAATTCTATAAAAGTCGATACTCCAAGCATAAATCTCACTCATTTCCATTGCTAATCCGGCGCTGCAGTCAATATCAATAAGAGTTTGGTACAATGAGGAAGTAATAACTCCAGCTACTTCTCGACGAGTTTCAATAACGTCCTTTTGCTCGATCGTTACATGCATAGAGTCTCTTAAATCAAAGACCACATAGTCAATTGCATTAGCTTCATAAATAAAATATTCAGCTTTCTCGGTACTGTCTTTTTTACAAAGGACTGTATAGTTTTTACCACTTCTCAATTTGCGAACATCATAAATATCCTTAGATTTTTTGACCAAACGATCAATTTCAGGCCAAGGAATATGATTAATAAGAAGGATGTGAGAAAGCATTTGATTTTTCTTGATTTTCCCTTCTTTTACGATAAAAGAATCAAGATTTAATCCATAGGCCATATTCACCTTGACCTCTGGGATAGAATCATTAGGCATAGAAATATCTGCTAAGTTTTCATCACCACCGCAAGATGTCCCAAGTAGTGAAAGTAGACTTGCAAAAAGGAAAATTTTTAGGGATCTTAGCACATATCAAAAATGTTGTTTAAAGACTAAGTAATTTTGGTTTGTTTGGCTTGTTGTAAACAGAAATCTGTTTATTTTTATTTTATGCAAAAACGGCTCATTTTTTCTTTTGTTTTATACATGCTTTACGCTTGCTCGAGTCAGGCTCAAATTACTACATTAAAGTTTACAATTGGTGCAGCTTTCTTTGATATTGGAATGTACAAAGTTTCCAAAGAAGTTAAAGGCGATTCAACGTTTTACGATGCAACAAGCGATGTTTCAATTTCATACTTATTCAGTAAGTATCGAGTTCAGTTTACTAGTAAGTCCACATTTTATCGAGATACATTAATGGTGTGCCACGTTGATGTATTCGTGAATGCAGAATTGCGAGAATCTAATCATACTCAATACACGGGATCCAATTACAGGATTCATCGTGTTGATGAGGAGAAGAAAGTTAGAGATGAATTATTGAATACTCCTGCCATTTTTGTTACCTCATCCATGTTGTTTTTTGTTGAACCGGAAGATCCAATTAAGTATTCACACAACTACGCTGAATTATTTGGATTTTTTAATAAAATGGAGAAATCAGACAAGAGTTCTTATGATATAATTAATAAAAAAACAGGAAGAAAGACTACTTACAACTATAAAAAGGGGCTTGTTGAATCAACCGAAATTGATAATCCAATATTGACTTTTGGACATACTAGAGTCAGCGATTAGAAATACATTTCTAAGAAACTATCAGGAAATTCTATGTCTGAAATGAACAAGCCTGCCTAAAACGTTTTAATCTGCCGTTAGAAATGGCCAGAGGAAAAGCGCTTATTGAAATTGAACCCAACATAGGAATAACGGAAACTGAGTGAAAAAGCTGGCAAGATTTAGAGTGATTAATAGAATTATAAGCTTGGCTTTTTGCAAAAACCCCTCATACTGCTCGTAATTAAATTGTACAAGAAGTTGAGGCTTATGCCTATGATAGGTAACCTAAGAAATCTGAATAGACGCGTTAAACGCAAAATCAGTCTTCGGATGTGTTTCTCGTGAATTGTTTTATTCATTGATTTGTATTCAAAAAAGGAAATAAAAAAAGACGAGTATTTTTACTCGCCTTTTTTTTAAAAGTGTTGGTCGAAGATTAAAACCATCCACGGTTTTTCTTATCTATTTTTGCAATCGGATCAATCAAATTACCATATCCACTGATTTCCAGCTTTACGCTTCCTACCAAAATTTTACTTTCTATTAGAATTGGAATTTTGTTTGCATCTGCAGTTACCCAAACACTCATGTCTTCTTCGCTTTTGAATATTCTGCCTTCTTGAACTACTGGCACGAATTTGTGACATTTGAATGTTCCTATAGAAACATTCACCTCTTCAATTCCTCTATATTTCACATAAAAAGGCCACATTTCGTAATCCATAAAAGCATTAATTCTAAAGATTTGACCTTGTTTGGCGTTGCTAAAATCTAACGCTCTTAGGTAGTAAAAGCTACTCAGCATATCTTGAACATCAACGGGAGTTTTTATAGTTCCTTTAGCAGCAGTGTTTACTTGAGCTTGTTCTGGAACAAAATGATAATCTCTATTAATTATATATCCTCCTTCGTTAACTCTTCTTTTAAATTTTCGTGGTGCTAAAGTACTTTCGTCCATGTAAGTTTCGTAAACGTCTCTGACTTTATAAAACCATTCAAAAACGCTTAATGTTTTCCCCTCACCTAAAGCGTGAAAAACTGGATTTCCGTCTATGGCAGTATCTTGCTTGATAATAGTTAGGTCAGCAGTACCTGCGTCTAACCAGCCATAGTGTGCACGGTAAGATAGCTTCTCTCCTTCTTGAAACGGTTTCACTTTAGACAGTTTTTGATGCTTAAAGCTTTCAGGTTTTTCTTCTAACACTATTTTCTTATCAAAAGAAAAAAGCGCCAATACTGCTAATCCTATTAATGTTTTTTTAAGTGTTTTCATAACTGTAATTTTAGTTCGAGTACATTTAAACTAATACTGTGCCAAACTTGTGAATTTGCAGATCCATTCCGTTACACCTCATTTTTCTTAATCTATTTAATTTTATACCTTTGAAAGAATGGATATAATCAACAGAAGAAACATAAAGTTAAGTCTCTTGCAACGGCAATCCGCCGATATCTATTTCATGAACTTTCATAGCGTCACTTGACATTTGATCTATTCCTAGATCAATTTTCTCATTTCTCAATTTTTTAAAATCTATTTCCTGTGAAATTTTTTTCATCAATTACTCTATTATTAATTACATTATTCAACTTAGATGCTCAAGTTGTTAATTCCGACTTTCAGAAACTGTTCGATTTATATATAATGGATAAACACGAAGAGTGTTACTTCCAGTCACTAAAACGAATGGAAAAAGACAAGTACAGAACTAGCCCAGAAGTATATGTGTTTGCCATGAGATCTTCAGTTAAATTACTTAATGATAGACATTTTACTGAAAATAATCCGCGTTTACTTAAAGATGCTTTAAAGTATGGCACTAAGTACGTTAAGTACAAAAACAAGACTGAGAACCCTGGAGATTATGACCTTTACTATTCCCCAGATATTGAAAATCTAAGATTTATTGGCCTTGATGAGGCTGAGTATTATTACCATGAAAGTAAGTATAGGAAGGCAGCTTATTACTCTAAAAAAGTTTACAAATTAGCTCCTGATGATCCTCGAAATCAGCTGATTTTAGGATTGGCACAGCTTACTAGGAGAAATACAAGAGAAGGAAAAGCAAATATAGAGGCGGGTCTGGAAAATTTAGCCAATGAACCTAGCGATAAAGGGGGCGACCTTTTAGAAAAAGAAAAAGAAATCATTTATTTTTTAACTCGAGCATCTTCTATAGAATTGGTTGGGATGCACAAACAAGAGCTTGCGCGAGAGATAATTGAAAGTCTGAGTCTGGTCTTGACAAAACAGCAGCAAGAAAAACTAAATGAACAGTTTCAAAATGAAGGTAGTAAAAGCTAGGCTATACGTATAAGCGCTCGATTCTAGATGAAATCGAAGTTTGTATTTCGTAACTTATAGTTCCAAGCACTTTTGCCATATCTTTAATGTCCTTCACTGAATTTAGGATGGTAAGTGTGTCGCCGGGTTGCAGGTCGATATTAGTTGCGTCAACCATAGACAAGTCCATACAGATACTTCCTACTATTGGAAGTAAATTATCTCCAATCCTTAAGGACCACTTACCATTCGACAACCGTCGGTTAAGTCCATCGGCATAACCTACAAATACAGTAGCTATTTTACTGCGTTTTGGAGCAATCCAACTTCGATTATAGCTAACGCTTTCCCCTTTTTCAACCCATTGAATGTGGGCAACTTTTGTTTTCCATACAAAGACATTGTTTAGAGCTTCATTTTCAACTGAATGTCCGTAAAGACCTAGGCCTAATCTGTGAAGCGTATTTTGGTCTTTATTAAAGCGCTCGAGACCGCTTGAGTTGTTCATATGTGTCTTTGGTTGATAAGTTAGAAATGAGCTTAACTGATTAAACATAGCATTGAACTTTTCTGATTGTTCTGCAGTAAATTCATCAAATACAAGACTACCCGATCCGCTGTAATGAGAAAATATAGTCGTTATTTTAATACAATTAGTTTCATTCAATAATCGACTTACTTCTTCTATTTCGTTTTCTCTAAATCCCACACGATGCATTCCTGTATCAAAATTTAGATGTGCTGGATAATCTTTGTTTGTGCCTAATTGAGTTATGAACCTTTTTAGATTTATGTTATTGATAATAACGGGCTCTAATTTGTGCGTTGTCAGTTCAGAAAAACGATCTGCATTTGGACTAAGAATTATTATTTTTTTCTTAACACCAGCTTGCCTTAGTTCTATTCCTTCCGAGATACTTGCAACTGCATAATATTCAATTCTTATTTCATTTTCAAAAAGTCGGGCAATATTTATTGCTCCAGCACCATATGAATTCGCTTTTAGAACTAGAATTAGATTTGCTGAATGATTAATTAGATTCTTGAAATAATTCAAGTTATGTAAAAGAGCGTTTTCACTAATTTCAAGCAACGAATCTCTAAATCCAGCCATTTATTTTTGATCTTTAGCCCTTTTATCTTCTTCTAAAGCTGCAAAATATGCCTCGCGAGAGAGAGGCTGATAGTTTTCAATGGCACCCAACTCTACCAATCCATCATTATTGGTGAGTCTATGAGAATAGTTTGCTAAGTTTCCAGTTTTCACACAAATCGCATGCACCTTGGTAACGTATTCTGCAATTGCCATAAGATGCGGCATAGGCCCGAAAGGCTGACCCTTAAAATCCATATCTAAGCCCGCAACAATTACTCGTATTCCAGAATTTGCTAATTGATTGCAAACATTTGGAAGGTTATCATCGAAGAATTGAGCTTCATCAATTCCAACAACTTCGACATTATCTGCGAGCAAAAGAATATTATTTGAGCTCGGCACAGGAGTACAGTGGATAGCATTATCATCATGAGAGACTACGTCCTCTTCAGAATAACGTGTATCGATTTGAGGTTTAAAGATTTCAACACGCTGCTTTGCGAATTGTGCCCTTCTCATTCTTCGGATGAGTTCTTCGGTTTTTCCTGAGAACATAGAACCGGAGATGACCTCTATCCAACCTGCCCGGCGTTCTTTTTCTATTTTATTTTCTAAAAACATAGTGTTGCGACAAAGCTAATCAACTAAGAAAATTCCTTGTCTTTTTTGATACGATAAAGCTATAACTATCATGATAATTAAAATAAATTTGTTGTCTGTAGCGTTAAACAAACTATGCAACACAAAATCGAAGAACTTAAGCAGCAAATTCAATCCTTGAAAAAGGAGCTATTGGCATTGCCAAGCGTTGAGCTGAAAAGTGAGATTGATGATTTGCAAGCTTACCTAAGAATCAGCACAGAACTGCTAAAGGCTGTCGCAGCATTCCAAGTTTTACAAAATATTGAGCAAGAAAGCGCTGATACACTAACCGAACCTGAAGTTGAGGAAAAGGTAATAGAAGAACAGCCAGAAAGAGAATCACTAGAAAATACTGGAATAGAAGAAGAATCTTCAATAGACAGAGACCCTGAGCCAGTGAAAGAAAATCAAGATCAACTTGTGCCGCCTAAAAACACTCCGGGAATCGAAGTAGCTGAAATGTTAGCCAATAACGCAATTGTCGACCTTCGTGCTGCTTTTGGACTAAACGAACGATTTTATTTTACCAATGAATTATTTGGTGGCGATGGACAGGAATTTGTTCGTGCTATCAATGAATTCAATCATCTTTCGTCCTTGGACGATGCAAAGCGACTTCTTATCGCTAAGTTTATTCCACAATTTGGCTGGAAAGAGGATAATGAAATTGCCGAGGAATTCATTACCATTATTAAAAGAAGATACAGCTAATCTTTTACTAATAGTCTACTCCAATTTAGGGTTACCTCCATCTGCAAACCCATAATTCCGATTTACAAATTTCAATTCGTTTGATAAAAATTTAGTTTAGAACAAGATTAGAGCTGCATTGCAATATCTAAATTTGCAGGAAACTAGAATTTTATGCTAATACTGGTACCCACACCGATAGGAAATTTAGAAGACATCACTTACCGAGCGATTCGTTTGTTGAATGAGGTTGATGGAATTTTAGCTGAAGATACAAGACAAACTGCTAAATTGCTCAAGCATTATGAGATTTCTAAACCAGTTGCAGCTTTTCATCAGCACAATGAGCATAAGGCTCTTGCTCGAGTAATTGAGCGATTGAAAAACGGGGAAACACTCGCTATGGTTAGTGACGCCGGAACTCCAGGTATTTCAGATCCAGGTTTTTTGTTGGTACGCGAATGTCTTTTAAACGATATAAAAGTTGAAACATTACCAGGAGCAACTGCCTTTGTGCCTGCTTTGGTAAATAGCGGATTGCCTTGCGATCGCTTTGTATTCGAAGGTTTTTTGCCGCATAAAAAAGGTCGTCAAACTAAATTTAAAATCTTGGCCCAGGAAGAACGAACCATCATTTTATATGAATCGCCGCATCGATTGGTAAAAACATTGGGTCAGTTAATTGAGTTTTTTGAAGAGGATAGAGAAGTTTGCGTGTCAAGAGAATTGACAAAGATTTATGAAGAGAATAGAAGAGGAAAATGCTCTGAAGTGCTCAAACATTATGAAGAACACCCTCCAAAAGGCGAAATAGTATTGATAGTAGCTGGTCGTAGCTGAAATACTGTTTTACAATAATTGATAATCAGATACAGCGACTTATGTTGATTCGACAAACGCTAAGGCTACAAATATCGGTTGTGCAGGGCTCAAAGGGTCTGGAGCAACTCGTTGGAATAGATATTTCTGGATGAACTTTACCGACCGATGTGCACATAGGTATTGTAGCTTGCCACCTAGGATCTTATATCCTTTGAGTCATAGAACTGGGATTTCTTATAGACCATGGAAAACCGATAGTTTGTGTTATTCAATTGATTCTACAGCAATTTTCACGGGTAATAACTTTAAGCTAAATATTGCAAAAACAGGTTCCTTGTG